>NZ_AP018365.1:1244000-1555000 GCF_016756395.1 Streptomyces sp. SN-593
CGTCGGGCACACCGTCCCGGTACGTGCTCAGCGCGACCCGGGCGTCGCCCGCGAACTCCTCCACCTCACCGGTGAACAGCTCGTTCCGATACACGACGCGCAGATCCTCGTCCTTGCCGACGTCCGGATCGTCGAAGTTGATGCGCTGCACCGGCCTCACTCCTGTCCCAGTCCCCTTTTTCCGTCCCGCACCCGCGACGCCCGTGCGGAGGCGTCCGCCCGCCCCACCGTCACCGGGCGGACGACCGTACCGGACCTGCCTGGCCCCCAGTATGGCGGCCCCGGAGGCGCCCCGATGACCGCCGGTCCGGCCGAATCCCCCGACCCGGGCGCGATGCCCCGCGATGCGCTCAGGCGCCTCGGGCCGACAGCGCCGGGGCGGTCCGCGCCAGCCATCCGGCCGCCTCCTCCGCCGGGAGGACGGCTTCGAGCACCAGCTCGCCCGGCATGTGGGAGAACAGCCGGCCGGCGGACCAGGCGCGCGCGTACGACGGGGGGTCGAGGACGAGGACGCGGACGCCCTCCACGGCGGGGATGTCGGCGGGGATGCCCTCGTTCCAGACCCGGGTGCCGTCGGCTGCCGCCAGGTCGAAGGAGCCGGTGGTGTCGAGCGCGCCCTCCGTCCCGGGCGCGCCGCTCGCGCCCGACCGGCACGCGGCCACGGCCGCCGCCTCCGGAGCGTCGCCGGGGACGTGCCCGCCGCCGACGAGTTCGCCGGCCAGCAGCGTGTGGAGCTGGAAGTTGTCGCCGAGGCCGCTGATCCGCACCCGGTAGCCGGTGCCGGTCCCGCGGTGCAGCACCACCAGCGGCTCGTCGTCGAGGACCGCGAGCATGTAGCGCAGGTACTTCAGGCCCCCGCCGGTCGCGTCGCCGACCCGCTCGGCGGCGTCGATCAGCGCCGTGCGGTCGGCCAGCGCGACGCGGACCGGCTTGTGGTTGAGCACCGCGACCGCGGCCATCTCCCACTGCGGCAGCGTCCACCACGCCTCGGTGGCGGGCTGGCCGACCCGGTCGAAGACGGCGTCCTCGGGGTCGGTCCGCTCGGGGTCGGGCAGGTCGCCGCCGCCGGTGGCCGCCCACCGCGCCGCGAACTCCTCGGCGCCGGCGAGGGCTTCGCCGACGCCGGCGAGCACGGTCGGCGCGCAGACCACCGGGTCGGCGCCGCGCTCCACCGCCGCGCCGATGACGACCGCGACCACCGCGCGCGGACCGAGCGGCACTTCGGGCAGGAACTCCGCCAACCGGGGTGCCACGGCGGCCAGTTCGGTGTCGTCGGCGTCGTGGAAGGTCTGCTGGAGCAGGCCGAACGCGGCGCCCGAGGCCCCGGCGTCCCGCGCCCGTACCGCTGTTTCGAAGTCGGTGACCGCGCTGGTGAAGGTGGCTTGTCCGGAGTTCACCCGGCCACCCTATCGGCCGCCGGCACCGCGCCGGGCCGCCCGGCCCGCGGGCCGCCCGCCCCGCCGATCACCGGCACCCGCCCCCTGACCGGCCCGGCCGCCCGCCCCGGAAACACCGCCGACCGCCCGGCCCGCCGACGACGCCGACCGCCCCACCGGGACACCGCCGTCGCCGTTTCCGTGGTCCGGGCCGCGTCAGCTAGCCGGCACCGGGGCCCGCCGCAACCAGACCGCCGTCGCGGAGAACTCGGCCGGCGGCAGCCAGCGCAGCGTCCGCCCCTCGACGGACGGCACCGCTCCCCGCGACGGCAGCGACGCGGCGGCGGTGAAGGCCGGGCCCGGGGGCAGCGGCACGGCGACCGGCGTGGTCGGGGGCTCCGCGAAGGCGTGCAGCACCACCAGGGCGGCGCTGCCGTCGGCCGTGGTCCGGACGAACCCCTGCCAGCCCGTGGGCCGGCGGTAGCCGCCGGTCGGCGGACCGTACCGCCGCCACTCCCCCGAGGCGAGCGCGGACCGCGCCCGGCCGTAGACGTCCAGCGCCTCGGCGGTCAACCGCCACTGCTCGGCGTCGAGTTCGAGGAAGTCCCCGGACAGGCAGAACCGCCCGAGCAGCCCCGACGCGAGCTTGTAGACCAGCTCGCGCGGCGTGTCGCCGGTCCGCGGCACCGCCCACACCAGCGAACGGGCCCCGGGCACCAGCCGGTTGGTGTCGGCGGCGACGATCGGCAGGTGCACGCCCTCCATCGCGTCGGAGAAGGACGCCACGTCGCTGACGGACATGGTCGCCGGCTCCAGCCGGTGGCCGCCGGAGGCGCAGTTCTCGACCACCACGTCCGGCAGCCGGGCGCGCAGGGCGGCGTAGAAGTCGAGCGTCGCGGCGACCTGCCGGCGCAGCCCCTCCCCCGGCGACTCGGCGCCGTCGCAGCCCGCGCCGAGCGGCTCGTTGTAGTCGATCTTGAGGTAGCCGATGCCGTGGTCGGTGACCAGCGAGGCGATCCGGTCCAGCAGCAGCGCGGCGGTCCGCGGCTGCCGCAGGTCCCAGAAGCGGCGCTGGCCGGCGGTGACCGGCACGCCGTCGCGGTGCAGCAGGTGGTCGGTGAGCGAGAACGCGGTGGAGTGCTCGTCACAGGTCTCGGCCTCGACCCACAGCCCGAGCACCATCCCGTGCTCGTGGACCGCCTTCGCCGTCGCGGCGAGCCCGTCGGGGAAGGCGTCGGCCTTCACCCGGTCCCAGTCGCCGTGCCCGCCGGCGTACCAGCCGGCGTCGACCACCAGGTACTTGACGGGCGTCCCCGCCAGCCGCTCGGCCATCTCGACCATCCGGTCGTGGGTGGGGCGGCCCCAGGTGGTGGCGAACTCGTTCACGACGGCGGGGAGTTCGTACTCGGTGGCGCGGTCGCGCGGGCCGCGGGCGTCCTGCATGGCGACCAGCCGCCGGAAGCAGCCGTCCACGGCGTGCCGGTGAAGCGCGTCCGGACCGCCGCGCGGCTCCCCGCCCGCGCCGCGGTCCGGGCTCGCCTCCTCCTCGCCGGGCTCGGGCCCGCGGAGAACGTCCGTGGTGAGCCAGGCGCGCGGCGCGGTGAACGTCTCCCCGGGCTCAAGCGTCCTGCGCCAGTGCCCGGCGTCGCCGTCGGCGAGCCCGCCGGCCACCGACAGGGCGCCGCCGCGCCGGTACAGCTCGATCTGCCATGACCCGGGCCAGCACAGCACGGCGCCCCACACCGCGCCGGCGCCGCGGTCCTCGACCACCACGCAGGGGGCGTGGCCGCGGACCGGCATGGTGCCGAGCTGGCCGTAGCGCTCCACCCGCAGCGCCTCGCGCGGCCAGCCCTCCAGGCCCAGTGCGTGCAGGTCCTGGCTGGTGAGCGCGCCCTCGCTGGACCAACCGCCGCGCACCCGGTGCACGACGGTGTCCGCGGGGGCGCCGGCGGCGGGGATGCCGTCGAGGCAGAAGCTGCCCAGCAGTTGGAGGGTGAGCGGGCGGTCGGTGCCGTTCGTGGCGCTGGTCTCGATCTCCACACAGGGCTCGCCGCGGCGCCATCGCAGCACGTGGTCGGCGCGGAGCCCGTCCGGGGCGAGCAGTTCCACGGTGATGGTCACCCCGTCCTCGCCGCGCTCCACCCGGTGGGCGCTGAGGGCAAGCGCCCGGGTCGTCGAGCGGTTGCGCAGCGTCGCGCCCTGGGACCACAGGTCCACCGACCGGTCGCCGACGACCGACAACTGCACCAGGGGCTCCACCCCGCCCTCCGGCCGGTCCACGCCGTCGAGCGCGGCCGGGACCAGGGACAGCCCGACCGCCCCCGAGGAGGCGTCGTGCTCGTAGCGGGCGGTCATGTCCCCGCAGGGGACCGAGAACAGGTGCACGGTTCCGGTGTCCGATCGTGGAGGTGGTGGTGACCGCGGAGGTCGACGAGTCGATGGGCCGGCCGCCCCACGGGTGCCCCCGGGGGACGGCCGGCGGGGCGGGCTCAGCCGGCGGTGCCCTTCGTGGCGAAGCCGATCGTGTCCACGTTGACGTAGTCCCAGACACCGGCCGACACGCTGCGGTCGTCGTCCGCGTCGATCTGGAGCGTCACGGTGGCGCCGGCCGGGACGTCCACCGGGACGGTGACCATCGCGTAACGGGCGGGCAGGGTCCGGTCGATCGCCGGCAGGTGGACCTGGCCGGCGGCCTTGACGCCGTCGACGTAGACCGAGAAGTAGAGGTCGCCGTCGACCGGGCACTGGTAGCGCACCATGAGCGCGGTCGCCGCGGGCGCGTCCGGGTAGGACACCTGGGGGGCGGTGGCCGCGCCGGCCCGGATGAGGGAGGCGACCATCCGCTCCTCCGCCCAGGGGTCGCCGTACGGCCGGGCCCTGGTGCCGGCGGGCTGCGCGAAGGTGCCGGTGTGCGCGGCGAGCACGCGGGTGCCGTGCGGGTAGGCGGTGGGGCCGGGTGCACCCGTGGGGTGGAGGGTGCCGGAGGCGGTCCGCCGGGGGCGGGGCAGCCGGCCGGAGGGGTTCCACAGCCGCTGGAAGCGCGCGGAGGCCGCCGGGAAGAGGTAGGTGTCGTAGAGGTCGTGGTTGCCGTCGCTGGCGTAGACGTTGAAGTACACGTTCCACGCGACGTCGTGGGTGTTCATCCAGTCGAACATCTGCTGCACGAAGTACGGGTTGTCGACGCCGCCGTGCCCGACCTTGTCCTGCCAGACGCCCCACTCGGGCACCGCCAGCCGCTTGCCGTGGTCGGCGGCGAGCTGCCGGATCGCGTCGATGCTCCAACTGCCGCCGGTGAGCAGGTCCTGCCACGCCTGCTCGCGCTGCGCGTCGGTCGGCGGCACTCCGGGGCTGTAGACGTTCCAGTCCTGGTCGTAGATGTCGATGCCGACGTAGTCCACGTAGGCGTCGCCGGGGTAGCAGCGGGCGAGGTCCACCCCGGACTGGCCGGGGACGGGGTTCCAGACGAGTCGGAAGCGCGCGCCGGGCACCGCGCGCACGGCGGTGGCGAACTGCCGGAAGGCCGCCGCGAAGTCGGTCTCGCCGGCCGCGACGCCGTTCGGGTCGTTCAGCGGGGACCAGGGGTACCAGTTGCCGTTGAACTCGTGGCCGAAGCGGATCACCGCGTCGCCCATGCCGGCGGCGACGAAGTTGCGGGCGAGGTCGGCGTAGTGCGTGTCGTAGGCGCCGGCGGCGGCCTGCGCCAGGTCGCCCTGGCCGTCGGGGAAGGGGTAGGCCGCCCACACCATCCGGCGCGCCCACGGCGTGTGCTGCCAGTACGACAGCCGGCCGGCGCCGGCCAGCGAGTCCCAGCTGTCGCGCAGCAGGAAGTCCGCGGCGTAGGCGACCGGCCCGTCGACCCACTCGGCGAAGTCGCTGATCGCGCCGGGTTGCCGGTCCCAGTGGTAGACGCCCAGGCCCCGCCGGGCCGGCGGCAGGCCGTGCGGGGCGGCCTTCGCGGCCGGCCCGGCGGCGCGGGAGCCGGCGGACGCGGCGTGGGCGGCGGTCGGGGCGAGGCCGGACAGCGCGGCCAGCCCGGCCGTCGTCCCCGCCAGCCCGATGAATCCGCGCCGGTCGAGCCCGTTCACGGCGCCACGTCCTTCCCGGCCCGTCCCGGGTGCGGCCGCTTCTCGGTGGGACACGTCGCGGTCAGGCACTGGGACCGCCGAAGAGGGTCAGGAACTTCGCGGCGGACTGCGGGAACTCGGTCGTGACCGGGTTGCCGCTGCCGTCCGCGCCGGGGGAGAGCTGGTGGGCGCCGTCGGAGGCGTTGACGTCGAAGTAGGACGCGTAGGGCACGTTCGCGCCCACCATGAAGTCGTACATGTTCTGGACGAAGCCGGGGTTGTCCATGCCGCCGTGGGTGTCGGTGCGGTCGCAGACGCCCCACTCGGGCACGACCAGGTACTTGCCGTGGTCGCTCGCGAAGGTCTTCCAGTAGGCGAGGCCGTGGTCGCCGCCGTAGATGTCGGTGTCCCAGGCGGTCTGCTGGGCGGCGGCGATCTGCGCGGCGGTCGAACCGGCCGGCCACGGGTAGGTGTTGGCCGCCCAGGACTGGTCGTAGGCGTCGACGCCGACGAAGTCCACGTAGGAGTCGCCCGGGTAGAGCTGGTCGGCCGGCTCCTGCTGGTAGCCGAGCGCCGGGTTCCATATGAAGCGGAAGTCGGCGCCGGCCACACCGCGCATGGAGCCGACGATCGCCTGGAAGAAGATCGGCCAGTGCGCGGTGTCGGAGGAGGCCCGCCAGGCGTACCAGCCGCCGTTGAACTCCCAGCCGACGCGCAGCCACGCGCTGCCCAGCCCGTTCGCGACCAGGGTCCGGGCGAGCGACTGGAAGTAGCCGTCGTAGTCGCCCGCGGCGCCGGCCGCCAGCGACACCGGCACGCCGGCGGCGGTGCCCTTCACCGGCCCGCTCAGGTCCCAGGCGCCGGCGAGCATCGGCACCGACAGCACCAGGTTGCGGCCGGCCTGCGCGGACACCCAGGTGTTCCACGCCGGCAGTTGCCAGCTCGGGTCGGCGATGTTGTCCCAGGTGTCGGTGGCCAGGAAGTCCAGCCCCCACACGGCGGGGTCGCCGACCCACTGGGAGAACGCGGTGACGTTCGCCGGCCCGGTCGGCGAGCCCCAGCGGTAGGCGCCGAGGTGCGGCACCCCGGTCCGCGCGGGCGTCACTGCCTGCGCGGCGGCCGCGGCGGATGTCCGCGGGGCGGCGGTACGGGCGGCGGCGCGGGTGGCGGCGGCCGCGGGCGAGGCGAGGGCGCCGGTCGCGGCGAGGCCGGCGCCGGCGGCCAGGCCGAGGGCCGCGCGCCGGCTGATCGGCCGGCGCGGGGAGTCGGCGGGTCGCAGCGGGTCGGCGGGGTCGGGGGTGGGGGTGCTGGAGGTGCGGTCGTTCATCGTGCGGCTCCTTCCGGTCAGGCGTCGGGCGGCGCGCGGCGGCGTCAGCCCTTGATGGCTCCGGTGAGGACTCCCTTCGTGAAGTAGCGCTGGGCGAAGGGGTAGATGGCGAGGATCGGCACCGTGGCGATGACCACCACGGCCATCTGGACGGTCTGCGAGGGCGGCGCGGCCTGGTGCAGGTCGGTGACCGTGGAGAGCTGGCCGCCCTGGAGGACGTACTCGTTGAGCACCTGGGGCATCGGCCACTTGGTGCTGTCGTTGAGGTAGAGCATCGCGTTGAAGAAGTTGTTCCAGTAGCCGACGGCGTAGAACAGCGCGATCACCGCGATCACCGCCCGGGACAGCGGCAGCACGATCCGCAGCAGGATGCGCAGCTCGCCGGCGCCGTCGATGCGGGCGGACTCCAGGAGTTCGGCGGGGATCTCCATGAAGAAGTTGCGCACCACCACCAGGTTGAACGCGCTGACCATGCCCGGGAGGATCAACGACCAGTAGGAGTCGACCAGTCCGAGGTTCCTGATCAGCAGGTACTGCGGGATGATGCCGGCGCCGAAGAGCATCGTGAGCAGGATCAGGTAGAGCGCGGCCTTGGAGCCGGGCACGTCCTTGGTGCGGGACAGCCCGTAGGCGGTGGTCACCGTGAACAGCACCGACAGCACGGTGCCGACCACCGTGATGCCCACCGACACCAGCAGCGCGCGGGTGACCACGTCGCCGGAGAAGATGCTGCGGTAGGCGTCGAGCGAGAAGGAGGTGGGCAGCAGCCCGCCGGAGTTGGCGGCGGCGGGGGTAGCGAAGCTGGAGGTCACCACGTACAGGAACGGGTAGAGCATCACCGTGACGATCAGCGCGATCACGACCGCCTTGATCAACTGCGTGAGCGCGGTGGGTCGTTCGCGCCACGCCGGAAGTTCGGCCCTGCTGCTCATCTAGAACACCCCTGACGTTCCGAACCGCTTGGCGGTCTTGTTGGCGACGACGACCAGGACGGTGCCGACCACGCCCTTGAAGATCCCGGCGGCGGTGGCCAGTCCCCAGTTCCCGCCGAGCACGCCGTTGTAGTAGACGAAGGTGTCGACCACCTGCGCGGCGTCGTTGCCCACCGCGTTCTGCTGGAGGATGATCTGCTCGAATCCGACGGTGAGCACGTCGCCCATCCGCAGGATGAGCAGCAGCGCGATCACGTTGGCGATGCCGGGCAGCGTGATGTGCCAGGTGCGGCGCCAGGGTCCGGCGCCGTCGACGACGGCCGCCTCGTACAGCTCGGTGCTGATGTTGGAGATCGCGGCGAAGAAGATGATGGTGCCCCAGCCGGTCTCCTTCCAGACCACCTGCGCGGTGAGCAGGCCCTTGAAGGTGCTCGCGTCGGTCATCAGGTGGGCGGTGCTCATCCCGATGTGCGAGAAGAGCTGGTTGACGCCGCCGGTGTCGCCGAGGACGTTCTGCCAGATGGAGATCACGATCACCCAGCCGATGAAGTGCGGCAGGTAGACGATCGACTGGACGATCCGCTTGATGCGCGGCGAGATCAGGCTGTTGAGCAGCAGGGCGAGGGCGATCGGCGCCGGGAAGGCGAAGAGCACCTGGAGCAGGCTGATGATCAGGGTGTTGCGGATCGCGGTGAGCGCCTGCGGATCGGAGAACAGGTCCCGGAAGTTGGCCAGGCCCACCCACGGCGAGCCGCCGAAGCCCAGGAAGGGCGAGTAGTTCTGGAAGGCGGCGGCGTTCCCGAGCAGCGGCACGTACGCGAAGACGACGAAGAACACCACTCCCGGCAGGAAGAGGGCGTACATCCACCGCTCGCGCCAGATCCGGACCCACAGCGGTCGTTTCGCGGTGGGCGGTCGGGCGCCGCGCGGGGCCCGCGGCCGGAGGGTGCGCTGCGGCCGGGTGGTGCGGCCGGCCGGTCGGTCGGTGCTGTGCACGGTCACGTCGGCCGCCCCTACCGGCTCTTGGCCAGGGACTGCTGGAACTCCCGGCGGATGGCGTCGCCGCCCTGCCCGGACCACTGGCTGCGCAGCTCCTTGAGCGCGCTGACCGGCTTGCGGCCGGTCACGATGCCGACGAAGGCGTCGTTCAGGTTCTGCTGGAGCGCGGGGCCCTTGGAGACCGAGGACTGCGAGATGAGGTTGACGGTCGGGTCGGCGACGGTGTGCGGGATGAGCTTCTCGGCCTGCTTCTGGGCGGTGACCGACATGCTGGGCGGTCCCGGCAGGTAGAGCACCGTCTCGGTGGGCTCGTTGAAGTACTGCCCGGCCAGTTCGGCGCGGCGGGCGGTGCTGGTGGACTTCACCGGCGTGCCGTGCGTCAGGTCGTAGTTCCAGCCCTCGATGCCGTAGGTGAGGAAGGTGTTCTCCTCGCTGCCGAAGGGCGCGCCGAGGTAGTTGAGGATGCTCAGCAGCTCCTTGACCCGCTCCTTGCCCTTGGCGCCGTTGCCGACCTTCGCGGGGATCGCGAACATGCCGAAGATGCCGCTGGACTGGTAGAGGGACGCGGTGCCGCCGTCGTGGCCGGGCGCGATCAGCGGACCGAGGTCGGTGGCCCAGTTCCCGACGCCGGGGATCGGCGGCACGTCGGGGATGTAGGTGGTGTTCAGCGCGGCGCCGGACATACCGATCTTGCCGGCGTTCCACAGCGCCATCTGCTGGTCGTAGGTGTTGGCGGCGGCGTTGGGGTGGAAGGCGCCGGCCTTCCACAGCTTGACGATGTACTCGGTGGCGGCCTCGAACTCGTCGGTCTCGATGTCCTTGGTGAGGCTGCCGTCCTTCTCCAGCCGCCAGTTGTTGGGCACGCCGAACATGTTGAGGATCGGCGTGGACTGCCAGTAGATCTGGAGCGAGGACAGTGCCCAGGTGTCCTTCTTGCCGTTCCCGTTCGGGTCCTTGCCGCTGAAGCCGGTGAGCATGGCGTACATCTCGTCGGCGTTGCCCGGCTGGGCGGTCATGCCGAGCTTGCGCATCCAGTCCAGCCGCAGCGTCGGGATGCCGCTCTGGAGCAGCGGTTCGGGGCGCGGGACGCCGTAGATCCGGCCCTCGATCGAGGAGTTCTTCCAGGCGTAGGAGGGGAAGAGCGCGAGGTTCGGGTAGTCACGGACGGCGTCGCCGGACAGGTACTCGGTCAGGTCGGTGAAGGCGCCCTGGAGCACGGACTGGGCGGCGGCGGGGGCCTGGCCGGTCGCGGTGTTGAGGTAGAACAGGTCGGGGATGTCGCCGCCGGCGATGACGGTCGCGGTCTTCTGCGCGAGGTCGGCCGGGGAGACCAAGGTCGGCTTGACGTGCACGCCGAGCCGCTTGTCCAGCTCGTCGGCCCACCGGTTGTCCGCCGGGGGCGGCGGGGTGTAGGTCACCTGGAACGTGGTGACGGTGCCGCCGCGGCCGGGCGGCTCGGTGACGGTCTTGTACGGGTCCGGGTAGCGGGTGAAGGCCACCGGGACGCTCGCGGTGCCGCTGACCACCTGCCCGGGCACCGGACTCGGCGTCACCTGCGTGGGCAGTTTCAGGTCCTTCACGTCACCCTGCGGCACCGGACTGCCGGTCTTGCCCGAGCAGGCCGCGAGCGCGGCCGCGCCGACCGCCGCGCCGGCCATGCCCAGTACCCGGCGTCTGTTGACGCCTTCCAGATCGCGCCGGTCGTTGCCCGGTCCGCTCACTGCTGTCACCTCTTCCCGTGTGGGTCTCCCCGTCGGAGAACGGCTTGATGATGCGCTACATCAACGGCCCGCTCAAGGTATGAGCAGCGCCACACAGGTGTCAACAAGCGTGTACGCTGACGTAACACTTTCGTGCTCTACCGGTAGGGGTGGACGCCGCGCCGGCAGATGGTAGACCTTTGATGATGCGCATTATCATCATGGTCCTGGAATCCGAGGAACGAGGGAGGGACGTGGCCCATGGGTAACCCCCGATCGCCGCGCCGGCCGACCCAGGCCGACGTCGCGCGGCTCGCCCAGGTGTCGCCGTCGGTGGTGTCCGCGGTGGTCAACGGGCGGCACGACGGGGCGGTGCGCGCCAGCGAGCAGACCGTACAGCGGGTGTGGGAGGCGGTCCGCCAGCTCGGCTACTCCCCCAACCTCGCCGCGCGCAGCCTCGCCGGCGGCCGCAACAACATCGTCGGCGTCTTCACCTACGAGGCGGTCTTCCCCACCGACCGGCTGAGCTTCTTCCACGACTCGCTGACAGGGATCGAGGAGGCGGCCGAGGAACTCGACTGCCACCTGCTGCTGTTCACCGGGTCGCGCGGGCGCGGCCAGGACGGCGGGCGGCGCCGCCGGTCGATCTACAAGGACGGCGTCAACACCCTCCAGGTCACCGACGGCGCCGTGCTCCTCGGCCAGGACGAGGACCGGGAGGAACTGGCCGCACTGGTCGGCTCCGGCTTCCCGTTCGTCTACATCGGCCGCCGGGAGCTGGGTTCGGGCGAGATGTCGTACGTCACCGCCGACTACACCGCGGCCACCCGCGGGCTGGTCGAGCGGTGCGCGGGCCTCGGCCACCGCCGGCTGGCGCTGCTGCGCAGCGCGATCGCCTCCGAGGCCGTGCTCGAACGCGAGGCGGGGTACTTCGAGGCGTGCCGCGGCGACGCCGGCGTCGAGTCCGGCGCGGTGCACCTGGTCGAACCGGACACCGTGCCCACCGAGTTGCTGGCCACGCTCGTCGACCAGGGCGTCACCTGCGTGGTGACCGACGACTCCAACCACGCCGCGAGCGTGCGTTCCGGCGCCACCCGGCTGGGCCTGCGAGTGCCGGAGGACCTGTCGGTGGTCGCGCTCGGCGACTTCGCCGGCAGCCGCCCCGACGACCCGACGATCACCTCGCTACTCACCCCCCGCCGGGAGATGGGCGGGCAGGCCGTGCGGCTGCTGGCCGATCTGCTCGCCCGGCCGCAGGACACCGCGCCGCGCCGCGCCGTCGCGACCTGCGGGATGCGTGGCGGCCAGACCCTCCAGGCGCCGCCCGCCGCACCGTCCGCCCCCCGATCCCGCTGACCTGAGGAGTCCCATGCGCGAAGACCGATGCGACGTGCTGGTGGTCGGCGGCGGGCTCGGCGGGACCGCCGCCGCGCTCGCCGCCGCCCGCCGCGGCCGCAGCGTCGTCCTGACCGAGGCCACCGACTGGATCGGCGGGCAGCTCACCACGCAGGGCGTGCCGCCCGACGAGCACCCGTGGATCGAGGAGTTCGGCTGCACCCGCGGCTACCGCGCGCTGCGCGACGGCGTGCGCGCGTACTACCGCCGCAACTACCCGCTCACCGCGGCCGCCCGCGCCGACGACCGGCTCAACCCGGGCGCGGGCCGGGTCAGCCGGATCTGCCACGAGCCGCGGGTCGCGGTGGCCGTGCTGGAGGAGATGCTCGCCCCCTACCGCGCCGCCGGCCGCATCCGGCTGCTGACCCGCCACGAGCCGGTGGCCGTGGGACTGTCCGGCGACCGGGTCACCTCGGTGACGCTGCGGGACCGGGCCGGGCAGGACGTCGAGATCGCCGCCTCGTACACCATCGACGCCACCGAACTGGGCGACCTGCTCGAACTGGGCAAGGTGGAGCACGTCATCGGGGCGGAGTCGGCGGCCGAGACCGGCGAGCCGCACGCCCTGGACGGCGACCCGGAACCGCTGGACCAGCAGGCGGTGAGCTGGTGCTTCGCGCTGGAGCACCGGCCCGGCGAGGACCACACCATCGACCAGCCGGCCGAGTACGCCTTCTGGCGCGACCACCGCGCCGACTTCTGGCCCGGTCCGCAGCTCAACTGGGCCGAGGTCAACCCCTGGGACCTCACCGAGCACCGCCGCTCGCTGTTCGAGGACGGCAGCGGGCGGCCCGACGGGTTCGGGCTGTGGGACTTCCGCCGGGTGCTGGCCCGCGCGCACTTCGCCGAGTCCGCCGGGATCACCGACGTCACGCTCGTCAACTGGGCGCACATCGACTACTGGCTCGGCCCGGTCGTCGGGGTGCTGCCCGAGGAGCGCGACCGCCACCTCGCCGCGGCCCGCCAGCTCAGCCGCTCCTTCCTGTACTGGATGCAGACCGACGCGCCCAACTCCCAAGGCGGCACCGGCTTTCCGGGGCTGCGGCTGCGCCCCGACACGCTCGGCACCCCGGACGGCTTCGCCAAGGCGCCCTACGTCCGCGAGTCGCGGCGCATCCGGGCGGAGTTCACGGTCACCGAGAACCACGTCGGCGCCCAGGCCCGCGAACCGCTCGTCGGCGAGGGCGAGTTCTCGGCGGAGTTCGCCGACACCGTCGGCATCGGCTCCTACCGGATCGACCTGCACCCCAGCACCGGCGGCAAGCGCGGGCCGCGTACCTTCGTCGACATAGAGACCTGGCCGTTCCAGATCCCGCTCGGCGCGCTCCTGCCGGTCCGGGTCGACAACCTGCTGCCGGCCGCGAAGAACATCGGCACCACCCACATCACCAACGGGTGCTACCGGCTCCACCCGATCGAGTGGAACATCGGCGAGGTCGCCGGCACGCTGGCCGCGCACTGCCTCGACACCGGCCTCGCCCCCCGCCAGGTACGCGCCCGCGCCGACCGCCTGGCCGACTTCCAGCGCCTGCTGGCCGCCGACGGCGTCGAACTGGCCTGGCCGCGGGAGGTCAGGGGCCTCAAGCAGTACTACTGACCTGCCGGTCCGGGCCGCCGTGCCCGCGGGGCGACGCACCGTCAGGAGGCGCGGGGCACGGCGGCACGAGAGCCCGGAGCTGCGGAGACCCGGAGGCCCGGGGCTTCGAAGGCCCGGCGCCCGGAGCCCGGGCCACGGCTCAGCGCGTGCGGGGTTCCGCGGCTCAGCGCGTGCGGGGTTCCGCGGCTCAGCACGCGCGGGGCTGCGGGGCTCAGGGCGTACGGGGGTCCGCGGGCGCGGGGGGCGCGACGAACTCGGGCTGGTCCAGGACGCGCAGCCAACTGCCGTCCGGCTGGCGGCGGGCGACCTGGGCGCGGGCGCCCGCGCCGTCGCGGGGCGCGGTCGAGGTGAGCGCGACGTCACCGTTGACCAGGGTCGGCAGCGGCTCCTCGGGCTCGAAGTGCGGGCGGTTCGCGAGCACCTTCTCCCACAGCGCGCGGATGGCCTCGCGCCCGACGGTCCGCCCGCCGGGCGGGTAGGCCAGCACCGCGTCCTGCGCGTAGAGCGCGGCGACCCCCGCCGCGTCGCCGGCGTTCGACCGCTCGACGAACAGGCGGGTGAGGTCCTCGGGCCGCATGGCCCGGGCGTACTGCGTCATGGTGTTCCTCCTCGCGTACGGCGCCGGGGCGCCGCTCCTGCGGACGTGTTCCTCTCCCACCAGCCTGGTTCGGCCCCGATGAGAAGTCCAACAGATGGTTCTGATGCGAACTAGAATCACCGGTCATGGATCTCAGGCAGCTGGAGTACTTCGTCGCGGTCGCGGAGGAGCGGAACTTCACGCGGGCGGCCGCGCGCGTCCACATCAGCCAGTCGGGGGTGAGCGCGCAGGTCCGCCGCCTGGAACAGGAGCTGGGCGCGGAGCTGTTCGACCGCTCCGCGCGCACCGTGGCGCTCACGGTCGCCGGCAAGGCCGCCCTCGACCACGCGCGGGCCGCCCTCGCGGCCGCAGGCGCCGTGGCACAGGCGGTCGGCGAGGTCACGGAGGTGATCCGGGGGCGGTTGGCGGTGGGGATGGTCATCGGCTGCACCCTCACCCCGCTCTTCGACGCGCTCGCCGCCTTCCACCGCGCCCACCCCGGCGTCGGGATCTCGCTGCTGGAGGAGAACTCCGAGCTGCTGGTCGAGCAGGTCCGGTCCGGCGCGCTCGACCTCGCGCTGGTCGGCACGGCCAGCGCCGCGCCGGACGGGCTGGAGGCGCTGACCGTCGTCGGCGAACGGCTGGTCGCCGTGGTCCCGGCCGGGCACCCGCTGGCCGGCCGGCGCCGGCTCGCGCTGCGCGACGTCGCCGCGCACCCGGTCATCTGCATGCCGCCGGGGACCGGGCTGCGCACCGTTCTGGACCGGGCGTGCGCCGCGGGCGGCCTGCGCCCGGTGATCGCCTTCCAGGCGAGCGCGGCCGACGCGATCGCGGATCTGGCCGCGCGCGGGCTCGGCGTGGGGGTGCTCAGCGCGTCCATGGCCGCGCGCTACCGCGACCGCCTGGAGGCCCACCCGATCGACGGCGCCGCCGACCCGGCGTACCTCTGCCTCCTCTGGCGCCCCTCCCCCGCGCCCGCCCTGCGCGCCCTGCTCCCGCACGCCCGCGCCGCCTTCGGCGCGGGCGCCGGTCCCGCAGGCACCGCTCCCCCGGGCTACGGCTCGAAGCGGTAGCCCATCCCGGGCTCGGTGATGAGGTGGCGGGGCCGGGCCGGGTCCGGTTCGAGCTTGCGGCGCAACTGCGCCAGGTAGACCCGCAGGTAGTTGGTCTCGGAGCGGTAGGAGGGGCCCCACACCTCCTGGAGCAACTGCGTCTGGGTGACCAGCCGTCCGGGGTTGCGGACCAGGATCTCCAGCAGGTGCCACTCGGTGGGGGTGAGGCGCACGTCGGCCCCGCCGCTGCCGTGCACCTTCTTCGCGGCCAGGTCCACGGTGAACGCGTCGGTGACCACGACGGCCTGGTCGTCCGCGCCCCCGCCCGTGCCGGGCTCGGCGCGGCGGACCGCGGCGCGCAGCCGGGCCAGCAGCTCGTCCATGCCGAACGGCTTGGTGACGTAGTCGTCGGCGCCCGCGTCGAGTGCCTGGACCTTCTCCTTGGAGGCGTGCCGGGCCGACAGCACGATGATCGGCACCCGGGTCCAGCCGCGCAGCCCGCGGATCACCTCGGCGCCGTCCATGTCGGGCAGGCTCAGGTCGAGCAGCACCACGTCGGGGTTGTGGGCGGCGGCCAGCCGCAGCGCGCCCGCGCCGTCCGGAGCGGCGTCCACGTCGTAGTGGCGGGCCCGGAGGTTGATCACCAGCGCTCGGACGAGCTGGGGTTCGTCGTCCACTACCAGGACCCGGGTCATCGTTCGGGCTCTGCCTCTCGCAGGTCGGGATCGGGGGTGGGGCCGGGGGCGGCGGGCAGTGTGAAGACCATGCTCAGGCCGCCCCCGGGGGTGTCCTCGGCGGTCAGGGTTCCGCCCGTCGCCTCGGTGAAGCCGCGGGCGACGGCCAGGCCGAGGCCGACACCGGTCCCGGCGGTGGGCGCGTCGCCGTAGCGCTGGAACGGTTCGAACACCAGGTCCTTCGCCTCCTCCGGCACGCCGGGGCCGCGGTCGATCACCCGCACCTCCACCCGGGTGCCCTCCGGCAGCGCCACCGGGTCGGCCCGGATCACCACCGGGCGGCCGGGCGGGCTGTACTTGACGGCGTTCTCCACCACGTTGGCCACCGCCCGCTCCAGCAGCCCGGCGTCCACCCGCACCAGCGGCAGCGCCTCCGGGAGTTCCAGGCGTACGGTGCCGGCCGGCACCTCGGCGAGCGCGGCCGGCACCACCTCCTCCAACGCGACCTCCCGCAGCAGGGCGTTGACCGCGCCGGTGCGCAGGCGGCTCATGTCGAGCAGGTTGCCGATGAGGTGGTTGAGGCGGTCGGCACCGGTCTCGATCCCGGCGAGCAGTTCCGCCTCGTCCTCGGCGCTCCAGTCCACCTCGTCGGAACGCAGCGACGTGACCGCCGCCTTGATGCCGGCGAGCGGGGTGCGCAGGTCGTGGGAGACCGCGGCGAGCAGCGCGGTGCGGATGCGGTTGCCCTCGGCGAGCCGCCGGGCCCGGGCGGCCTGCTCGGCCAGCCGCCTGCGCTCCAGCAGCGCGGCGGTCTGCGCCGCGAACGCGACCAGCACCCGGCGGTCCTGGGCGGGCAGCACCCGTCCGTTGAGGGCCAGTACCAGCCGCTCCCCCGCCGGCACCTCCACGTCGGCCGCCTCGGGCTCCACGGCCGGGTTCGGCCCGACCGACGCGGCGGTGGACCACCCGCCGCTCCCCGACCCGCCCTCGACCGGGCCCGCGCCGGACCCCGACCCGCCCCCGACCAGGCCCACGCCGGACCCCGACCCGCCCCCGACCAGGCCCGCGCCGGACCCGGCGGACCCCTCCGCGGCGCCCGTCCGCGCCTCCCCGCCCGCGCCGCCGGAGGCCGCCGCCTGTCCCGGGTCGGGCTCCCCGGTGAACTCCAGCAGCGCCGCCGACTCCATGGCGAAGGTCTCCCGGACCCGGTCCAGCAGTGCGGTGATGCTGTCGGTGCCGTCCTCCCCGCGGAGCACGGCGCCGGCGAGGTACCCGAGGATCTCCGTCTCCGCGCGGCTGCGCGCGGCCTGGTGGGCGCGCCGGGCCGCGAGGTCGACGACGGAGGCGACCGCGATCCCGACGGCGACGAAGATCGCCAGCGCCAGCAGGTTCTGCGGGTCGGAGATGGTGAACGTGTGGGTGGGCGGCGCGAAGAAGTAGTTGAGCAGGAGGGAGCCGAGCAGCGCGGCCGCGATCGCCGGGAAGACCCCGCCGACGAGGGCGGCGGCGACGGTGAGGGTGAGGAAGAGCAGCAGCGGCGTGGTGAGCCCGGGGGTGCCGGTGCCGGCCCGCAGCAGCAGGGTGAGCAGCGGCGGGCCGCCGAGGCCGACCAGCCAGCCGCCGACCGCGCGGGCCCGCCCGAGCCCGATCGGCAGCCGCCCGGGCAGCCGGGGGCGGCCGCCGGCCACGTGCTCGTGGGTGACGATGTGCACGTCGATGTCGCCGGACTCGCGGGCCACCGTCGCGCCGACGCCGGGCCCCAGGACGTACTGCCACGCCTTGCGGCGGCTGGAGCCGAGCACGACCTGCGTGGCGTCCACGCCGCGCGCGAAGTCGAGCAGCGCGGCGGGGATGTCGCCGCCGACCACGGAGTGGTAGCTGCCGCCCAGGTCCTCGACCAGCCGGCGCTGTCCGGCGAGGTCGCCCGCGGCCGGGCCGGCCAGGCCGTCGGAGCGCACCACGTGCACCGCCAGCAGTTCGCTGCCGGAGCCCTTCGCCGCGATCCGGGCGGCCCGCCGGACCAGGGTGGCGCCCTCGGGGCCGCCGGTCAGGCCGACCACGATGCGCTCGCGGGTCTGCCAGGTCGCGGCGATGCCGTGCTCGGCGCGGTAGCGCAGCAGGTACTCGTCGACCCGGTCGGCGGTCCACAGCAGCGCCAGTTCGCGCAGCGCGGTGAGGTTGCCGGGCCGGAAGTAGTGCGACAGGGCGGCGTCGACCCGTTCGGGGGTGTAGACGTTGCCGTGCGCGAGGCGGCGGCGCAGCGCGTCGGGGTCCATGTCCACCAGGTGGATCTGCGCGGCGCGGCGCACCACCTCGTCGGGCACGGTCTCCTGCTGCCGCACCCCGGTGATCCCCTCGACCACGTCGCCCAGGGACTCCAGGTGCTGGATGTTGACGGTGGAGACCACGTCGACGCCCGCCCGCAGCAGCTCCTCGACGTCCTGCCAGCGCTTGGCGTGACGGCCGCCGGGCACGTTGGTGTGGGCCAGCTCGTCCACCAGCGCGACCTTGGGGCGGCGGGCGAGCACCGCGTCGAGGTCCATCTCGGTGAACTCCGCGCCGCGGTGCGTCACGCGGCGCCGGGGCACGGTCTCCAGCCCGGCGAGCAGTTCGCGGGTGCGCGGCCGGGCGTGGTCCTCGACGTACGCGGCGACCACGTCGGTGCCGCGGGCGATGCGGCGGTGCGCCTCGCCGAGCATGGCGTACGTCTTGCCCACCCCGGGTGCGGCGCCGAGGTAGATCCGCAGACTGCCGCCGTGCGACGTGCCCACCGCTGCCTCTCCCTTCCGACGACGTGGCCGGCGGCGCTGCTGCGTACCGCGCGGACACCTTGAGCATAGGCCGCCCGAGGGCGCCGCAGGGCCCTTGACCAGCAGCGGGGCGGGGGCGGGGCGGCCGGTTCGCGCCCTGCCCGCGGCGGCGGGCGGCCCGGGGACGGAGCGCCAGGCGGAAAGGCGTTAAGGACGCGCTAAGATCCCGGGCCCGCACCGCCGGATGTCCGTTTCGCCCCGACTGCGTGCAGTACTCATGAGGAGGCCAGAACTCCTTCCCGAACGGACCGCCCATGCTGTCGTCCTCCACCCGGCCCGCGGCCGCGGCGCTGCCCGAGAGCCCCGGGTACCGGGTGAAGAAGCACCTGCTGGGCAGGCCGCTGGTCACCGAGCAGTTGTCGGCCGAGCGGCTGTCCAACCCGATCGCGCTGGGCGTGCTCGCCTCGGACTGCATCTCCTCGATGGCCTACGGCTCGGAGCAGATGCTGGTGGTGCTGATCCCGGCGATCGGCGTCGCCGCGTTCACCGCGCTCATACCCCTGACCGCCGCCATCCTGTGCGTCCTGCTGCTGCTGACGCTCTCCTACCGCGACGTGGTGACGGCCTACACCCGGGCCGGCGGGTCCTACGTCGTGGCGCGGGAGAACTTCGGGCCGCGGGTCGCCCAGGTCGCGGCGGTCGCCCTGCTGATCGACTACATCGTCACCGTGGCGGTCCAGGCGGCCGCGGGCACGGACGCGCTGGTCTCGCTGGTCCACCTGCTGTGGGGCGACGGCCGGCTGACGGCCCTGGACGACAACAAGCTCCTCATCACCGTCGGGGTGGTGCTGCTGCTGTGCTGGGGCAACCTGCGCGGCATCCGTGAGGCCGGCCGCTCCTTCGCGCTGCCCGCCTACCTGTTCATGAGCGCGATGGCCCTGCTCGTCGTGACCGGCTTCACCCGCTTCCTGCTGGGCGACCACTCCCGCATCGACGTCCACACCCCGGGCATGGTCGGCCTCGGCGGCGACACCCACGGCTTCTTCTACGGCGCGTCGCTGCTGATCCTGCTGCGCGCCTTCGCCAACGGCGGCTCCTCGCTGACCGGGCTGGAGGCGATCTCCAACGGCGTCAGCGTCTTCCGCAGCCCGCAGGGCCCCAACGCCCGCCGCACCATGGTCGCGATGTCCTGCATCCTGGGCACCGGGGTGCTCGGGGTCTCCCTGCTCGCGCACATCACCCACGCCACGCCCTACGTCGCGCAGACCCCGACCGTCGTGTCGCAGGAGGCGCGTTGGGCCTTCGGCGAGAGCTGGTACGGCACCGCGGGCCTGGTCTTCGTGCAGTTGGCGACGGCGCTGATCCTGTACATGGGCGCGAACACCTCCTTCAACGGCTTCCCGTTCCTGGCCAGTTTCGTCGCCGAGGACTCCTTCCTGCCCCGCCAGCTCACGCGCCGCGGGCACCGGTTGGCGTTCTCCAACGGCATCGTGGTGCTGACCGTGGTGTCGCTGACGCTGCTGGTCGCCACCAAGGGCAGCCTCAACTCGCTCGTCGGGCTCTACGCGATCGGGGTGTTCTCCGGGTTCACCATGGCCGGGGCCGGCCTGGTCCGGCACCACTGGCGGTCGCGCGCGGGCCGGTGGCGGGCGAAGCTCGCCCTCAACGGCCTGGCCTGCGGGGTGTCGCTGCTGGTCGCGCTGATCTTCGCGGTCACGAAGTTCACCGAGGGCGCGTGGGTGGTGGTGCTGGTCTTCCCGGTCGGCGTGTGGGCGCTGATCAAGGTGAACCAGCGCTACCGCGAGGAGGCCGCGGCGCTGGCGGCCGCACCCGCGGACGCGACGGTGCCGGGGGCCAGCACCCAGGTGATGTACATCCTGGTGGACCGGGTGGACCTGGCCGTGCTCAAGGCGATCCGGTACGCCCGCGCGCTGCGGCCGGCCGAGATCCGCGCGGTGCACGTCATGGTCGACGCACAGGAGGCGAGGCGGCTGGCGGCACGCTGGGACCGCACCGAGGTCGGCGACCTGCCGCTGGAGATGGTGGAGTGTCCCGACCGCCGGATCAGCCGCGCGGTGCTCGAACTGGTCGACCGCCGCGTCCGCGAGCAGGGGGCTCAGGTCACGCTGCTCATCCCCGAGCGCACCTACTCGCCGGTGCTGGGGCGCCTGCTGCACCGGCGCACCGCCGACCACATCGCCCGCGCGGTCGGCCGGCTCCCGGACGTCGTGGCCACGATCGTCCCGTTCGACGTCGCCGAGCCGCACGAGCGGCGCGCGCCCGACGGTTCGGCCGCCGTCCGCCGCGGCTGACCGCGGGCCCGGGCCGGCCGGGGCCCGTACGATGGCGCCATGGCGACCGCACGGACCCGGCCCCAGCCCGGACGGCCGGCCCAGATCAGCCGGGAGCAGATCGTCGCGGCCGCCCTGGAGGGCAACCTCGACACGCTGACCATGCGCGAGCTGGCCGCGCGGCTCGGCGTCACGCACAGCGCGCTGTACCGGTGGGTGCGCGGGCGGGACGAACTGCTCGACATGGTGGGCGAGTCGATCGTGGCGCGGGTGCTGCCCGCCGACGAGCCGGACGCCCGGACCTGGGCGGACTGGCTGCGCCGGCTCGCGTGGGCGATGCACGACGAGTTCCTGGCGGTCCCCGGCTACGCCACCCGCACCGCCCGCCCGCACCGGCACCACCCCGAGGCGTTCGACCGGCTGCGCTCTGGCGTCACCGGGGCGTTCACGGCGGCCGGCGCGCCGCCCGATCTCGCCGAGCAGAGCTGGTACGTGTTCGGCACGTGCCTGGTGAGCTGGCTCGCCGGGCAGGAGTCCTCGCTCGGTCTGGGCGCCGCCGCGCCCC
Source organism: Streptomyces sp. SN-593 (assembly GCF_016756395.1). Classification (NCBI taxonomy): domain Bacteria; kingdom Bacillati; phylum Actinomycetota; class Actinomycetes; order Kitasatosporales; family Streptomycetaceae; genus Actinacidiphila; species Actinacidiphila reveromycinica. The sequence continues at coordinate 1,265,300 of NZ_AP018365.1, forward strand.
GCTTCGACCTCTTCCTGGACGCGCTGCTGCGCGGTCTGCCGGTGCGCGAACCGGCCGTCGCCCGCCCCGGGCAGGCGCCGCCGGCGTAGCGTGTCCGGGCACGCGCCGCGTCGGGGGCCGCACCCGGTCGCCGGCGCGCGGAACCGTGGAAGGGGCACCGTGATCGAGGAGTTGGCGGCCTTCGTGCGCGCCCGGCTGACCGAGGACCTGGCCTACGCGTGGGGCGGCGCCGTGGCGGGCGGCCGGTGGACGGCCGAGGGGACGCGGCTGGTCGTCGACTCCGGCGCCGCGTTCGAGGTGGGCGCGCCGGTCGCCGCGCACGCCGCCCACCACGACCCGGCCCGGGTGGTCCGCGCGGTCGCGGCCAAGCAGGCGCTCCTCGCCCGGTGCGAGCGCCACCTCGCGCGGCCGGAACCCGGGGACGGCACCCGCGACGGCGACCTCCTCGTCGCCCAGATCCTGGTCGCCCTGGCCGCGGAGTGGGCCGCCCACCCCGACCACCGCGAGGAGTGGACCGGCTCGCCACCCGAGCAGTAGCCGCGCCGGAGCGCGACCCGCCGTGGCCCGTCCCCCCATCCCGGCGCCACCGCGCCCCGTGTCGGCGGCCGGGGTCGTACGACGCGCCTCCGTGAACAGCCCGGCCCGCCCGCAACCGCCCACCCGCCCGCGGCATGTCGCCCGCGCGGTCCCAGCCGGAGGTCAAGTTCCCCCGAGCCCGGCGGCACCCGCGCCGACCGGGTACAGCGGGGTGCCGGCCCGCCCGGAGGCGATGCCTGCCGACGCCCCGGGCCCCGCGGCACGCGGCCGCTCCGCCGTGACCGAGCGCGAAGTGACGTCGCCGCGACCGCCCATGAACCGGCGCCCGACCCGACCCGCCCGACCCCGAGCCGACGCCCGCCTGCGCCCGTCGGTACCCGGGCGCGGCGCCTCGGTTCGGCCTGAGCGCCACGAAGGCCGTCGGCGAGCGGTCCGAGGCCCGACAGACCGCTCCCACCCAGCAGCTTAGGTAAGCCTTACATATTAGTGACCATTGGTCTTATACTCGGGGCCCGCGCGGCCGCGCTGCCGCTTCCCCGATCCGAAGGGCACCCCCATGACCTCTCCGCAGCGGCACCCGGCCGACCGGACCGCCCCACACCCCGCCGCCCCCGACCAGGCCCCGGACCCGGCCGGGGGCCGGCACCCCGCCGGACGCTTGGCCGTCGCGGCGCTGCTCGCCGCCGCGTTCGGCGTCAGCCTCGCCCAGACCGTGGTCATCACCGCGCTGCCCGCCCTCCAGGGCGACCTGGACACGTCGTCGACCGGCGTCGCGTGGGTGCTGACCTCCTTCATGCTCGCCAGCGCCATCGCCACCCCCATCGCCGGCCGGCTGGGCGACGCCCGCGGCTACCGCCGGGTCCTGGTGTGGTGCCTGGGCTCCTTCGCGGTGGGCGCGCTCGTGGCCGCGCTCGGCACCCGCGCCGGTTCGCCCGGCGTCCTGGTCACGGGCCGGGCGCTGCAAGGCGTGGCGGGCGGCGTCTTCCCGCTCGCGGTCGGCATCGTCCGCACGTCGGTGGCCGCCGCGCGCGTGCCGCGCGTCGTGGCGGTGCTCAGCGCGATGTTCGGCGTCGGCGGCTCGGCCGGGATGATCGTCGCCGGCCCGCTCGTGGACGCGTTCGGCACCCAGGCGCCGTCCTGGACCACGCTCGCCCTGGCGCTCGCCGCGCTGGCGGGTGTGCGCGTCCTGCCGGCCGGAGCGCCCGCCGCCGTGTCCACCGCCGCGTCCGGCGCCCCGTCGCCGCACGGGCGGCGCACGGCGGGCGGCGCCGTCGGCGGGTCCGTGGACCTGGGCGGCGCCGGGACGCTGTCGGCGGCACTGGTCTGCCTGCTGCTGGGCATCAGCCAGGGCAACGCGTGGGGGTGGGGCTCGCCGCGGGTGGCGGGCCTGCTGGCGGGCGCGGCCGTCCTGCTGTGCGCGTTCGGCGCGGTCGAACTGCGCGTCGCCGATCCGCTGGTGGACCTGCGGCTGCTGCGCCGCCCGGCCTTCGCCGCCGCGAACGTGCTCGCGTTCCTCGTCGGCGGGGCGATGTTCGGTTCGATCACCCTGATCCCGCGCTTCGTCCAGACCCCGGCGGACAGCGGGTACGGCTTCGGGGCGTCGCCGACCGGCGCCGGGCTGGTGATGGTGCCGGTGGCCGCGCTGATGCTGGCCTTCAGCCCGCTCGCGGGCCGGATGACCGTACGGTTCGGGGCGCGGGCACCGCTCCAGGCGGGTGCGGGCTGCGCGGTCGTCGCGTTCTGCTGGCTGGCCGCCGCGCACGGCAGCCGGTGGGACTTCTACCTGACGGGGGCGCTCATCGGCGCGGGGTACGGGCTGGCCTTCGCCGCGCTCGGCAACCTCGTGGTGGACGCGGTCGAGCCGCGGTCGACGGGCGTGGCGATCGGCGTCAACACCATCGCCCGCACCGTGGGCGGCGCGCTGGGCGCCCAGGTCGCCTCCGCGCTGCTGACCTCGCGCAGCAGCAGCGGCGACGGCGGGACGGCGGGCGCGGCGCTGCCGTCCGAGTCGGGTTACACGCTCGGCTTCGTCGTCTTCGCGGCGGTGGCCGCACTGGCCCTGGCCGGCGTACGGGTCATGCCGGCCGCAGGCGCGCCGCGAGCGGGAGCCCCGGCGGGGGCCACGGCACCGTAGGGCTTGTCCGTACGGACGGCGGTGGGCCGCCCCGGGTTGATCGGAGCGGCCCACCATGGCGCGCGGAACGCCTACGCCGGAGCGTCGGCCCGCGCGCGTCTCACCACCGGTACCAGCGGCCCCGGCCCGAACCGGACCCCGGCCGCACCAGGAATCCGAGCAGCCAGACCACCAGGACGACCACCGCGACCCACCAGAGGATCTTGACGGCGAACCCGATGCCGAAGAGCAGCAGCGCCAACAGAAGAACAGCGAGCAACGGTCCCATGGTTATCAGCCTCCTTGACGACCGCTTGCCCCTGTTCGCAGGGCCTACGCAGGGCCGCACCGGCGGGTTCGGCCGTGGCCGCCATGCGCTATGTTCGGTGACCATGTCGCCGAACAGCCAGCCCGCCCCGCGCTCCGCGGCCCCGCCCGCCGAGGCGCTGCGGGTGATCAACTTCGACCTGGCCCGCGGCCAGCGGTTCGGCGAGCACGAGCACAGCACCCACCAGCTCGTCTGGTCGCCGGCGAGCGTGCTGACCGTGGACATCGGGGACCACTCGTGGGTGCTGCCGCCGACGCTGGCACTGTGGATACCGGCCGGGGTGCCGCACACCACGGGGGCGACCCGGCAGGCGCAGATGCGCAGCGTCTACCTGCTGCCGGACCGCTGCCCGGTGCGCTGGACCCAGCCGACGGTGGTCGGGGTGCCGCCGCTGCTGCGCGAGCTGATCACGCACCTGGGCGACCCGGACGTCGGAGCGCAGCCGCGGGCCCGGGCCGAGGCGGTCCTCTTCGACCTGGTGCGGCCGGTGGCGGTGACCACGATCGAGCTGCCGATGCCGGTGGACGCGCGGGCCCGCAAGGTCGCCGAGGCGCTGCTGGCCCGCCCGTCGGACCACCGCGCGCTGGAGGAGTGGGGGCGGGAGGTGGGCGCCAGCGCCCGTACCCTGGCCCGGCTGTTCAGCGCCGAGACCGGGATGTCCTTCGGCCGCTGGCGCACCCGGGCGCGGCTGCGGGCCGGGCTGGAGCACATGGCGGCCAACCGCCCGCTGGCGGCGGTCGCCCACCATGTCGGCTACACCACCCCGAGTTCGTTCATCGCGGCCTTCCGCCAGGAGACCGGCCGTACCCCGGGCGCCTACTTCACAGCGCGGTGAGCGCCTTCTCGAAGTCGCCGAGCGCCGCGATCGCGTCCTCGTACCCGCCGGGCAGGAAGTAGATGCTGCCGTAGAGGTGGTCGGCCTTGGTGGCGGCGAGCTGCTGGAAGGACTTCTGGGCGAAGAGCTTGGGGCCGAGGTTGGCGGGCTTCCCGTCGTTGGTCGTGTAGTAGAAGATCGCGTCGGCGTCCGCGAGCTTGCCCGTCACCAGCTCGTAGGAGACGGACTGCTGGACCGCGAGCCGGGCGCTGCCGGTGGCGAAGACCGCGCCGGCGTCCGCGAGGATGCCGCCGATCGGCGAACCGTGGCCGTACAGCCACCAGTTGCCCGCGTCGAAGCCGCCCTGGAGCAGGTCCCAGCGGGTGCGGGCGAGCACGGCGGCGTGCGCCTTCCTGATGGCCGCGGCGCGGTCGGCGTAGCGCTTCTTGAGCCCGGCCAGCGCGTCCGGGACGCCGAGGACGGCCGCGGTCTGGTCGGACATGTCGCGCCAGGGCGCCTTCGACTTGCTGAACGGCAGCAGGACGGTGGGGGCGAGCGCGGTGAACTGGTCGTAGGGGACGGTGGTCTGGGCGTCGATGCCGATGATCAGGTCGGGCTTGAGTTCGGCGACCTTCTCCACCTGGATCGCGCCGCCGACGCCGTCGGAGACCTTGGGGATCGCCTTCCAGCGGGCGAGGTCGCGCTGCGGGACGTACTCCTCGCCCGCGTCGAACACGCCGGCCGGGGTGAGCCCGAGGTCGAACATCGCGGACATCGGGAAGTCGTTGATGGCCACCACGCGCTTGGGCGAGGCCGGCACCTTCACCGGGCCCTTGGCGGTGTCCACGGTGCGGGTGCCCGAACTCTTGGCGGACTTCGCGCCGGACCCCGAGCCGGAACCGGACGTGGAGCCGGAGCCGCAGGCGGCCAGCCCGAAGAGCGCGGCCCCGGCGGCGCCCGCGGTGAGCAGCCCGCGCCGGGTCGGCCGGCCGGAGGGGCGCCCGGATCCGGGCGCCGGAGCTGCGGCGGGGGGCTCGGCGAGCGGGCGGGACGGCAGGGACATCGGGACCTCCGGTACGGCGACGGGCCAGGCCGACGAGCGGACCGAGCCGGGACTTAGGGTGACCTAACTTTGGCCACCCTAAGTGGCCTCCGCGCCGACGAGATCTCGACCAGGACGCGAAATGTCGCCAGAAGGACACCTCCGCCGCAGGCCGACGCCACCGCGGGGCCGACCCGGATTCCGGCAACACCCCCGCGCCGCAAGACCTTTCACCCCCGATGGAGGCCGGTCCACACCCGCCCGCCCCGGCCACCCCACCTCCGGTTCCCGCGCCGACGTGTCCGTTCGGCGACACATTATGGCCGCCTGTCGCGGGAAGGACGCCGCCTCCCGCGGCACCGGGCGAGGGGAGGGTGCGGACGGCCGCGAAATTGTAGGTTAGCCTCCCCTTACTTCCCAGCGAGGGAATTCCGCCGAGGAGAGCTTCATGAACGTCTCGCGCGCCCGTGTCGGGCCCGCCCCGGCCGCCGGGTCCGACGGGTCCGCAGGCCCCGGCCGGCGCGCTCCCGCCGCGGCCCGGGCCGCGGCCCCGGCCCCGGGGCGGCACCGCGCCGCCACCTTGTCCGCAGGGCTGCTGGTCGCCGCCGCCGTCCTCCTCCTCGCGGTCCTGGCCAGCCTCGCCATCGGCGCCAAGTCGGTTCCGGCGGGCACCGTCTGGGACACCGTGTTCCACCACGACCCGAACAACCCCGACCAGATCATCGTCACCTCGCTGCGGCTGCCGCGCACCGTGATCGGGCTGCTCGCCGGGGCCGCGCTGGGCCTGTCCGGCACCCTCATGCAGGGCCTGACCCGCAACCCGCTCGCCGACCCCGGGCTGCTCGGCGTCAACGCGGGCGCCTCGCTCGCCGTGGTCGCCGCGATCAGCGTCTTCGGCGTCACCTCCTTCACCGGCTACGTGTGGTTCGGCTTCGTCGGCGCCGCGGCCGCCGCGCTGCTCGTCTACGCCGTGGGGTCGCTCGGCCGCGAGGGCGCCACCCCGGTCAAACTCGCCCTCGCCGGGGCCGCGGTCAGCGCGGGGCTGTCCTCGCTGACCACCGCGGTGCTGCTCACCGACACCGCGACCTTCGACCAGTTCCGGTTCTGGGAGGTCGGCTCGCTGGCCGGGCGCGGGCTGTCCACCGCCGCCCAGGCCGGGCCCTTCATGCTCGTCGGCGCGGTGTGCGCGCTCGGCTCCGGACGGCTGCTCAACACCCTCGGCCTGGGCGACGACACCGCGCGCGGCCTGGGCCAGAACGTGGCGGCGGCACGGCTGTTCTGCGCGCTGTCGGTGGTGCTGCTGTGCGGGTCGGCCACCGCGCTGGCCGGCCCGATCGCCTTCGTCGGCCTCACCGTTCCGCACACCGTGCGCTTCTTCACCGGGCCCGACCACCGCTGGATCCTGCCGTACTCCCTGCTGATCGCGCCCGCGCTGCTGCTCGTCTCCGACGTGGTGGGCCGGGTCGTCGCCCGCCCGGGCGAGGTGCAGGTCGGCATCGTGACGGCCGTGATCGGGGCGCCGGTCCTCGTCGTCCTGGTACGCCGCAGCCGATTGGCGGGACTGTAGATGGCCGCGAACACCTCCGGCGGCAGCCGGACCGGTCCGCCCGCGCGGGCCCTCGGCGCGGGCGCGGGCAAGCCGTCCGGCGGCGGCGCGGCGCGGGGGCGGGGTGCCTCCGCCGAGGCGCTGCGCACCGTACGGGCCGCGCGCCGTCGACCGCGGGCGCGGGCGACCGCGGTCACGGCGGTCATGGCGGTCGTGGTCTTCGCGCTGTTCTGCGCGTCGCTGTCGGTGGGCAGCTTCCGCATCCCCCTCCTGGACGTGCTGCGCACGCTGGGGGGCGGCGGCGACGCGGGGACGCGCTTCATCGTGGTGCAGGTGCGCATGCCGCGCGCGGTGACCGGGGTGGCGGCGGGCGCGGCGTTCGGGCTGTCCGGGGCGATCTTCCAGTCGCTGATCCGCAACCCGCTGGCGAGCCCGGACGTCATCGGGATCACGGCGGGCGCGAGCGCGGCGGCCGTCGTCTCCATCGTGGTGTTCTCGCTGGCGGGCACCGCGGTCTCGCTGACCGCCGTGGCCGGCGCGCTGCTGACCGCGCTGCTGATCTACCTGCTGGCGTGGCGCAGGGGCGTGACCGGCTACCGGCTGGTGCTGGTGGGGATCGGGGTCGCGGCGGCGCTGTCCAGCGTGGTGTCCTTCCTGCTCACCCGCGCGGACGTCTACACCGCGCAGCAGGCGCTGCTGTGGCTGACCGGCAGCCTCAACGGGGCGGACTGGCCGCGGGCGCGCGAGGTGCTGTACCCGCTGGTGGTGCTGCTGCCGGCCGCGTACCTCGCCGCCCGTACGCTGCCCGCGCTCGGGCTCGGTGACGACAGCGCGCGGGGCCTGGGCGTACGCGTCGAGCGCGGCCGGCTCGCGCTGATCCTGGCCGGGGTGTGCCTGGCCGCCGTCGCCACGTCGGCCGCCGGGCCGGTCGCGTTCGTGGCGTTCCTGTCCGGGCCGGTCGCCCGCCGGCTGCTGCACGGGCGCGGCCCGGCCCTGGTGCTGTCCTCGCTGACCGGTGCCGCCCTCATGCTCGGCTGCGACTTCGCCGGGCAACACCTGCTGGGCCCGACCGAGTTCCCGGTCGGCGTGATCACCGGGGTGCTGGGCGCGCCCGGCCTGCTGTGGCTGCTCGCCCGTGCCAACCGCGTCGGCCAGGGAGGCTGAACTCTTGAGCAACACCGATACGGACGCGGGTACCGCGGGCGCCGCGGGTTCCATCGGCCCCAAAATCAAGCCGGACCCGAAGACGCCCACGGGACCGGCCCCCGCCGGGCCGCCCAGTTCCCTCGCCGCCCGCGGGCTGCACCTGGGGTACGAGCAGCGGACCGTCGTCCGCGGCGTGAGCGTCGAGATCCCCACCGGCCAGGTGACGATGATCGTCGGGCCGAACGCCTGCGGGAAGTCCACGCTGCTGCGCGGTCTCGCGCGGCTGCTGGCCCCCAGCGCGGGCGAGGTGCTGCTCGACGGCCACAGCATCCACGCGCTGCCGACCCGCCAGGTGGCCGAGCGGCTCGGCATCCTCCCGCAGACCCCGGTCGCCCCCGACGGTATCCGGGTCGTGGACCTCGTGGGGCGCGGCCGCTACCCGCACCAGGGCTGGTTCCGGCGCTGGACGGCCGAGGACGACGAGGCGGTCGCGGAGGCGCTGGCCGCGACCGACACGCTCGACCTCGCGGACCGCTCCGTGGACGAACTGTCCGGGGGGCAGCGCCAGCGGGTGTGGATCGCGGTGGCGCTCGCGCAGCGCACCGGCGTCCTCCTGCTCGACGAGCCGACCACGTATCTCGACCTGCCGCACCAGGTCGAGGTGCTGGACCTCGTCACCGACCTCAACCGCGAGCGCGGGGCGACCGTCGTCACGGTCCTGCACGACCTCAACCTCGCCTGCCGGTACGGCGACCACCTCGTCGCCATGAAGGACGGCGTGGTCTGCGCGGAGGGGGCGCCGCGGGACGTGGTCACCGCGGAGACGGTCCGGGAGATCTTCGGCATCGACTGCCGGATCGTCTCCGACGAGGTGTCGGGCACGCCGCTCGTCCTCCCCATCGGCCGCCACCACTGCAATCCCTGACCCCGCCCTGCCCGGGAGCCCACGGCGTGCCGTGCCCCCGGGCCGCGTCCGCCCGCCCGCGTCCGCCCGGTCCACGTCCGCCCGCCCGCGTCCACCCGGTCCACGTCCGCCCGCCCGCGTCCACCCGGCCCGTCCCGCCGCACCGGCGGCGCGCGCCGGAGCGGTCCGTACGCCGAACGGGGCCGGGACTGCGACCAGTTGCCGTCCCTCCGTCGCCCCGGCGCGCATGAGCACCGCGGCCGGACGGCCGCGCCCAGGAACCCCGGACCCCCACGGCTGCGGCCCGAGGAGGGCCGGGGACGTGTGCGCTCCGGCCCACCGAGGGGCGGAACCCCGCGGATGACAGGCGCCCGGGGGCGGGAAACGGACCGAACTCCCGGAGGGCATCGCCCGGATGGCCGTACGGCACCCCCCGGCGAAGGGGGTACCCCTCAGACGTACGAGCCAAGCGCAAGCGCCCCGCAAAGGACCCCCATGCCAAGCGGCCTGACCGACGAGGAACTGTCCGCGCTGGACGCCCACTGGCGTGCCGCGAACTATCTGGCCGTGGGCCAGATCTACCTGCTCGACGCCAACCCCCTCCTCACCGAACCCCTGCGCCCGGAGCACGTCAAGCCGCGGCTGCTGGGCCACTGGGGCACCTCCCCGGGCCTGAACCTGGTCCACACCCACCTCAACCGCGTGGTCAAGGCCCGCGACCTGGACGCGATCTGCGTGTGGGGCCCGGGCCACGGCGGTCCCGCCGTCCTGGCGAACTCCTGGCTGGAGGGCAGCTACACCCACACCTACCCGGACATCACCCGGGACCGTGACGGCATGGGCCGGCTCTTCCGCCAGTTCTCCTTCCCCGGCGGGGTGCCCAGCCACGTCGCCCCGGAGACCCCGGGCTCGATCCACGAGGGCGGCGAGCTGGGCTACGCCCTCTCGCACGCCTACGGCGCCGCCTTCGACAACCCCGACCTGCTGGTGACCTGCGTGATCGGCGACGGCGAGGCCGAGACCGGCCCGCTGGCCACCTCCTGGCACTCCGACAAGTTCCTCGACCCGGCGCACGACGGCGCCGTCCTGCCGGTGCTGCACCTGAACGGCTACAAGATCGCCAACCCCACCGTGCTGGCCCGCCTCCCCGAGGACGAGCTGGACGCGCTGCTGCACGGCTACGGCCACGACCCGATCCACGTCACCGGCGACGAACCCGCCGCGGTGCACCGCGCGATGGCCGCGGCGATGGACACCGCGCTGGACCGGATCGCCGCGATCCAGCGGGCCGCCCGCGGCGGCGGGGCCCCGGCGGCGGACGGCGCGGACCGGCCGCGCTGGCCGATGATCGTCCTGCGCACCCCGAAGGGCTGGACGGGGCCCGCCGAGGTCGACGGCCTGCCGGTCGAGGGCACCTGGCGCGCCCACCAGGTCCCCCTGTCCGAGGTCCGCACCAACCCCGACCACCTGCGCCAGTTGGAGGAGTGGCTGCTGTCCTACCGGCCCGCCGAGCTCTTCGACGACGCCGGCCGCCCCCGCGAGCAGGTGCTCGCCTGCGTGCCGTCCGGCGAGCGCCGGCTCGGCGCGAACCCGCACACCAACGGCGGCCTGCTGCTGCGCGACCTGCCTGTGCCGGACCTGGACGGCTTCGCGGTGCCGGTGGAGCGCCCCGGCACCGGACTGCACGAACCCACCCGGGTGCTGGGCCGGCTGCTGGAGGAGGTGATGGCCCGCACCGCGGAGCGCCGCGACTTCCGGATCGTCGGCCCCGACGAGACCGCGTCCAACCGGCTCGACGCGGTCTACGCCGCCTCGGGGAAGAGCTGGCAGGAACGGCTGGTGGACACCGACGAACACCTGGACCGGCACGGCCGGGTGATGGAGATCCTCTCCGAACACACCTGCCAGGGATGGCTGGAGGGATACCTGCTGACCGGCCGGCACGGCCTGTTCTCCTGCTACGAGGCGTTCGTCCACATCGTCGACTCGATGGTGAACCAGCACATCAAGTGGCTGCGCACCACCCGCCGGCTGCCCTGGCGGCGTCCGATCGCGTCCCTCAACTACCTGCTCACGTCGCACGTCTGGCGCCAGGACCACAACGGCTTCTCGCACCAGGACCCCGGCTTCATCGACCACATCCTCAACAAGTCCCCCGAGGTGGTCCGCGTCTACCTCCCGCCGGACGCCAACACCCTGCTGTCGGTCGCCGAACACGCCCTGGCCTCACGGGACTACGTGAACGTCATCGTCGCCGGCAAGCAACCCTGCTTCGACTGGCTGCCGATGGACGCCGCCCGCGCCCACTGCGCCCGCGGCGCGGGCATCTGGGAGTGGGCGGGCACCGAGGACGGCGGCCGCGAACCGGACGTCGTGCTGGCCTGCGCCGGCGACGTGCCCACCCAGGAGGTGCTGGCCGCCGCCCAGTTGCTCAGGCACCACCTGCCGGAACTGGCCGTGCGGGTGGTCAACGTCGTGGACCTCGCCCGGCTGCTGCCGGAGAAGGAGCACCCGCACGGCATGTCCGACGCGCAGTACGACGCCCTGTTCACCGCGGACCGGCCGGTCATCTTCGCCTACCACGGCTACCCGTGGCTGATCCACCGGCTCGCCTACCGCCGTACCGGCCACCGCGACCTGCACGTCCGCGGCTACAAGGAGATCGGCACCACCACCACGCCGTTCGACATGGTGGTCGGCAACGACCTGGACCGCTACCGCCTGGTCATGGACGTCATCGACCGGGTGCCGGGGCTCGCCGTCCGCGCCGCCCCCGTACGGCAGTTGATGGAGGACACCCGGCTGCGGCACCGGGGCTGGATCCGCGCCCACGGCACCGACCTGCCGGAGGTGGCCGACTGGCGCTGGGACGGCTGAGGCGCCGGGGCCGGCCCCGGTCCGGACGGACCGACGCGGGCCCCGCCGCCGGCTGCCGGCCCCCTGCCGCCGGCTCAGCCGGACACGTCGGCCTGGGCCCGCAGCGCGTCCGCGACCGCGCGCAGGAAGGCGGCGTACGCGCCCGGCGCGGGCGGCAGTTCGGGGTTCCAGGGCAGCACCTGGGCGGTGAGGGCAAGCCGTTGCCAGGCCGGTACGCCGTCGAGAGCGGCGAGCGGCACGGCGTTGGCGCGGGCGTCGGCGAGCACCACGCCGGCGCCGCCGACCGCCGCCAGCGCCTCGTCCCAGTCGGTGCTGCGCCAGTTGACGCCGGGACCGGGGCCGGGGTCGGCCATCCGCACCCCGAGGTCCGCGAGGTGCCGCAGCTCCGGCCAGGTGTCCGGCCGGGCCAGGTGCACCTGCTCGGGCCCGGCCGGCGACAACGCGATCACCCGGGCGGTGCCCTCGCCGGCCGCCAGCGCGCGCACCTCCTCCTCCGCCGCGCTCAGTTCGCCGCCGGCCGCGTCGGCCGGCGCGCCGAAGGCCGCCGCCAGTTCGGCGAACCGGCCCAGGAGCGTCCGCAGCGGCTCGGTGCCCCCGACGCCGAGCGCGACCACCGGGACGCCCGCCGCCTCCGCGACGCTCTCCGCGAGGGCGTACGGCGCCTTACCGTCGTAGGTCACGTCCACCACCACGTCCGGCCGCAGCTCCCGCAGCGCCTCCGGCGTGACGTCCGCGCCCCCGCCCAGGTACGCCACCTCCCGCGGGTCGAGCCCGCCGAGCTTCGCCGGGTCGGCCTGCGCGCCGCTGTCGTGGCCGGACCCGTAGACCGCCACCGGCCTGACGCCGTACTCCCACAGGGCCGCCCCGGCGCGTACGTACGCCACCACCCGGGGCGGAGCGTCCGGCCCGGACGCGGTGCTGCCACGGTCGTCGGTGAACTCCCAACCTGTCTGCCGCGCACTGTCGTTCGTCATCACCGGCACCCCCTTCACGTTCCGCGTCGGACGTCTCGCTCGTCCAGGTCACTCGCACCGGCGGGCCCCGCGGGGACGCGCGCCGCGCGCGCCTTCCACCCTGCGCCCCCACCCGCCCCCGCGACAAGGACGCGTGCGCCGACGGCCCCCGTACGGCGGCCTGTTGACCGATCACCCGCATAACGCGTCCCAACGACGGGGTCGCCTGCGCGCGGCGGGCGGTCAGATGCGGGTGGCCAGTCGGGCGCAGACCTTGCGGACGTCGGCGAGCAGCGCGATGGCGATGCCGTAGCTGGCGGGGAAGAACAGGTCGCTGGTGAAGACGTCGGAGTGCTGCACCGCGGGGAGCTTCTTGAAGACCTGCTCGGTGCGGAGCTTGGCGAGCGAGACGCCGGTGGTGAAGAGCACGTCGGTGCCGCCGAGCAGGCTGGACATGTCCTCCAGGGAGTGCTCGACGAAGCCGTCCTTCTGCGTCGCCCCGGCGGCCAGCCGCACCCCGGCGTCCACGAGGACCCGGCCGTGCGAGGAGTTCGGGCCGTACAGGTCCCACACCGAGCCGTTGCCGTCGACCAGGTCCCAGCGGGTGGCGGCGAGCACCTTGGCGTACTGCGAGCGGATCGAGGCGCACGCGTCCGCGTAGGACTTCTTGAGGGCGTCCAGGCGCGCGGTGCGGCCGACCGCCGCCGCGGTGGCCACGGCCTCGGCGCGCCAGTTGCCCGCGGCCTTCTGCCACTCGAAGACCAGCGTCGGCGCGATCTCCGCGAGGCGGGCGTAGGGCTGCTGCTGCAGCTTGGGGTCCTTCCAGTCCGAGGTGATGATCAGGTCGGGGCGCAGTCCGGCGATCTTCTCCAGGTCCGGGGCGCCGGAGGTGTCGACGACCCGCGCCACGGAGGCGTCGGCCTTGGTGTAGGTGTCGAACGCGGGCATGTAGTCGGGGCGTCCGACGTACCGCACGCCGACGTCCAGCAGGGCGCACGCCTCGGGGAACTGGAGGGCCACGATGCGCTGCGGGTCGGCCGGGACCTTCACGTCGCCGTGCAGCGTGGCGACGGTGCGCGACCCGGAGGCGTGGCCGCCGGTCGGGGAGGACGAGGAGGCCGGGGAGGACGACGAGCCGCAGCCGCTCAGGCCGAGGAGCGCCGCGGCGCCGGCCGAGGTGCCGAGGAAGCCCCGCCGGCTGAAGTGGCCGCCGGTCGCGCCGAGCTTGTCGAGCCCTTCGGATCCGGCCCGCGGCGGACGGCCACCGGCCGCCTGGCGCGCGGGGGGCGGCACTGGGAGGTCACGGGACTTGAGGAGAGGGCTCACGGGTTCCACCACTTCGGTCGGTCGACGAACTTAGGTAAGCCTTACTTTACCCGTGGGGGTGCCACCCGTGGAGGGGCACCCCGGACTCCTCGCAGGTCCCGCAGCCGCCCGAGCGGCCGCCAGGGCGACCCGGCCCGCGGCCGACCGGGCTCCGGCGGTGCCGGACGGCCGAGCAGCACCCCGGCCAGGACGAGCGGGAGGCCGGCCAACTGCCGGGCGGTGAGCGGTTCGTGGGCGACGGCGGTGCCCAGCAGCACCCCGGTCACCGGGTTGAGCAGACCGACCAGACCGACGGTCGCCGCGGGCAGCCGGCCCAGCGCGGCGAACCACGCCGTGAACGCCAACGCCGTGGCGACCACCGCGACGTAGCCGAAGCCGAGCAGCGCCCGGCCGCCGAGGGCCGGCGGCGCGCCCTCGAACACCGCGGCGAACGGCAGCAGCAGGAGCCCGCCGGCGAGCAACTGCCAGCAGGTGGAGGCGAGGACGTCCGCGCCGGCGCCCCAGCGCTTGGCGAGCACGTAGCCGAGCGAGGACAGCAGCATCGCGCCGGCGGAGGCCGCCACGCCCAGCGGGTCGGCGCCGCCCGACCCGCCCCACAGCATCAGGCACACCCCGCCGACTCCGACGCCGGCGCCCGACAGGTGGGCGCCGCGCGGCCGTTCGCCGACCAGCGGCCACGCGATCAGCGCCATCACCAGCGGCGACGCGGCCATGACGGTCGCGGCGGTGCTGGTCGGCAGGCGCTGCGCGGCGAGGTAGACCAGGGCGAAGAACCCGCCGGCGTTGAGCACCCCCAGTACCGCGGACCGCCACCACCAGGCGCCGCGCGGGAGCCTGCGGCGCAGCCCGAGGAGCAGCAGACCGGCCGGCACCGCCCTGATCGCGCCGCCGTACAGCGGGTCGCCCGGGGGCAACGCCGCCTTGGTGACGTAGTAGTTCGCACCCCAGGCCACCGGGGCGACCGCCGCGAGGAGCACCCAGCGCAGATTGGCTTCCATGGAAGCTACTATGCCTTCCTCGGAAGCTATAGTGAAGCCATGCCCGCAGAACCGGCCGGCTCCGGCCCCCCGCTCGACCACATCGCCCGCATCCAGGCCGAGTGGGCCCGCGAGCGGCCCGAGGTCGACGTCTCCCCGCAGGGCGTGATCGGCCGGCTGCACCGGATCGCGGGAATGCTCACCGAGCAGTTGTGCGTGGTCTACCGCCGGTTCGGCCTGAGCGAGGGCGAGTTCGACGTGCTCGCCGCCCTGCGCCGGGCCGGGGCGCCCTACGAGCGGGCGCCCGGCGAGCTGGCCGCGCACACCATGGTCACCACCGGCGCGATGACCAAGCGGATCGACCGGCTGGAGCGCGGCGGGCTCGTCACGCGCCGCCGCGCCCGCGACGACGGGCGCGGGCGCGTGGTCGGACTCACCCCGGCCGGACGCGAGTTGGTCGACCGGGCGTTCGCCGAGCACATGCGCAACGAGCGCCGCCTCCTCGACGCCCTCCCGCCCGAGGAGGCCGCCCACCTCGAAGCCCTCCTGACGTCCTGGCTGGCCCGCCTGGAACCGCCGCGCGACGCGTAGGCGGCGACGCGACCCGTGGACGTCGGGACGGCGGGACGGGTGGACGGGTGGACGGCGGGACGCGTAGGCGGCGGGACGCGTAGGCGGGCGTTGCCCAGGCCGGGTGACGCCCAGGCCGGGTGACGCGCGAGTCGGACCAGGCGCAAGCCCGGAGACGGGCCGGCCGGGAGACGCCGAGCGCTCGGCGCGACCGTACGGGCCGGGGCCGGGGCGGGCACCGGCCGAGCCGAACGCCGGCGGCGACGCCGCCCCGGACCGATCACGCGACCGGCGCGCGGCGCCCGGACCAGCCGTCGAGACGCCTCACGCGGGCCGGGAGGGCTGTCGAGCACGCCCGCGAGGAGCCGCATCGGGCGCTTCGGGCCCTGGACACGGGCCGGCCGGCGCCGATGCGTCGCCGTCAGTCGGGGGTGTCGTCCGGAGGGGAGCCGGGACCGGCACCGGAACCCGGATCGGGGGCGGGGTCCGGCCGGGGCGGCTGCTCGGCGGGGGGCCAGGCCCCCAGCGTGACGGCGCCGTTGATGTCCCTGCCCTGGATGACGGCGCCCTGGGTGCCGCCGCTGATCATGCTGTGCACCACGCTGATCGTGCCGCCCCGGGCCGGCGTCGCGCCCAACTCCGCCAGCAGCGTGCGCAGTTCCGTTGCGGCGTCGGGGTCGGCGCGCAGCACGCGCCGCAGCCGGGCCCGCCACTCCTCCTCCACGTCGGCCGCCGTGCCGGCGTCGCCGGCCTGCCGCGCGGCCACCAGTTCCGCGCGAGCGGCGTCGAGTTGGCCGCCGACCGCGCCGCCGTCGCCGCCGCCCCGGGCGAAGAACGCGGCGAGCCGGCCGCGGAGGTGCCCCCAGGTGTCCTGGACCATGAGCTGCACCAGCGTGGTCGCGCCGGAAGCCGCAAGTGCGGTGAGTTCCGCTTCCACCCGTCCCTCCCCCGTAGCGCCCGCGTCCGGCCCCCTCCGGCCGCCGCCGTCCCCTCCCACGGTAGGCCAACGGCGGCCGGACCGCGGGGGGTTCGACGGGCGCCGGGTCCACCGGGCAACGCCGTGCCCGGGGGGCTCGGCGCGCGCCGGGAGCGGCTTGCCGCACGGCGCCGCGCCGGGTTCGCGATACTGCTCCGACGAGGCGGGTGCGGCCAGGCCGCGGGCGAAGGGCACGGGATCGATGGCGCGGGACACGGAACCCGGGGAAGCGGGCGGCGCGGGCGGGCTGGCGAGGGTGGCCGCCGAGGCGGGCGTGTCCGTGTCCACCGTGTCGAAGGTGCTGCACGGGCGCTCGGACGTCGCCTC
Organism: Streptomyces sp. SN-593; assembly: GCF_016756395.1. NCBI lineage: Bacteria > Bacillati > Actinomycetota > Actinomycetes > Kitasatosporales > Streptomycetaceae > Actinacidiphila > Actinacidiphila reveromycinica. Next base: position 1,281,736 of record NZ_AP018365.1, read on the forward strand.
GCGTACCCGGGCGCGCGTGCAGCGGCTGCTGGAGCAGCACGGGTACGGTGCCGCGCCGCGCGGGCGGGCCGTGCCGACCGCGCTCGCCGCCGGCGGGCTGATCGACTTCGTGATCGGCGAGCTGGACGGGCCCTGGGCGGTCCAGTTGGTGCGCGGCGCCGAGGAGGCGCTGCACGCGGTCGGCATGGGACTGGTCGTGTCGGCGACGCACGAGGGCGACGGCGGGCAGGCGCGGAACTGGCTGGACGCGCTGGCCGAGCGGCCGACCCGCGGTGCGGTCCTGGTGGTGCCCGCGCTGACGGACGCGCAGCGGGCCGGACTCGCCCGGCTGGGGCTGCCGTTCGCCCTGATCGCGCCGGCCGAGGAACCGCCGCCGGGCGTGCCGTGGGTGGGCGCGACCAACTGGCCGGGCGGGCTGGCTGCCACCCGGCACCTGGTCCGGCTGGGCCACCGCAGGATCGCGGTGATCGGCGGCCCGCCGGACCGGCTCGCCTCCCGGGCCCGGGTGGACGGGTACCGGTCGGCGCTCGACGAGGGCGGGCTGCCCTTCGACCCCGAACTGGTCCGCTACGGGGACTTCTCACACGGTCCCGCCCACGACCACGCGCTCGACCTGCTGCGCCTGCCGGACCGGCCGACGGCGGTCTTCGCCGGCAGCGACCAGCAGGCCCTGAGCACCTACCGCGCCGCCGACCGCCTCGGGTTGCGCGTGCCCGCCGACGTCAGCGTGGTCGGGTTCGACGACCTCGACTTCGCGGACTGGGTCACCCCGCGACTGACCACCGTCCGCACCCCGCTGCCCGAGATGGCGGCGCTCGCCACCCGCATGGTCCTCCAACTCCTCGCCGGCGAGACCCCGGAGACCACCCGTGTCGAGGTCGCCAGCGAGCTGGTCATCCGCGACAGCACCGCCCCTCCCCCGCCCCGCTGACCGGCCTGTCGACCGGCCTGTCGACCGGCCCGTCGACCGGCACTGCCCCCGCCTCACCGACCGGCACCGACGGACCGGCGGCGGGCACGTCGGTGCCGGACCGTCCCGGGGTGTCCGCGTCGGCCTTGACCACGTACACCTCCCAGGGTTCGCGCCCCGGGCCGTGGACCCAGACCTTGTCCTGGAGGGCGTAGCAGCAGGAGGTGTCGCTCTCCTCGAAGGTGGCCAGCCCGGCGCTCCGGAGCCGCTCGGTGGCGGCGTCGACCTGGCCGGTGGTGCCGACCTCGACGCCGAGGTGGTCGAGGCGGGTGTCCTGGCCGGGCTCGCCCTCGATCAGGACGAGCTTGAGCGGGGGGTCGGTGAGCGCGAAGTTCGCGTAGCCGTCGCGGCGCTTGGCCGGTTCGGCGCCGAAGAGCTTCGTGTAGAACGCGATCGACGCGTCGAGGTCGCTGACGCGCAGCGCGAGTTGGGCGCGTGACATGGCACGGCTCCCATCCTTCGTGTATCGATATCCGTCAATACAGTGTTGCGCCGTGAATCGATGGATGTCAATATAGAAGAATGTCGAAACACGAGCTTGTGGTGCTGGGCCAGGAGCCCTCCGCCCCCGCGTGCTGCCCGGGGCTGCTGGCCGCACCCCTCGACGAGGAGCAGGCGGGCGAGCTGGCCCGGGTCTTCAAGGCCCTCGGCGATCCGGTGCGGCTGCGCCTGCTGTCGATGATCGCCTCCCGTGCGGGCGGCGAGGTCTGCGTGTGCGACCTGACCCCGGCGTTCGACCTGTCGCAGCCGACGATCTCGCACCACCTGAAGCTGCTGCGGCAGGCCGGCCTCATCGACAGCGAGCGGCGCGGCACCTGGGTCTACTACCGGCTGCTCCCGGAGATGACCGACCGGCTCGCCGGCGTCCTCACCCGGCCTGCGGGCTCCGCCTCGTGAGCGGGCCGGAGGGCGGGGGCGTGGCGGCGCGGCTGTCCTTCCTCGACCGCGGCCTGGCCGTCTGGATCCTGGCCGCGATGGCCGCCGGGATCGGGCTGGGACGCGCGGCCCCGGGGCTCGGCGACACGCTCGCCGAGGTCACCGTGGCGGGCGTGTCCCTCCCGATCGCGCTCGGCCTGCTGGTGATGATGTTCCCGGTGCTGGCGAAGGTCCGGTACGACCGGCTGGGCACCGTCACCCGGGACCGGCGCCTGCTGGTGCCGTCCCTGCTGCTGAACTGGGTGGCCGGGCCGACCCTCATGTTCGCGCTGGCCTGGCTGTTCCTGCCGGACCTGCCCGCCTACCGCACCGGGCTGATCGTCGTCGGCCTCGCCCGCTGCATCGCCATGGTGATCATCTGGAACGACCTGGCCTGCGGCCACCGCGAGGCCGCGGCGGTCCTGGTCGCGCTCAACTCCGTCTTCCAGGTGGCCGCGTTCTCCCTGCTCGGCTGGTTCTACCTGTCCGTCCTGCCCGGCTGGCTCGGCCTGGGGCAGACCGGCCTGGACATCCCCGTGGGGACCGTCACCCGCAGCGTGCTGGTCTTCCTCGGCATCCCCCTGGTGGCCGGCTACCTCACCCGCCGCGTCGGCGAGCGCGCCAGGGGCCGCGCCTGGTACGAGGCCGTCCTGGTCCCGCGCGTCGGCCCCTTCGCCCTGTACGGCCTGCTGTTCACCGTCGTCGTCCTCTTCGCCCTCCAGGGCCGCGCCATCACCTCGCACCCCCTTGACGTCGCGCGCGTCGCGCTGCCGCTGCTGGCGTACTTCGCGCTCATGTGGACCGGGTCGATGGCCCTGGGCCGGGCGGTCGGGCTCGACCACGCCCGCGCGACGACCCTGGCGTTCACCGCGGCCGGCAACAACTTCGAGCTGGCGATCGCCGTCTGCGTCGCGACCTTCGGCGCGTCCTCCGGCCAGGCGCTCGCCGGTGTCGTCGGGCCGCTGATCGAGGTACCCGCGCTGATCGGCCTGGTCCACGTCGCCCTGCGCGCCCGGCGCTGGTTCGCCGCGCCGGCCGTCCCCGTTCCCCAGGAGGAGCCCGCCCGTGCCTGACGCACCCTCACCCGACGCCGCCGTCCCCTCCGTCCTCTTCGTCTGCGTGCACAACGCGGGCCGCTCCCAGATGGCGGCCGCCTTCCTCGCCCGGCTCGCCGGCGACCGGGTCCGGGTGCGCTCGGCCGGCTCCGCGCCCGCGGCCACCCTCAACCCGGTCGTCGTGGCCGCCATGGCGGAACGCGGCATCGACCTCGCCGCGTCGCACCCGAAGGTCCTCACCCCCGACGCCGTACGGGCCTCGGACGTGGTGGTCACCATGGGGTGCGGCGACACCTGCCCGGTCTTCCCCGGCAGGAGGTACCTCGACTGGGACCTGCCCGACCCGGCCGGGCAGCCCCTGGACTCCGTCCGCCCGATCCGCGACGACGTCGAGCGCCGCGTCCGCGCCCTGCTCGCCGAACTCGGCGTCCGGGTCTGACGCGGCGACGCCCCGGCCCGCGGGGTTACGGCGGGTCGGGGCGTCGCGGGGGGCCGGTGGGCCGTGTCCCAGTGGGCTGCCCGGCCAGTGGGCCGGTGGGTGGGGCTACGAGCCCACGAGCGCCTTCCAGGTGGCCGGGCCGACGATGCCGTCGACCACCAGGCCGTGCGCGGACTGGAAGGAGCGGACCGCCGCGGCCGTGGCCGGACCGAACTGCCCGTCCACGGCCAACGCGGCACCGTGGGCGTTGAGTTCGTGCTGCACCGCCGAGACCGCGGAGCCGGTGGCGCCCTGGCTGACCGTGACGATCAACGATCCCCAGGTGGCCGGGCCGACGATGCCGTCGACCACCAGGCCGTGCGCGGACTGGAAGGAGCGGACCGCCGCGGCCGTGGCCGGACCGAACTCCCCGTCCACGGCGAGTGCGGAGCCGTGCGCGTCGAGCAGGTACTGGATCGCCCGGGTGGACTCCCCGGCCGCCCCCTGCTGCACCAGCGGCCAGCCGGCCGACGGCGGCGGGGGCGGAGGCGGGGGCGGCGCCCCGCCGGTGCCCTTGGCGAAGGCGGTGAGGGCGGCGGCGCTGCCGTTGAAGCTGTCCTGGTCACCGGGGAAGGTGCCGCCGTCGGCGTACTGCCAGATGGTCTGCGCGGACCAGCCGGCCGGCAGCGTCCCCGGGCCGCTGGCGTAACGGGCCTCCCACAGCGGGTTGGTGGCGCCGAAGCTGCTGTTGTTGCCGGTGCAGGTGGTCCACCAGTCGGTGGTGGTGTAGATCGCCGGGTAGCGGCCGGTCCTCGCGTGGACCTCGTCGCTGAAACTCCTGATCCAGGACACCATGGCGCTCTGGCTCAGGCCGTAGCAGGTGGCGCCGTAGGGGTTGTACTCGATGTCCAGCGCCGGGGGCAGGGTCCTGCCGTCCGCGGACCAGCCGCCGCCGTGGCTGACGAAGTAGTCCGCCTGGGCCGCGCCGGTGGAGTTGTTCGGGATCGCGAAGTGGTAGGCGCCGTGCACCAGTCCGGCGTTGTAGGCGCCGGTGTACTGCGAGCTGAAGTACGAACTCGTGTACGTGGTTCCCTCGGTGGCCTTCACGTACGCGAAGGTGGCACCGGCGCTGCGGACCGCGGCCCAGTTCACGGACGGCTGGTAGCCGCTGACGTCGAGGCCGGGCAGGCCCGCGACGGCGGGGGTCACGGCGGGCGCCGCCACGGCGTCGGTGCGCGCGGCCGCGCCGGCCTCGCGTTGGAGTCCGGCGCCCGCGAAGTCCGCCTCGGGATGGGTCAGTACGGTCGGCGCGGGGGCCGAAGCGGAAGGCGCGGACGCGACGGAGGGGCCGGCCGCGGTAAAGAGGAGGGCGCCGGCGAACAGGGAGGTGGTGACACCGAGCACGAGGCGTGAGGGGCTCGGTCTGCGCCGGGGAGCGCTGCTGGTCAGGGGCATGGGGGTCCCTTGGGGTGGGGGTGAACTGGCCATGTCACCAAGGATGTTACGCGCGTAGCGCACCGTGCGGGAAGCGTCACTTGAACGATGCCGGGGCGCCCGGAAGAGGAGGTTCCGGAGGGGCCGCGCGGGCGGGGGACGCGGGTGGGGCCACGGGGGCGCGGTGACGCGGACGGAATGGGGCGGACGGAATCGTGCGGACGGAATCGTGCAGGCAGGGCGCCCGCGGCCGTACGGCTGAGAGGGGGCCGCGGCCGCACGCCGGGTGAGAGTCGTGCGGCCGCACGGGGGAAGGGGGCCGTGCGGCCGCGCGCCGCCCGGTCAGGACGCCCGCAGCACCTGCGCCACGATCGGGCCCGCCGAGGTGTTGCCGAACCCCGCGTCATGGACGACCGCGGCCACCGCCACGTCTCCGGCGAACGCCGTGAACCAGCCGTTGGTGGCGGCCTGGCCGTCCACCTCCGCGGAGCCGGTCTTCGCCCCGGAGTCGGCGCCGAAGCCGCTCATCACACCGGTGGCCGTACCGGCGGTGATGGCGCCGCGCATCAGCTCGCGCAGGTCGCCCGAGACGCGCGAGCCGACGCCGGCCGCGGAGATCCGGCCGTCGATCATGCTCGCCGCCACGATCCGCGGCTCGTGGAAGCTGCCGGTGGCGGCGGTGGCGGCGACCGACGCCATGATCAACGGGTTCGCGACCACCCGGCCCTGCCCGATCATCTCGGAGGTCAGTTCGTCGGCCCCGCTGCCGTCGGGGAAGCCCGGCTGGTCGTCGGGGGTGGCGGTGCCGATGTTCCACGGCTGGGTGAGGCCGAACTGGGCCGCGGTGTCGCGCAGTCCGCTCGCGCCGAGCTTGGGTGCCTGCGTGATGAAGCCGGTGTTGCAGGAGTTGGCGAAGTCCCAGAGCAGGTCGGCGTCCGCGTTGTGCAGGCTCGGCGAGTCGTTGTGGTAGATCCGGCCGTTCTGCACGTTGTCCGTGCTGTTGCACGGAGCCGGCGAGCCGGGGCCCATCCCGCGTTCGATCAGGGCGGCGGAGGTCACGATCTTCATGGTGGAGCCGGGGGCGTCCGCGCCCTGGAGGGCGATGTCGGTCCCGCTCGGGTCGCTGTTGGCGACGGCCAGGATGGTGCCGTCGTGGATGTCGAGCGCGGTGACCCCGGCGCCGTTTTTGCCCTGCACCGCCTTCTCCGCGGCGGCCTGCACGCCGGCGTCCAGCGTCGTGGTGAGCTTCCTGGCCTTTCCCTTGCGGAGGACCTTCAGCACCTTGCCCGGAGACCCGTCGCCGTGCTGCACGTACGTCTCGACGTCCGGGGTGCCGCCCTTGACCTTGTCGCCGTCGCGGGACCTGATGTCGTCGATGATCCTGGTCAGCGAGGGGTAGCGGGTGCCGGTGAGCACCTTGCCGTTCCGGTCGGTGACGTCGGTCTCCGGGTCCGCGCCGGTTCCCGTGACGACCGAGTCGCCTTCCGCCAGGGCCGGGTTGACGACGGACGGGTGCCAGGTGACGACCGCGGCGCCGGTGCTGTCGTGGTCCACGGTGAGCGACGAGGCGTACGTCCAGGTGGAGGTGACGCCGTCGGCGGACAGGTGGGCGGTGACCGTGAAGTCGGCTCCGCCCGGGCCGGCGGGGGTGGTGGGCGCGCTGGGCGCCGTACCCGTGGCGGCTGTCGTGGAAGGCGTGGCAGGCGTGGCGGGCGTCGACGCCCCCTTGGGGGTCGGGACGATGCCGGTGATCGCCAGCGAGGTGACGTGGCCCTGGGTGCGGAAGTTGGTGAGGGCCGCCGTGGCGGTCTGCGGCGAGTCCGTGAGGGCCGCCGCCTTCGCGATCTCGCCCCCGGCCCACGCCGTCAGGAACGCGTCCGCGGTACGGGCGACCTGCTTGGCCGTCAGCGGGCCCGGCGCCGCATCCGCCCCACCCGAACCGGATGCGGTGTGCCCGCCCCCCGAACCGTCCAGTCCCGTGTACACGTTGTACGCGCCGTAACCGGCGACGCCGAACATTCCCGCGCAGACGACGCCTATGACGCCGATCTTCACGCCTCTCGCAACGGGCATGGCCCCGTTCCCCCCTGTGTCTGCGCATGTGTCTGCGAACACCCCCGCGCGGCCACTGCGACGCGCGCCCTCAGCGTAGGGCCCGACCCGGGACGCCCCGCCCCGGGGTGCCCCCTCGGATGCCCACTGACCAGGAAGATCCGCTCGCGGCGGCGGATTCGGTGTGCGAGGGCGCGGATCGCGCCGCCCCGGCGCCTGGGCACCCGGGCACCCGGGCACCCGGGCACCCGAAACCCTCCCGCCCCGTGTACCGGGAGCCGTGCGGCCGTCGGACAGGTGACGGTCAGGGGCGGTCGCCGGCGTCCCGCCACACCCCGTCGCGCATGATGAGCCTGCCACGCAGCTCCGGCTCGCCCCGCCAGGCCCGCACGGTCTCCGGCAGGACGCGCACGTACACGAAGGAGCCCTCCTCCGCCCGGGGGTCCCACCCGAACTTGGCGGCGAACGCGTCCGCCGCCTCGTCGGGAACCTCCCGGTCGGGGTGGCACTCCGCGTCGCCCTGGAGCATCACCACGTCGAAGGTGTCCGCCAGCGCCAGGCGCACCCGCGGGTCGGCGCGCAGATTCCGCACGGTCGCGGAGGCGGCGCCGGTGCACACCCACACCGCGTGCCCGTCCCACAGGAACCACAGCGGTACCTGGTGCGGCCCGTGCTCGGGGTGCGCCGTCGCCACCCACATGTCCCGCTCGGCGCGGAGCCGTTGCAGCGTGTCGCGCCTGCGCACCGCCGCCGAACGGCGCGCGTCCCCCGTGCTCCCCATGATCCCGACCCTAGCGAGCCCCCCACCCGGGCACATGGGCCGAGCGACCTACGCCCCCGGACCGACGGGCGCCTCGGCGGCCGCGCCCGCCCCCGGCACGGGGTCCCACCGGACCGGCACCCGGGTGCCAACGATCCGGCCGACGCCGACGTCACAGCGGGGTGGTGGACGTCCAGCGTTTGCGTTCCAGCGCGACGAGGGGGCAGTTGAGGAGGCCACCAAGGCCCGGCAGCTCATCTCCCGCGAGTTCCTCACCCGTACCTACGAGGAGGAGGGCACCCCGACGGGCACCGAACCGTCCACCACCCGCCCGCGACAGGTCGTCGTGAGAGGGACGGCGAGAGCCCGCAGGCGAGCTGCCACGGTGTCCGGGCCCATGGTGGCCAAGGCCCACAGAGCACTGAGGCGGCGGCCGGAAGACCAGATGCCGGTGGTGGGCGGCCGGAACGAGGCCACGGCGATGTTCTGAACCGTGAACGGGGCGGGGTCGAGATAGGCCATCCCACCGGTCCCGCACAAGTACGCGCGGGCGCCGGTCGCCGCGGACAAGTCCGCGAGCCTGACGCAGCGGCCCGGCCGGGCCGGCAGGCGGCTGCTGGTGAGGACCTGGCCCTTCCAGCCCAGCAGGTCCAGCAGGACACGGGTGGATGTCTCGGCAACCGTCGCTGTCTTGCCGGTGTCGAATGCGTCCAGCACCGGATGCAGGGCATCGGCGAGGGCGGGCCAGTGAGGGCTGGCCCCGTAGCGCTGCCGCAACATCCCCGCGGTCCGTCGACGGGCCAGGTCCGGGTCGTCGATCACGGCGTCGCGGATGAGGGTGTGCCGTCCGCTCGGCAGGCGGGTCGCGATGGTAAGCCACCGCAGAGCGGCCGGGTCGTCGAGGTTCGCGAGGCGGGCACGGTGCTGGTAGTCGCGGCGGGTGAACTGGACGTCGTCCAGGGCGATCCAGTAGTCCGCCGCGAACAACTTGGCCAGCGTGGTCAGCCGGGGCAGGAGATTCGGCTGGTGGATGGCGCACAACCCGCCCGGCTCGGGCAGGTCAGGAGTTGATGAGGCGACTGGTGAAGCCGTCGCGGATGAGGCAGTCGTACGCTGCATGCACGTCCTCCGGGACCTCCTGCTCGATGGCGAATCCGAGCTTGGGATACTCGATGATCCGCTGGAGGTCGCCGACGAGCATGTCCAGGACGAGTTTCTCGTCGCCGATGGACTTCAGATAGTCGTCGAGCTCCAGCGGCTCCGACGCGCAGAGGATCTCGACGTCGGGCCACAGCTTGCGGGCGGTCGCGAACGACCGCCTTTCCATGTAGGGCTTGGAGACCAGCAGAACCGACGCCGGGCTGATGCCTGCGGCGACGAGGACCGCACGCGAGAGGGTGATGTTCTGCCCGGTATTGCCCGCGTTCGGTTCCAGCAGGATCGCCTCGGCGGGGACGCCGAGGTCGATGGCGTGCTCACGGAAGTGGACGGCCTCTCCGCGCGGGAAGACCTTGGCTGTGGTGGGACTGTTGCCGCCGGTGAACACCAGGGTCGGGAAGAGCCCGGAGCGGTACAGCTCGGCGGAGTGGGCCGCGACGCCGAGATCGTGGCTGCCCAGCCCGATCGCCACGTCGACGGGCCGCAGCTCGTGATGCATCCGGTGGTGGTTCCAGATCAGCTCGGCCTGGCACCACTGGTCCTCGGTGATGCCCTGCTGGTCGTTGCTCACGCATTTCTCCCTGATCGCCGTTGCCGGGGGCCTGCCGCCCCCGCGCCCGTGGCCCTGACCCCCTCGATACTGCGCAGTTGGTGCACAAGTCCGTACTGCGCGGCGACCTTGGCAGCCTGGTCGAGGACGAGGAGTCCATCCTCCCGGGTCGCCGCATCGGAGAGCAGGATGTGGCCATGAGCGGTGTCCAGGCGCACGCGTTGCATAGGTGAGTCGGTCGTCCCGCTGTTGCGGGCGATGTCGATGAAGTGCAGGGCCTGGCTGAGGTCGCCGGCGCCGCGGCGGGCGAGGGCGAGTTTCTGGTGGGCCACCGACCAGTCATCCGGTTCGGTGAGGCCCTCGAAGTCTCGGGTCGCCGCCTGCATGACGCGGGTCGCATGATCGTGTTGGCCGTCCTTGCTCAGCGCGGTCCCCACCCACAGCCTCGCGCGGGCACGGTCGCGGCGGGAAAGCCGGTCATCGACGGCGAGAGTCTCGTAGTTGCGGGCGGCGATCTCCAGTTTCCCGGACATCTCGGTGACGACCGCGAGGGACAGGTCGAGCTGAGCGACGCGGCGGGGGATGTCGAGCTGGATGAAGGCAGCTCGGGCACCGGCATAGGAGTGCTGGGCGGACAGCGGACCCAGGACCATGCCCTGGTCGCGCTTGAGGTCGCCGAGCAGGGCGGTGGAACGGGCGAAGAGATACAGGCCCTTCTCGTCCAGCTCGGGGGCCTCGAATCGGCTCAGCCACCGGGTGAGGAGGTTGTCGGCGAAGGCGAAGTTCTGCCGGGAAAGGGCGACCACGACGCGGTCGAGGTCGTCGGCCCAGGACTCATACTCCCAGGCCCGGGGGCAGTACGCGCTGACGCGGCCTCGGCTGGTGGTCTGCACCTGGCTGGCCATCTCGGACAGGAGTGTTTCGAACCGCAGGTGGACAGCGGCGTCCGCGCGGCCGAGGGCGGTGTCGAGGATGGCCTGGGTGTCGGGTCTGGGCTCGGTGCCGGCGAGTTTGCCCTCCCACTTGGACACGGTCGCGACTGCCAGGCCGAGTTGCTGGGCGAAGGCCCGCACGCTCAGTCGCAGGGCGAGCCGCAGGGCCCTGGCCTCCAGGCCGGTCCACTGATGCACGGTCGCCACACGTCGCTCCCTTCCACCGGTCATCGAAGCAGATCCGTGCAGCTGGCGGGACGGAAGTGGAACAAAAGTGGAACAGCTGGTTATTGGCCGCGAGTCGGCCGGACGCCATGATCAGAGCGTCACCACTTGTCGAGTCGCTCGGGCGGTGCTGAACATGGAATCCCTCACGCAGCACAGCGCGGTCAGCGGCCCGGTCGTTTACGGCTTCGTGCGGCCGGTACGGGTCTCCCCAGTGCGGCAGGACGCGCTGGTCGCCTCGCTCGCGGAGTACTGCCGTACCCACGAAATGCATGTGTCCGGCGCCTTCACCGACCGCGACGCGTCCGCCGGGCCCGTCTCAGCGGCGTTCACCAGGCTACTGGCCGTGCTCGTGCTGCCGGACATCTACGGCGTCACCGCCCCGGCCATCTCGCACCTGGGACCCAAGGCCACAGCCGCTGAGCGCGGGCGGCGCATCGAGGCGGTCGCCCGGGCATGGTCAAGGCCGACGCCTACCTGGACGCAGCCCTTGCCGCCGACCGGCTGCCGTTCGGACCCGCCCTACCCGCTGAACCCGCATCTCCTCGCACAGCCCCCGGACGGAACGGATGAGAGGGACTGCCATGGAAAATTTCGAACGCGCCCGGCTGGACGCTTACTTCGCCCGGATCGCCGCCCAGTTCACCCCGGGTGAGCAGGCGTCGTCGTTCCTCATCACGCACCTGCTGGCCGAACGTCCTGCGTTCGTCCGCGCGGTCGCCACGATGACCCGGCTCACCGCAGTGCTGCCCAAGCCGAAGTCTGTCCACCCGGACGCGAAGCGCGAGGTCGAGCAGACGCACATGGTCGACGCCCTCACCCGCGAAATGTTCGACCGGGCCGACGGCGCTCTGGACTACCTCGAATCCCGTGCCGCCGGCCAGACGGTCGCCCTGCTGGACGTCGGCGGCTACTTCGCCCCCAGCCTCGCCGACGTCCACAACCGCTTCACCGGCCACCTCGCCGGGGTGATCGAGGACACCGAGAACGGGCACCGCCGCTACCAGGACCTCGACAAACTGCCCTGCCCCGTCATCTCCGTCGCCCGATCCCCCCTGAAGGACCCCGAGGACTTCCTCGTCGGCCAGTCCGTCGTCTTCTCCACCGAGGCCGTCATGCGCGATCGCGGCGACATCCTCCACGGCCGTCCGGCCCTGGTGATCGGCTTCGGCAAACTCGGCTCGTCGATCGCCCGCCTCCTGCACGCCAAGGGCGTCCAGGTCACCGTCTTCGACATCGACCCGGTCCGCCGCACCCAGGCCCTCTCCCAGGGCTTCACCGTCGCCCGCGACCGTGAAGCCGCGCTGCCAGGGGCCGGCTTGGTGCTCTGCGCGACCGGTGCTGCCTCCCTGGGCGGCGAGGACTTCTCCCACCTGCGTAACGGCGCCTACGTCGCCACCGTCACCAGCAGCGAGGACGAACTCGACCTCGCCGGGCTCCCCCACGTCTACACCCGCAGCCAGGTCGGCGACCACGTCACCCGCTACCAGACCACCGGCCACTACTTCTATCTGGTGAACGGCGGCAACGCCGTCAACTTCATCCACGGCGCCAGCGTTGGACCTTTCATCTTCCTGGTCCAGGCCGAGATCCTCGCCGCGATCAGAATGCTCACTCGCGGCGACCTCGCCCCCGGTCTCCATGAGGTCCCCGCACACGACCGCGAAGCCATCGCGGCGACCTGGCTTTCCTACTTCAACAGGTGATCACCATGACCATCACGGCCAACCACATCCGCACCACCATCGCCGCCTACCTCGACGAACACCCCGAGGACAAGCGCGAACTCAGTGTCGTCCTCGGTCGCCTCGACGGCGACGACGACCTCACCAACCGCAAGACGCTGCCCAGCCACGTCACCGCAGGAGCCATCCTCGTCGGCCCTGACGGCCGTGTCCTGCACATCCTCCACAACGTGACCCAGAAGTGGCTGCTGCCCGGCGGTCACCTGGAGCCCTCGGACGAGACGCTCCTCCAGGCCGCCGCCCGCGAACTCGCTGAGGAGACCGGCATCCCGCCCCACGTCGTCGTCCCGCACGGCGAGACGCCGCTCCACATCGACATCCACCCCATCGAGGCCAACCCCGCCAAGGGCGAGCCCGCCCACCGGCACGTCGACTTCCGCTTCCTCTTCCGCACCACTGCCGACATCGGCGAACTCCAGGCCGAAGAAGTCTCCGGCGCTGCCTGGCGAACGGTCAACACCCTGCACGACGAGAGGTTGGGGCAGCGCGTCGCCCAGGCACTGGGTTGACCCCGAGACCGGGCCCCCTGCGCCCGCGATCCCCGACGCTCGGGGGCGGCCTCCAAGCCCGTCCAGTGACAGGCCATTAAGAGTGATCTGGCCATCGCCGCACGGAACCGGGCTCTGGCCCTGATGGGAGGTGTGTTCCCCCGAGCCCACCCGCCAAGCCATCGCTTCGCTTCGCACACCCCCTGACTACCGGCGACGCGGCATATCCGGGGTGTTCGAACACCCCGACGCGCGGAAGAATACTGGCCAAGCACGCATCAACAGGCCGATGAAGGAAACCGCACGCGAGTGGGAGGAGGAGACCGGCCCGACCGTGGAGCCCGAGGCGCTGGAGTCGCCCAGACCATCCATGGCGCATGGGGTGTCGATGACTTCGTGGTCACGACCGGCAGCGCGTTGCAACCGTACCTCACCGGTGATCCCGGACGGCTGGCGGCAGTGGGCGGGAAGAAGGGGGTTGGGGTGGGGGCGGACGGAGCGCGTGGCTGGGGCTGCTTGCTGGGGTGGCGGGTGCTCGCGGTCGGACCGTCGGAGTGCCGTGTCCGGACTGCGGCGCCGCGCGGGTCGGGGTGCGGTACATCGTGGATCCAGACAGCCGTGTCGGTTACGGACTGCTGTGGTGCGGGGCGTGCCTGTGCGGCATCACGGTCTCGCGGGTCCGCGCGCCGGACGGGGCGCCGACGCGGGCCCTCAGTGACCCGGAGGCGAGCGCCGGGGTGCCGGACTTCGTCCGGGTCGACTGACCCGGTGGCAGGAGGCGGGTGGGCCCGGGCAGAGGGGGTTCGGGATGACCGTCACCGCGTGGGACCAGATCGTGTGGCTCGGTGAGCCGGGCGGGCCGAGTTGGCGGCTGCCGGCCTGACCCACCCGCGGGACTTCCCGACCGGCACCGCCACCGCTTCGGGAATCGGGCCGCCCCGCTTCCGCCGCGCACCCGGGGGCGTCAGGCGGGGTCGGCGAGGAGGGTGGTGAGGGCGCGGGCGAAGAGCGGGCGGGCGGTCAGCGCGGTGGGACGGGAGAAGAGCGCGTCCGGCAGGCCCCGGACACGGAGGTCCTCGCGCCAGCGGACCCGGGAGCCGGCGGTGTCGGGGAGGGGGCGCACCTCGATCTCGGCCCAGCCGAGGACCACCCGGCCGGTCTTGACCAGCCGGCACCGCGCGTACCCGTCGGGGCCCGGCGGCTGCCACTCCTCGACCCGCATGGGATCGGCGAAGCCCACGCCGCCGATGCCCGTGCGCGCCACGAACGCCGTGCCGACCCCCGAGGGCGGCGGGGTCAGCACCTCGATCCGGGTCAGGGGCACCGTGGCGGTGTGCCGTTCCCACGTGGTCAGGCGCCGCCATGCCTCGGCCGGCGGTAGGGCGGTGGTGCGTTCGACGAGGAAGAGGGCCACCCGGCGAGCGTAGGCCTTGCCGGTGCCGGCAGCCCGTCGTACACGCCCCGTACCCCCCTCACGCCGGGAGCGCGTCACCCATGCCGCGGCGGCGTCACCAAGCCGACGGGCGGTAGTCCTTCAGGAAGCAGCCGTACAGGTCCTCGCCCTGCTCCCCCCGCACCACCGGGTCGTACACGCGCGCGGCGCCGTCGACCAGGTCCAGCGGGGCGTGGAAGCCCTCGGCGGCGAGCCGCACCTTGTCGGGGTGCGGCCGCTCGTCGGTGATCCAGCCGGTGTCGACCGCCGTCATGAGGATGCCGTCGGTCTCCAGCATCTCCTGCGCGCTGGTGCGGGTGAGCATGTTGAGCGCGGCCTTGGCCATGTTGGTGTGCGGGTGGCCGGGCCCCTTGTAGCCGCGGCTGAACTGCCCCTCCATGGCGGACACGTTGACGACGTACTTGCGCCGGGCCGCGGCCGCGGCCATCGACGGCCGCAGCCGGCTGATCAGGACGAACGGCGCGGTGACGTTGCACAGTTGGACTTCGAGCAGCTCCACCGGATCGACCTCCCCGACGGTCTGCACCCACGTGTTGCTCGCGTCGAGGTCGGGTACGAGGCCGCCGGCGTCGATCGCGGTGCCCGCCTCGATCCGGGCGAGCGAGGCCGACCCGCTGACCAGGGCGAGGCCGGTGACGTCGTCCGGGGTGAGGAGTTCACCGCGCGGTGAGGGCAGCGCGGCCGCGGTCTGGGCGCCCGACCCGAACGCGCCGATCACCTCGGCGGCGGGCAGCTCACCCGCGGGCAGCGGCGCGCCCTCGGCGGCGACCAGTTCGCTGTAGGCGCGCGGCGAGCGGCGCACCGTCTGGGCCGCGTTGTTGATGAGGATGTCCAGCGGTCCGGCGGCCGCCACGGAGTCGGCGAGCGCGACCACCTGCGCCGGGTCGCGCAGGTCGATGCCCACGATCTTCAGCCGGTGCAGCCAGTCCGCGCTGTCCGGCATCGCCTTGAAGCGGCGAATCGCGTCGTTGGGGAAACGCGTGGTGATCGTGGTGTGGGCGCCGTCGCGCAGCAGCCGCAGCGCGATGTACATGCCGATCTTGGCGCGGCCGCCGGTGAGCAGCGCGCGCCGCCCGGTCAGGTCGGTGCGGGCGTCGCGCCGGGCCCGGTTCTCGGCCGCGCACGGCGGGCACAACTGGTGGTAGAACGCGTCGACCTCGACGTAGCGGGTCTTGCAGACGTAGCAGGAGCGCGGCCGCTCCAGGATGCCGGCGAGTTCGGTGGTCACGGAGGTGCTGAGCTGGACGCCGAGCGTCTCGTCGTCGATCCGGTCGGCCGCGCCGGTGGCGGTGGCCTCGGTGACGGACTTGTCGTTGGCGGTCTTGGCGGCCCGGCGCTCCTGGCGGCGGCGCTGCTTGACCGTGCGGTAGATCCCGGCGGTGGCGCGGCGTACGGCGACGGCGTCGGGGTGGTCGATCGGAAGGTCGTCCAGCTCGGCGAGCACGGCGAGGCACAGGGCGAGGCGGTCGGGGTCGATGCCGGGGGCCTCCGGCGGTTCCCCGGAACCGGGAACGGCTCCCACCGGTCCACCGGGACCCGGAACGGCCTCCGCCGGTCCACCGGGACCCGGAACGGCCTCCACCACGACCCCCACCGGTTCCCCGGAAGCCGGTCCACCGGACGGCGGTCCCCCGGTCTCGGCCCCCGCGGCCCGTGGCCCTGCGGTCTCCGGTCCCCCGACCTGGCGGGGCACCGCACCCGCCACCCGGCCCGCGGCGGCCGCGCCGTCCCGGGCGGGCCGCGCGGCACGCGCATCCCGGGCGTCCGGGGCGCCCTGGGCGGGCGCGCCCGCGCCGCCGGGGGCCGGGTCGGGCCCGGGCCCGTACAGGTCCTGCGTGGTCGCCGTCATGAAACCGCTGCTCTCCGTGTGATCCCCGTGGGTACCGGGCCCTCGTCCCCGCCCGGTCATGGGGCGAACTTTACGTTTGCCGCGCGGACAGCTCCAAACCCGTTCCCGCAGCGCGCACCCGCCGCGCTGCTCCGCACCACCCCGCCCGCACCGCGCCGCACCGCACCGCCCACCCCACACCGCGCCACACCGCCGCCCCGCCTGGCCCCGGACGCCGCCGGTACCCTCGGGACGTTTCCGCGATCACGCCCCGCGCCCCGTCGCCGCCGCCCGCCACCCCGTGGAGGTCCGTTGAGCCCCGCCGACCCGTTGGACCTCCCGCACGACGCGCCGTTCGGGGTGCACAACCTGCCCTACGGCGTCTTCAGCACGGCCGGCGACCCGCGGCGACGGCTCGGCGTGCGCTACGGCGACCACGTGCTCGACGCCGGCGCCGCCGCCCGCGCCACCGGCGCGCCCGCCGACCTCGCGGAACTGCTGGCCGCACCCTCGCTCGGCCCGCTGCTGGCGGCGGGCCGCCCCGCCTGGACCCGGGTCCGCGCGGCGCTCACCTCCTGGCTGACCGACGAGCGGCACCGCGCCGCCGTCGCGCCCTGCCTGCTGCCGCTCGCGGACACCGCGCCGCACCTGCCGTTCGAGGTCGCGGACTACGTCGACTTCTACGCCTCCGAGCACCACGCCTCGAACGTCGGGCGGATCTTCCGCCCGGGCGCCGAGGCGCTCCCGCCGAACTGGAAGCACCTGCCGATCGGCTACCACGGCCGGGCGGGCACCGTGGTGGTGTCGGGGACCGACGTCGTACGGCCCTGCGGGCAGCGCCGGGAGCCCGGCGAGCAGGCGCCGTCGTACGGCCCCTCCCGGCGGCTCGACATCGAGGCCGAGGTCGGCTTCGTGGTCGGCACGCCCTCCGCGCAGGGCGACCGGGTCGCGCTCGCCGGCGCCGACGACCACGTCTTCGGGCTGTGCCTGCTCAACGACTGGTCGGCGCGGGACATCCAGGCGTGGGAGTACGTCCCGCTCGGGCCGATGCTCGGGAAGTCCTTCGCCACGTCCGTCTCGGCGTGGGTGACGCCGCTGGACGCGCTGCGGCACGCCCGCACCGCACCGCCGCCGCGCGACCCGGCCCCGCTCCCCTACCTCGACGACCGCGCCGAGCCGGTCCCGTACGGCCTCGACCTCGCGCTCGAGGTGCGGCTCAACGGGCACGTCGTCGCCCGGCCGCCGTTCGCCACCATGTACTGGACGTACGCGCAGATGCTCGCCCACCTCACGGTCAACGGGGCCTCGCTGCGCACCGGCGACCTCTTCGGGTCGGGCACCGTCAGCGGGCCCGGGCGCGACACCCGGGGGGCGTTGATCGAGCTGACCTGGAACGGCGAGGA
This sequence comes from Streptomyces sp. SN-593, assembly GCF_016756395.1. Taxonomy (NCBI): domain Bacteria; kingdom Bacillati; phylum Actinomycetota; class Actinomycetes; order Kitasatosporales; family Streptomycetaceae; genus Actinacidiphila; species Actinacidiphila reveromycinica. Next base: position 1,299,122 of record NZ_AP018365.1, read on the forward strand.
GCCGCTGCGGCTGCCCGACGGCAGCGGGCGGGGGTTCCTGGAGGACGGCGACGAGGTGGCCGTCACGGCGACCGCGCCGGGCCCGGACGGCATCCGGCTGGCGCTCTCCGAGGTGCGTGCCCGCATCCTGCCGGCCCGCCCCTGACCTCGGCGGCCGCGCCGGCGGGACGGGCCGCCGGAACACCGCCGCAACACCGCCGCCACGAAGCCGTATCGGGGCTCGATCCGCGCGCAAGAAGCGGTTGGGACCATGATGCGATGGGGCAGACAGAGATCGTGAACAGCGCGTGGTTACGCCGGTGCCGCACGCCGGCGCCCGAACGGTCAGGCCCCGCACGCCTGCCGCACTCCGGTGCCCCGACGGGTGTCGGTGCCCCCACGGGTGTCGGTGTCACCGCGGCGGCCTGCGGCGCGGGGCGCGGCGGGCGGGCGCGCGGCAGACGGTGGTGTCGGTGAGGCGCGGCCGGGGCCCGCGGCGGCGGAACGCGGGCGCGTTCCGGTGGGCCGGGGGGCGGCGGAAGCGGTGGGCCGCGGGGCCGGGGCGGAGCGAACGGTCGTGGCGGGATGCGCTGTGGCGTTTCGTGGCGGAGGCCCACGACGCCCTGGCCTGCCTGGCCTGGTGCAGCGGCGTCACGCTCCTGCTGACCTCCCACGGGTCGGACCCGGAGGACGGCGACGAGGTGCCGGCCCGCGCCGGCGGCCCCGGCCACCGCGGGGGGCCGCCGCCCGGCCACCCCGAGCGGCTCGTCCGCGACCAGCCGCTGTCCGCCGCGGAGGCGGCCCTGTGGAAGCAGATCCTCCCCGAGGACCCGGCCGCGTGAGACCCGGCCGGGTCGGACGGGAGAGGGTGGGCCGGGTCGGACGTGACGGGGCCGGCCGGGGCACGGTCGGCCGGGAGAGGGTGGCACGGGCCGGGGCGGAGCGATCCGCTCGGGTCAGCCCGTGACCTGCTTGCCCTTGGCGTCCACGACGTACCACAGCGCCCCGAACTGTTCGAGGCCCTGCCCGTTGGTCTGCCCCGCCTCGGTGTCGCCGAGGTAGCGGTACAGGGGGTGGCCGTTGTACGTGACCTGGGTGACGCCGCCGGCGCGCTCGGTGGTGCCGAGCAGGCCCTTGTCCGCGCCCTTGCCCGGCTTGGCCGCGCCCTTGGTGGTGACCAGGGCGGGCCAGGCGGCGATGCAGGCGCCGGTGCAGGTGGCGGTGTTCTTCTTGTCGGCCTGGAACAGGTAGAGGGTGCGGCCCTTGCCGTCGACCAGGATGGTGCCGAGCTTCCCGGCGCTCTTGGTGGCGACGGTGGCCTGGCCCTTGGCGATCAGCTTGCTGGCGGAGGCGGAGGGCCCGGCCGGCCTCGCCGCGGGGGCGGCGCTGCCGCCGGAGGAGCCGTCGGAGGAACAACCGGTGAGCACGGCGGCGGTCAGGACTGCGACGGCGCAGGTGGCCGCCCTGGCGGTGCGCTTCATCAGGGGCTCCGGGAGGTGAGCTGGGGAGGGGAATCACAGCGTCGCGCCCGCGCCGCCGCCGTCCCGTGCCCGGCACACCCGCGGGCCGCCCGGTCCACCCTGACGGCGCACGCCCGCGCCGCCGCCCGCCCCCGTGGTGGCGCAACCCCCTCTCCCGGCGGGGACGGGGGCCCTCCCGGGCAGGGGACCACCGGACCCCGGAATCGCGCGGCACCGGAAAGCGTTGACGTCCGTGCAGGATCGCCATGACCACGAGTGGGAGGACCGAGATGGCCGCGCAGACGCAGAGGGCCGTACTGGCCGGCGGGTGCTTCTGGGGGATGCAGGACCTGATCCGCCGGCAGCCGGGCGTGATCGCGACCCGGGTCGGCTACACCGGTGGCGACGTGCCGAACGCCACCTACCGCAACCACGGCACGCACGCGGAGGCCGTCGAGATCCTCTTCGACCCCGAGCGGACCGACTACCGCGCGCTGCTGGAGTTCTTCTTCCAGGTCCACGACCCCAGCACGAAGAACCGCCAGGGGAACGACATCGGCCTCAGCTACCGCTCGGCGATCTACTACGTGGACGACGCGCAGAAGGCGGTCGCCGAGGACACCATCGCCGACGTGGACGCCTCGGGCCTGTGGCCCGGGAAGGTGGTCACCGAGGTCGAGCCGGTGGGCCCGTTCTGGGAGGCCGAGCCGGAGCACCAGGACTACCTGGAGCGGTACCCCGACGGGTACACCTGCCACTTCCCGCGGCCGGACTGGAAGCTGCCGGCGCGCGCCGCTCGCGGCTGAGCGCACCGCCGGCGGGGAGCCGCCGCGGCGCCGCGGGCGGCTCAGGACGCGTACGCCTCCAGTTCCACGACCCGGGAGTAGGTCACGCCCTCGTTGTTCGCGAGGGTCACCACCCGCAGGGCCGTCGCCGTCTGTGCGGCGAAGGCGGAGCTGACCTCGCCCGCGGTGTTGTCGCGCACCTGGGCCACGGTCTGCCAGGCGCCGCCGACCTGGAGTTCCACGTCCCAGGCGGACAGTCCGTACCTGGCGGCGGGGTACTTGGCCGAGTCCAGCGTGTAGAGGTCCACCCTGCCGACCGCGACGGGCGCGTCGAAGGTCACCTGGAGCCAGTCCGGGAAGCTGCCCTTGGTGGCGTCGTTCCACCCGGTGGTGACACCCCAGTCCGCGGAGTCGCGGTCGCCGTCGACCGCCCCGCAGGCCGGGTAGTGCGGCAGGTTCTCCGACGACGCGGAGACGGGCATGTAGCGGACCAGGTTGCCGGTGTCGTTCACCGGCGCGGGCTCGACCTGGACCGGCAGGGACATCCGCTGGTCCCCGGCGCGCACGGTGATCGTGTAGGCGCCGGGCGGCGTCGTCCGCGGCGCGGACACGTCGATCTCGACCTTGAGGGTGTAGCCGGCGGGCAGGTAGCTGGAGACCAGCGACCGGGAGACCGTCAGCGGCGCGGGCGCGTCGATGAACGCGTCGGCGTACACGGCCGACGATCCCGCGTTGCCGAAGCGGAGCTGGAAGCCCTGGACCGCGCAGGGCACCGGGTCCACATCCACGTGGTCCACGTCGGACCCGAGCGTGAGCTGCTGGGCGGCGGCGGCAGGTACGGCGGCGGGTGTCGCGGCCGGTGCGGGGGCCGCCGCGCCGAACACCGCGAGCACCAGGGCGGAGGCGGCGACGGCGACCGCGCGCGCCACCATGTGGGACGTCTTCGGCATGGTCTCCCCTACGCCGGGTTGAGGCCGGGGTTCCCGGCCTCCACGGTGAACTTCCTGATGGTGCTGATCGGCGCGCCGGTCCGGTCGATGTACGGCACCGCGCGGTACGCCGCGTGCAGTTCGTGCGGGGTCAGCTCGACGACGATGTAGCCGCGCCGCTCGTTGACGAGTTTCAGGTGCGGGTTGTGGTCGAGGAAGTTCTGGCCGTTGACCGAGACGTCCACGCCGTTGCCGCCGCTGCTGATCGAGGTGCCGACGAGTTCGACGCCGATGGTCGGCGAGTCGGGGTCGTCGAAGTCGCGCTTCATGTCCATCGCGTACGCGGCGTGCACGTCACCGGTGACCACCACGGGGTTGCGGGCGGTCAGCCCCGCCAGGCCGTCGAGGAGGGCCGCCTGCTCGGCCGCGTAGCCGTCCCAGGCGTCCATGTTGTAGGTGGGGGTGCCGCTCGCGTCCAGGTCCATCCTGCTCATCACGACCTGGTTGGCGAGCAGGTTCCAGGTGGCGCGGGAGGCGCGCATGCCGTCGAGCAGCCAGCTCCGCTGCTGGGCGCCGGCGAAGGTGCGGGCCGGGTCGTCGCGGCCCGGGTTGTCCGGCTTCCACAGGTCGCCGTCGGCCTGGTCGGAGCGGTACTGCCGGGTGTCGAGGACGTTGACCTCGGCGAGGCGGCCGAAGGTGAAGCGGCGGTAGAGCAGGTAGTCCGGGCCCTGCGGCGCGGGCGTGCGCAGCGGCATGTGCTCCCAGTAGGCGCGGTAGGCGCTGGCCCGGCGGACCGTGAAGTCCTCGACCGGGTCGAGGGCCTTGGAGTACACGCCGGCGTAGTTGTCCTGCACCTCGTGGTCGTCCCAGGTGCCGATCCACGGCGTGTTCTGGTGGGCGGCGCGCAGGTCGGGGTCGGACTTGTACAGCGCGTACTGGAGCCGGTAGCGGTCGAGGGTGTCGGCCTCGGTGCGGAACTGGTCGGGCACCGGGTCGGCGGTGTTGCGCAGGCCGCCGGCGGCGGAGATCCCGTACTCGTAGATGTAGTCGCCGACGAACAGCACCGCGTCCACCTCCTCGGCGGCGAGGTGGGCGTGCGCGGTGTAGTAGCCGTCCGGCCAGGACTGGCAGGAGGCCACGGCGAAGGTGAGCCGGTCCGGGCGGTCCCCGGGCGCGGGCGCGGTCCTGGTCCGGCCGACCGGGCTGAGGTGGCCGTCGATCCTGAACCGGTACCAGTAGTGGCGGGCGGGCCGCAGCCCCCGCACGTCGACGTGCACGCTGTAGCTGTACTCGGGTTGCGCGGTCGCGGTGCCCGAGCGCACCACCTGCCGGAACCGCTCGTCGGCGGCGACCTGCCACTCCACCCGCACCGCCTGGTAGGGCATGCCGCCCAGCGGTTCGTACGGCTGCGGGGCGAGCCGGGTCCAGATCACCACCGCGTCCGGCAGCGGGTCGCCGGAGGCGACGCCGAGGGTGAACGGGTCGCCGGGCAGCGGGGTGGCGGCGCCCGCCGATGCCGCGTGCGCCACGTTGACGCCGAAGGCGAGCGCGGTCGCCGCGCCCGTCACCGTGAGGAACCGCCGTCTGGTGTGCCGTGCCGCCTGCCGTGGGAACTCGTCGGATGTCACGCGTGGGGCTCCTTCCAACGTCCGGCGGCCGGCCCGGAGCCGGGTCGGCCGCCTGTCCATTAGCAAGGTGCCATATGGCGGCCGTACGACCAGTCGCCGAGCGGAAGATGTCTGGAATACGTCCGAACGCACCCGTTTCCGGCGCCGTTCGCGCAGCGCCGCCCGTGGAGGTTCACCCGGTCGCCCGCGCGGCGGTCCGCGACGGTGCCGCCGGGTGCGTGGTCGCACCCGGCGGCACCGGGGAGGGCGTCGCGGAGCAGCCGGTCAGGACGCGAGGTCCGGGGTCGGCCACGGGCCACAGAAGGGGGTGCCGTCGATGCCGGAGTTGCCGCCGCCGTCAGTGACCGCGAAGTTTCCGCCCTCGCAGTTGTAGACCGGCGAGGGGGCGCCGACGCCGGTGGCGGTGACGTTCGTGAACTTCGCGGCGCCGCCGGTCTGCTCCTGGAGCGCGAAGGTGCCGGTGCCGTCGATCGTGACGTCGTCGAGGCTGACGCCGCTGATGGTGCCCTCGACCCACTGCACGGCCTCGTACGGGCTCTGCTGGATGAGCGTGTCGGAGACGTTGATCGGGCCGGTGACGGCGCCCTGGCTGCCGTCGAACCACAGCGCACCCACGCCGAACTGCCAGTTCGGGTCGAGGCTGCCGTCCCGCACGAGCGTGTTGTCGCTGATCGTGGTGGTGCCGACCGGCGTGGAGGTGAAGCGCTGGCCGACGTGGATGCCGCCGCCCTGGGCGAGTCCGGTGTCCTGGACCAGGTTGCCGGTGACGGTGTTGTCGTGGCCGCCGTAGATCGCGATGCCGTTGGCCAGCGTCTGGAACTGGACGGTGTTGTTCGAGATCGTGTCGTTCGCGTCGGCGCCGAGCGCGGAGTCCGCCCAGGTGGCGATGCCGTCGTCACCGGTGTTGCGGATGTCGCTGCCGGTCACGGTCGAGTTGGTCACCCCGCCGTGGAAGTTGATGCCGTCGGCGGTGGTGTCGCGGATGCGCATCCCGCTGAAGGTCAGCTTGTCCATCGGGCCGTCCATCCAGGCCCCGACCTTCATGTGGTCGATCCACACGTCCGCGACCGACGAGTCGCTCATCGCGCCGCCGATCCCGTTCACCTGCGCGTTGTCGTCCCGCTCCTGCACGTCGCCGAAGATCGCGAAGTCCTTCAGGTGGACGTTCGTACTGGGTGACGGCGCGGAGTTGCCGTAGAAGCCGGGGGCGGCGCCGGTGACGGTGGAGTACCACATGCCCGCGCCCGCGACGGTGACGTCGTTGACGGCGATGTGTCCGGGGACCTTGAAGGTGCCCGGCGGTATCCACACGGTGCCGCCCGAACCGGCCGCGGCGATCGCGGCGTCGAACGCCTCGGTCGAGTCGGCCGCGCCGGTGGGATCGGCACCCTCGTCCACCACCGACACGGACCCCGAGGGCTGGGCCTGTGCCGCGGCGACCTGCTCGAAGTCGGCGGAGTCCAGGGTGTAGGAGGAGGCGGTGTCGCCGGCGTCGACCTGGAACGTGAAGGTGGTGCCGGCCGGGTAGGTCTGGCCGAACAGCCGGTGCGCCTCGTCGTAGAAGTGGTGCTGGTTGGTGCCCGGCGCGTTGGTGAACGGGTAGCTGCCGTAGTACCAGGAGTAGGCGTTCGTCAGCGTGAAGTCCGGCTGCTTCGTGCCGTCGACGTACAGCGACAGCGGCGCGGTGTACACCGAACCGCTCGCGGTGTCGGGGATGCTGTAGCGGAAGTCGATCGAGTTCGTCGCCACCGGCGTGGTGAAGGTGACGTACTTCCCGGAGCCCTGGAGCGTCACCGCCTTGCGCTGCGACGCCTCGTCGGCGAGGTTGCCCGCGGCGTAACTCGGGCCGATCACGGTGCCGTTGGTGGCGGAGTTCTCCGCCTGCACCTCGGTGTAGGGGAGGTTCGCGCCACTGCCGCCGGTGGCGGCGGCCGCCGCCGGCGGGGCGTTCAGCGCGAGGGCGCCCGCCGAGGCGAGCAGCGCGGCGCAGCCGCCGAGGGCGGCCGTCCGCCGGAGATGTCGAAGGGGTCGGGACATGTGTTGCTCCTTTCCGCACACCGCCCGGGCCTGTTCCCCACCGGCCGCACCACGCGCCCGCCTCGGGACGGCGGGCAGGGTGGGACGCACGTGGCCAGTGGGGGTGGGGGGACTGGTGTGGTGTGGGTCACGACGCAGAGGACCGTAACCCGTCGGATACGGAGCCGCAATATACGAATCCATTTTCGTTGATTCCTTGCAGTCTTCTGCAAGAGTCGGTGTGCCGGATTCGGGTGAGGGTGTCGTGAGGCCCGCGTGCGCGGCCGTGCGGGAAGTGTGTGGGCCGCGTGCCGGCCTCCCCACCAGGCCGCCGCCCGGGTGGAATCGAGCAGGCCCGCGGCAGGCCCGCCGCCCCGCGGGGGGTCGGCCCCGGGACGGCGGTGTTACGTTGCCGCGCATGGTCGAAAGCATCACACCGAGGCAGTTCCACGAAGCGGCCGGAGTCGATGACTGGCGGGTGCTCTTCGCGGGGGCGAGCGCGTATTTCCGCACCGGATCGTTCGCGCGCGGCGTGCGGTTCGTGGAGGCGATCGGCGCACTGGCCGACGCGGCCGACCACCACCCGGACGTGGACCTGCGCTACCCGGGGGTGACGGTCCGTCTGACGACGCACGAGGTGGGCGGGTTGAGCCGGCGCGACGTCGAGCTGGCCCGGGCGATCTCGGCGGCAGCGCGGGAGTTGGACGCGCCGGCCGACCCGACGGCGCTGAAGTCCGTACAGGTCACGGTGGACGCGCTCGTCGGCTCGCGGGTGATGCCGTTCTGGCGCGCCCTGCTCGGCTACCGGGCGGAGGGCGACGAGGACCTGGTGGATCCGAACGGCGGCGAACCGCCGTTCTGGTTCCAGCCGATGGACGCCCCGCGCCCGGGGCGCAACCGGCTGCACATCGACGTCTCCGTCCCCCACGACCAGGCCGAGGAACGGATCGCCGCGGCCATCACCGCGGGCGGTCGCCTGCTGTCGGACACGCACGCCCCGGCGTGGTGGACCCTGGCCGACCCGGAGGGCAACGAGGCGGACGTGGCGACCTGGATGGGTCGCGACTGAACAGAGCTTGACGACAAGCTCGGCAGCAGGCTCGGTGCAGGAGCACTGCGGGAGCCTTCCGGACGAGGGGAACGGCGTCCCTCCGGCGCGCCGCGGACCGCACGGCGCCGGGCCCACCCGCCGGGCGGCCGGCGGGCGAGGCGGGGCACGCGCATTCCATCCCTCCCCCACCGGAATTACCTTCCGCGATCATCCGCGCACGCTTGGCAGTTCCGTTCGGCTTATCGGCATAGTCATACGACAAATGACCGCACGATTACCCGGGGGCGCGGGTTCGCCCGCGCGGCGTTCCGCGCACAGGGATGAGCCGAATTCGTGCAGCGGCGGCCAGATTCACCCCGGGCACCGCCGAATAGGCGTCAAGCATGCCCCATCTGTACGGGCGCGCGGCACCATGGGGCGTCCGGTCGTGCGCCGGCTCACGGAAGGCGTCCGGGCGCACCTGAGCGGGCGTTCGTCGCCTTCGGACGACGGCAACGGCCGCCCCCGCGCACCGCACATGCCGTTCGGTATGCTTCTTGCCACCGGCTGACCCCGTGCTTTAGCGTTCAACGCGGGCCGGGTTGTGTCTCGTCACCGCAAACTGGGTATCCCCCTCATTCGGAGGCGCGGCACAGTACGGGCCGCTCGGCTGTGCGGAGACGGGTACCGCGGAATTCCGCCGCCCCGTCCGCTCATCCGGGCGATCCGGGCTGCGCGGCGCGCGGCTGCGTGACCGGCCCACGACCGGCCGGTTCGGGGGAGGATGATCGTCGTGTCCGACACACCCGCCGGATGGCGCAAGAGCAGCTTCAGTGGAAACGAGTACGAGTGCGTGGAAGTCGCTCTCCAAACGGACCAGGTGCGGGCTCGCGACTCGAAGGACCGCACCGGGCCCCAACTGGTGTTCGGGGCCCAGGCCTGGCGCGAGTTCGTCGCGGCCGTGGTGACCGGGCAGTTGGGCGCCCCGTGATGCTCCCGGCGAGCGGTGGAGAGGCGGACCCGTGGGCAGCACCGACGGCGAGGACGGCGTGAAGCACTCCCGTGCCCCCTTACCGTCCGCGCCCGGCGCGACCTGGCGGGGTTCGCGGCGCCGGCTGGCGCTGGCCGCACTGGGCACGGGCAGCGCCGCGTTCGTGCTGGTGGCCGCCGGTTCGGCGTCGCTGCTGGTGAGCGGGCGGGCGGCCCGGACCGCGGTGTGGCTGGCGACCGCGGTCGTGCTCACCGTCGTGCTCTGCCTCGGGGCGGTCGCGGCCCGGCGGGCCCGGGAGGGCCGTCGCGCCGATTCCCCTCCCCCGCCGGACGTCACCGCGCGGACGGCCCACCCGGCTCCCGTTCCCGCTCCGGCCCCTGATCCCGACGCGGGCCGCGACCCGGTCGCGGGCGGTCGTACGGACGCCGGACCGGCGCTTCTTCCGCCGGAGCAGCAGTGCGTCCCTCCGGCTCGACCGGCGTCGCCGCCGAGCCGCCGTCCGTCGACGGGGTGGTCGGCCCGCTGACCGCCTCCCCCGGACCACCGGCGGAAGCGGGGGCCGCCGAACCGTCCGTGCCCGAACGGGTGCCGTTCCGGCGGAACAGACCTCCGAGGGCGCGGGGGACCGACGGCCATCCCGCCCCCGCCGCGCACGCGGACACCGCGACGGCGATGACCGCCGCCGCCACGGCCCCCGCGATCCGGCCGGGCGGGAGCATCGCGTAGTGGTACAGCGCGCCCACCAACGCCGTCATCGACAGGCCGCCGAGGACGACGTACTGGAGCAGCGCGACCAGGAGTGCGGTGCGGCGCCGCTGCTCGGCTCGGGACACCTCGACCCGCCGGACGGCCTCGGCGTCCGCCCGGGTGCGGAGTTCGTAGGCGGCCGTCTCGGCGCTCGTGCGCGTGAGCGACCGTTCGTGCTCGCGGTTCTTGAACTCCATGAACCGCTCGAAGCGCTCCGGGTCGTCCAGCGCGCTCAGCAGCACGTCGTTGTCCGTGGCGTGTCCGGCACCCGGGCAACCGGCACCGGACTCCTCGCCCGTACCGGCATCGCCCTCGGTGCCGCCGTTCTGCGCAGTACTCCGCATAGTCGGGACCTGGATCTTTCTCGATCTGCGGCAGGAAGCCGATCGCAGCCGGTCAGCTCCTGCCGATCTCCCCCTTGGCCCGCTCGATCAGCGCGCAGGCGTCCTGCCCGTGCAGCGCTCCGGCGGTGAGCGCCTCGAAGCACTCCTGGTAACGGGCCAGCAGCGAGAGGTCGTTGCCCGTGGTGACGCTGCCGGTGGCGTGCTCCAGGTAGAGCAGGTCGGCGTCGTCGCTGAAGCCCAGCAGGACGAAGCCGCCCATCGTGCTGTAGTGCGCGCCGAAGTCCAGCGGCAGGACCATGAGGTCCACCCGCGGGAACTCGGCCACCTCCAGCAGCCGGTCCAACTGCCCCCGCATCACCTCCGGACCGCCGATCCGGCGGCGCAGCGCGGCCTCGTCGATCACGAAGGAGAGGCCCGCCGTCCCGCCGGAGTCGAGCATGTGCTCCTGCCGCTCCGCGCGCAGCCGCGCCAGCCGCGCCGCGCGGGCGGGCTCGACGCGCGGGGCGAGCAGCGCCTCGGCGTAGCCGCAGGTCTGCACGTGCCCGGGCACGACGACCGGGTGGTAGACGGACACGCCGTTCGCCGCGCCCTCCAGACCCAGGTACTGGCCGAACGACGCGGACAGCACGTCGTGGTACTTCGCCCACCAACTCGACTTCCTGCTCTCGCGGGCGGCCTCCACCAGCTCGTCCACCTGCTGCTGTTCGGTCACGCCGTACAGATGCGCCAGGGCCCGCGCGTCGGTGACCGAGACACCGACCTGCCCGGTCTCGATCCGGATCACCTTCGACGGCGACCAGTCCAGCGTCCTCGCCGCCTCGCGCTGCGTCAGGCCGGCGCGCTCCCGCGCCCTGCGCAGCTCCATCCGGAGTTTGCGCCGGGTCACGCTCGGGTCCACAGTTCGGGTCATCTCACTCCTTCGGGCAACTCGCCGCGCATACAGTGATGTCAGCACACCTCGTGGCCAACTCGTCACTCTGCTAGGCGCATTGTGCGACTAGCTATTCGTCGCACTCTAGCCGACACATCCGTCACCGGACGCCCTACTCCCGCCCAGGACGGCATGAATCGGGGCGGCGGGGGCGTTCCGGTCCGACCCGGCGGCGGTACGGCGGCGGTACGGCGGCGGCGTGTACGGACAGGAGGGCGGCCGGCCCGGGACAGGTGCGGGCGGGCGACCCGGTGGACGGCACACGCGGGGCGGCCGGCGGGGAGAGGGCACGCGCGTCCGGCGCCCGCACTGCCGTGCGTCGCTCGGGGCAGCCCGTGCGGAGCAAAGGGGCGCCGCCTGCGCGCGGGCCACACGTGGCCCACCTCGGCGCCGGTGGTGGGGGGCGGGCGCCACCTGCGCGCGGGGGCCCGTGTGAGTTTCCTGAGTCAACCTCTATGCCGCCAGGGGGGCGTCGGCGGTCGTGTTGATCTTGTTGTTGGCTTGGTGGATGTCGGGGTCGTAGCAGGTGCCGGTGCGCCAGCAGGCCCACATCACCCGGAGCCAGGATCGGGCGAGGATTCGGACGGCGTGGGGGTGCCGCTTTTTGCGGGCCCGGGCGTCGTCGTAGATCTTGGCGGCCCACTGGCTGCCGTGTCGGCTGTTGTCGGCGAAGGTCGTGAGCGCGACGCGGGCTCTGCGGTTGGTCGCGAAGCGGAAAGCGACTGTGCGGGACTTGCCCGAGGCGCGGGTCACGGGGACGACGCCGGCTTCGGCGATCAGCTGTTCGCAGGTCTGGGCGCGTTCCAGGAGCGGGCCGATCTCGCCGATGACCTGGCCGAGGCTGATCGTGCCGATGCGCGGCAGGGTGGCGAACAGCGGCGCGTAAGGGTGCGTGGCGGTGGCCTCGGTGATGGCCTTGTCCAGGGCGCGGATGGTCGCGCGTATGCCGTGCACGAGCTGGACCTGGACACGGATGAGGTGCTCGACGACCGTCTCGCTGAGGCGGGAGGCGGCTGTGGGGGCCGAGCGCAGGCGTTCGATGAGGACGCTGCCGGGCTTCTTGCCGCAGTAGCCACGGCGTTTGCACCAGGTTTCCAGGCGCCCCGCGGTGAGCTTGGCGGCGGAGGCCGGGGTCGGGTAGCGCTCCAGGAAGGCCTGGGCGATGTCGCTGTCGAGCTTGCCGAAGACTGCCTTGCCGCCGGGCCAGTGTTCGTCCAGGAGCGCGGCGAGTTGGTTGACGGCGGCGATGCGGGCCTCGATGTGGTCGGCGCGCTGGCGGGTGAGGGCCTGCAGGTCGAGAGTGGCCGGCTCGGTGGGCTCCAGCCGGGGCAGCAGGTGGCCGTCGGTGCGCAGGTAGTCGGCGAGTTTCATGCTGTCGCCGGCGTCGGTCTTGGCTTTGGAAGCGCCCCAGCGTGCCCGCATCGCGTGAAAGGCGTTCGGGTGCACCGGCACCACCGGGTGCCCGGCGGCCAGGAGCCGGTCGACGGCCAGGCCCCTGGTGGTCTCGATGGCGACCGGCAGGTCCGCGGGATCTGCGTGCTTGCGCAGCCGGGCCAGGGTCTTGGCGAACCCTTCCTCGGTGTGGGTCGGTTCCCACCGGTCGATGCGTTTGCCGGTGTCGTCCATGACCGTCACGTCGTGCGTTTCGGTCGCCCAGTCCCATCCGATGAACACGTGCGTCGTACTCCTGTACCGCTGGCGGAGCACCTGCCCGGTGGTGAGGTCGTCTGCCGGGAGCTCATTAATCGGCCCTCTGCGGGGCGTGTCCCTGAAGCCGATCAGACGGCCTCGGCCCGGCAGGGCTGGCAGAACTCACGCTGGCCGTCGAACGGCTCGCGACGATGGCCATGCACCCGCCGGGACCGAGAGGTCACAACCCTACCGAAGAGGGCTGCAGAAGGGATGGTCCTCTAATGAGCGGCGTGGGCCGTCCCGGCCGGGCTTCGCCCCGGCCCCGGCGTCACCGCAGGGCGGCCCGGATGGTGTCGCGCAGCCAGCGCTGGGGCGGGTCCGCGTCGAGGCGGGCGTGCCAGAAGAGGCGCACGTCGAGTTCCGGCAGGTCCGCGGGGACGGGGAACCAGCGGATGCCCAGGGCCGGGCCGTACTGCTCGGCGAGGCGCTGCGGGACGAGCCCGACGTAGCCGCTCGACGCGACCAGCAGCGAGGCCACCGCGAAGGTCGGCACCACCGCGGCGACGTGGCGGCGCAGGCCCGCGGCGTCGAGCACCTCGTCGAGGGGGCCGCGCACGCGGCCGCGGCGGGAGGCCGAGACGTGCGGGTGCCGGCACAACTGTGCGAGTGTCGGGCGGCGGTCGCGGCCCAGCGGGCTGCCGGCGCCGACGATGCCGACCAGCCGCTCGCGGTAGAGCACCGCGGCGCGGATGTCGGGGGCCGCGACGTCGCCCACGCCGATGTCCAGGTCCACCGACCCGTCCCGCAGCGCCTCGACGCTCTCGCTGCCCTCGGCCACGAAGCGCAGGACGACCCCGGGGGCGGCCGCGGCGGTGGCCTCGACCGCCGCGGTGGCGAGGGTGGCGGCCACCCCGTCGTTGATCCGGATCGTGAAGGTGCGCTCCAACTCGGCGATCGGGACCTCGCGGTCGCCGAGGACCAGCGCCGACGCCTCGTCGAGCAGCGACCGCACCCGAGGCGCGGTGCGCAGCGCGAACGGCGTCGGCACCATCCCGCGGCCGGCCCGTACCAGGATCGGGTCGTCCAGCGCCCGCCGCAGCCGCCCCAGCGCGCGGCTGGTCGCGGGGATGGACAGGTGCAGGCGCTCGGACGCCCCCGTCACGCTGCCCTCCTCCAGGAGCGCGTCGAACACCCGCAGGAGGTTCAGGTCGAGCTGCTCGGTCATGGTTGCATCCTACGCAACGTGTTGTTACGCAAGTTGCGTGGCACGGAAGGGGCCCGCCTCCCTAGCGTCGTCGGTATGCCAATCCACGCAACGATCAGCGGCCACGCACCGGCGGCGGGCGGCCGGCCGGCACCGGGGTCCGCCGCACCGCGCGGCCTGACGGCGGTCATGTGCGCCTGCGTCGTCCTCGTCGTCGGCATGGTCGCCGCGATCAACCTCGCCGTCCCGCTGCTCGCGTCGAGCGGGCTGCACCCGTCCGCCTCGGCGCTGATCTGGATCGTCGACACGTACGTGGTCGTCTTCGCCTGCCTGGTGATCCCCGGCGGGGCCGCGGGCGACCGGTTCGGCCGCAAGGGTGTCCTGCTCGCCGGCCTGGTGCTGTTCGCCGGGGGCGCGCTGCTCTCGGCGGTCGCGCCGGACATGCCGCTGCTGCTGGCCGGCCGGGCGGTCACGGGCGTCGGCGCCGCCGCGGTGCTGCCCAACACGCTCGCCGTCCTGCTGCTCGCCGTGCCAGCGGAGCGCAGGGGCGCGGCGGTCGCCACCTGGGCGTCGATGACCGGGATCGGCGGCGTCGTCGGCAACGTCGGCGGCGGCGCCGTCCTGACCGGAGGCTCGTGGCGCTGGCTGTTCGCGGCCGCGGTCCCGGTCGCGCTGCTGCTCGCCGCGCTCACCGGCCGGGTCGCACCGGTCTCGGCGCGCCATGACCGGCGGCTGGACCCGCTCGGCGCCGCGCTGCTGGTGGCCGCGTCGGTCGCGCTGCTGCTCGGCATCGTGCAGGGACCGGAGCAGGGTTGGGGCAGCCCGGTCGTCGTGGCCGGATTCGCCTGCTCCGCCGTGCTGTTCGCGGTCTGGACGCTCGTGGAGCTCAGGGCCCGGCAGCCGCTGCTCGACCCCCGGCTGCTGCGCGTCCCGGCGCTGCGCAGCGCCTGCCTGGGCATGACGGCGGTGTTCTTCGGGATGTTCGCGCTGTTCTACGTCAACGCGTCGTTCCTCCAGTACGGCAAGGGGTACGGGGTGCTGCGGACCGGGCTGGGGATCGTCCCGCTGACCGTGCCGATCGTCGTGGGCGCGCGCCGGAGCGGCCACCTGGCGCGGCGGATCGGCCTCGACGCCACGCTCGCGCTCGCCTTCGCCTGCGTCGGCGGCGGGCTGCTCGGGCTGTCCACGAGCGGCGCGGACACGTCGTACGCCGCCTACGCCGGCTGGCTGCTGGCCACCGGCGCCGGGGTGGCGCTGGCGCTGCCGACCCTCTCGGGCGCCATCGCCGGCTCGCTGCCGACGGCACAGGCCGGCGTGGGCGCCGGACTCCAGGCGACCACACGGGAGTTCGGCAGCGCGCTGGGCGTCGCCGTGATCGGCACGGTGCTCACCGCGCGGTTCACCGCCGCGCTCCCCCCCGACGTCCGGTCCGCCGGCCACCCGCACACCGTGGCGCAGGCGCTGGCCGCCGCTCCGGCCGACCGCGCGCCCGCCGTGGTCACGGCCTTCACCTCGGCCGCGGACGCGGGGCTGCGGGTGATCGGCGTGGCGGTGCTCGTGGCCGGCGCGCTCGTCCTGCTCCAGTCCCGGTCGGCGGGCCGCGCCACCCGCTGAACACCTGGCGCCTGCCCGCTCACGAGGGCCCCGGGGGCCCGCGGCCGGTGCTTCCGGCCGGTGCCGCCCGCCCTCACGCGAACCCGTCCGGGACCATCCGAACCCATCCGAACCCATCCGTACCCGTCACCACCCATTCGCACCGCGACGTGGACACGCCGCGGACCGACACGAAGGAAGAACGACATGCGCGTATTCGTCACCGGAGCCACCGGCTGGATCGGCGCGGCCGTCGTGGACGACCTGCTCGACGCCGGACACGAGGTCGCCGGCCTCGCCCGCTCGGACGCCTCCGCCGCGGCGCTCGCGGCCAAGGGCGCCCGGGCCGTGCGCGGCGACCTCGACGACCTGGACGGCATCCGCGCCGCGGCCGCCGCGGCCGAGGCCGTCGTCCACCTCGCCAACAAGCACGACTTCGCCGACCAGGCGGGCACCAACAAGGCCGAGCGCGGCGCCGTACAGGCCATCACCGACGCGCTCGCGGGCTCCGCCCGGCCGCTCGTCCTCGCCTCCGGGCTGGCGTTCCTGACCCCGGGCCGCGCCGCGACCGAGCAGGACCGGTCGCCGTTCCACGGCGTGGACTCCCTGCGCGGCGGCAGCGAGAACCTGGCCCTGGAGGCCGTGGAGCGAGGCGTCGGCACGGTCGTCACCCGTTTCGCCCCGACCGTGCACGGCGCCGGCGACCACGGCTTCCTCGCCGGGATCGTGGCGACCGCCCGGGCCAAGGGCGTCTCGGCCTACATCGGCGACGGCACCGACCGCTGGGCGGCGGTCCACCGCGGCGACGCGGCCCGGGTGGTGCGGCTCGCCCTCGACCGGCGGGTGCCGGCCGGCACCACCCTGCACGCCGCCGCCGAGGAGGGCATCCCGACGCGGCGGATCGCCGAGGCGGTCGGGCGCGGCCTCGGCCTGCCGGTCGCCTCCGTCCCGGCGGAGGAGGCGGCCGCGCACTTCGGGTGGCTCGCCAAGTTCTACGGCACGGACATGGCGGCGAGCAGCGACGCCACCCGGGCGCTGCTGGGCTGGACACCGGAGGGCCCCACGCTCGTCGACGACCTCGACAGCGGCTGCTACTTCGCCTGACCTGCGTCCGACCCCGACCCCGACCCCGATCCCGACGGCGCCGGACGCCCGCGGTCCTCCCCCGCGGGCGTCCGGCGCGCCGTGGGAAGGCGCCGTGCGGCGCGCCCGCCGACGCCCCGTCCGCACCCCCGCGCCCACACCGCCCGCGCGGCGCGAAACGCCTGGTCGGCACGGCAGTTCGGCCGTAGCCGGTATCAGCACTCCGCCGTACCGGGAGGACCGGCGGGCGGCGTACGGGGTTTCGACGGCCGAGCCGCGCCGCGCGGGAACTCCCCCGCCGACCACGTCACTTCGCCGCCCGGGCTGTCACCACTCCGAGTGGTTGTCATGTTCACGCCATTGCGACATCCGGTAGCAGTCCGCCCCTTCCGACCCACCCGTCACAGCGCGCAGCATCGCTCCAGCGGCCTGATCGGCCGGCTCCCCCCACCACCTCACGGATCGAGGACGGCCGGCCGACTCCCCCCACCACCCTCGCAACTCCCCCACCATTGGAGTTCACCGGATGCACAAGTTCCGCACAGCCGCCCCCGCAAGGGCGGCCGCCGCCGCACTGCTCGCGCTGTCCTGCGCCTCCCTCGCCGGACCCGCGAGCGCGGTCGCACCCAGCGTCGAGTTCGGCACGGCGCACTACGCCCACCCCCTCGCCGGCTTCTCCGGCGACAGCAACTGGGGCGGCTACGTCGCCCGGGGCTCGGACCTCACCGACATCTCCGGCTCCTGGACGATGCCCCAGGTCACCTGCAACTCCACGAACGACCTGTACGCGCCCTGGATAGGCATCGACGGCTACGGCTCGCAGACCGTCGAGCAGACCGGCGTCCAGGTCGACTGCTCCAGCGGCAGCCCGGAGTACTCGGCCTGGTACGAGATGTACCCGGCGGCACCGGTGTACTACGACGAGTCGGTCGACGCCGGCGACGCGTTCACCGCCAGCGTCGTGGACAACGGCGGCGGCGCCTACACCCTGGAGCTGTCCGACACCACCAAGGGCTGGTCGAAGACCACCCAGAAGTCGCTGTCCGCGGACGACGCGAGCGCCGAGGCGGTGATCGAGTCGCCGACCGGCAGCTACCCGTCCTTCGACGAGCAGGACTTCAGCGGCATCACCGTCAACGGGCAGTCCTTCGACGCCTACGGCCCCGAGGCCATCGACAGCGGGCAGTACACCGAGACCGCCCTCGACGGCGGCTCGTTCTCGATCATCCCGGGCTGATCCTCCGTCAGTTCCGCCTGCGATCCCCCCACCTGGGAACGGACGCGTCCACCCGGACGCCCACGGCCGGTCCGGTCCCGCGCCACGCCGGTCCCCGGAGCCGCACCCGGCTCCGGGGACCGGCGTTGCCGTGTCGCGCGGACGTGCCGCGTTGCCGTGCCGCGCGGCCGTGCCGCGCGGCCGTGCCGCGCCGCCCGCCGGAGTGCGGCTCCCTCAGGCGCCGGCGCCGCCGTCGACCGGCAGGATCGCCCCCGTCACCATCGAGGCGCGGTCGCTGAGCAGCCACGCCGCCGCCTCGGCCACCTCCCGGGGCTCCGCCATGCGGCCGAGCGGGGTCCTGGCGTTGATCGTCTCCACGACGCCCGGGGTGGCCGCCTCCCACTGGTCGATCATCTCCGTGGCGGTGCCGCCGGGGGTGATGCCGTTGACGCGGATGCCCTGCGGGCCCCAGGTCACGGCGGCGCTCTCGGTGATGCTGTTGAGCGCGCGCTTCATCGCCCCGTACGCGGGCAGCGCCGGGTTCGCCCGGCGGCTGCCGATGCTGGAGGTGTTCACGATCGCCCCGCCGCCACCGCGTCGCATCAGCTCGGCCTCGGCCTTCATGGCGATCCAGTGCGCCCGGAAGTTCACCTGGAACTGGGCGTCGATGTCCTCCTCGCCCGTGGCGTCGAGCGGGCCGGGCTGCTGGATGACCGCGCCGTTGTTGAAGGCGCCGTCCAGCCGCCCGTGCAGCCGCGCGACGTGGTCGACCGCCGCGCGGACGCTCGCGTCGTCGGCCAGGTCCAGGGTGACCGCGTCGGCGACCCCGCCGGCGCCGCGGATCCCGGCGGCGATCCGCTCCAGGGCGTCGGTACCGCGGGCGGCCAGCACGACCGCGGCGCCCTCGGCGGCGAAGAGCCGCGCGGCGGCCGCCCCGATGCCGCGGCTGGCCCCGGTGATGAGCACGACCTTGCCGGTGAGCAGGCCGATCGGGGCGATCTCGATGGTGTCCGGATTGTTCGTCATGGCTCCAGCGTCGATCAGGTCGCCGGCCGGATACAGGCACAGCCGGTACCAGGCTCGGACGCCGCGTCCCCCGCGTTCCTGACGTAGGGGCGGCGGGCCGGCGCCCTACCCCGCGCCCGTGCCCGCCGTATCGCCGGACCCCGTGCCCGCCGTATCGCCCTGCCCCGGGCGCGGCACGCGCCGCGTCCGGGGCAGGGCCCGTGCGTCGGCGCGGGGCGGCGGCGCGGGCGGCGGTGTCCCGGGGCCGGGCGCCGCCCACCGTCAGCCGGCGTGGGCGTCGGCGGCCGCCAACCCGGCGAACACCGCGAGGAACGCGCGGGCGATCACCGCGTGCCCCGCCAGCACCGGGTGCACGCGGTCGCCGGCCCAGTCGGCCGGCGCCGTGTGGGCGAGCACCCGGTCGAAGGCCGCCTGCACGTCGACCAGGGGCAGCCCCTTCGCCCGCGCCACCTCGCGGGCGGCGGCCACGTAGCGGTCGGACTCGATCCGCCACGGGTCGGACCGGTCGCCCTCGATGAGGTAGGGGGTGGCGACGACCAGCCGGCAGCCGGTGGCCGACGTCGCGCGGTCCAGCAGCGCGGCCAGCGTCTCCTGGTACTCGGCGACGGGAACGGCCTCGTCGGCGTTGCCCTCCATGCCCCGCCAGCAGTCGTTGATGCCGATCTTCACGCACAGCCAGTCCGGCCGCTCGTCCAGGACGTCGGCCTGCCAGCGCGAGGCGAGGTCGCGCACGGTGTTCCCGGAGATCCCGCGGTTGGTCCAGCGCAGGGCGAGTTCGGGGGCCTGCGCGGTCACGAGGGCCTGGATCAGGCCCACGTAGCCGCCGCCGTACGGCGCCCTGTCCGCGGTGCGTCCGGCATCGGTGATGCTGTCGCCGGTGAACAGCACATGGCTGCCCTTCTCGAAGGGAAGCGGGAGGTCAGCGGACATCGTTCGTCGGCTCCTGTCGGTGCGCTCGGTCGGTGCTGCGGTCGGTGCTGCGGTCGCGCGGCGCGAGGTGGGGCCCGCCGCCCGTGCTGTGACCGTAGCGCGCGGCGCCGCCGCGCCGTACGGGGGCGGAGCCGGTACCCGCGGCGCCCGCGCGTGACCGGCCCGGACGCGTACGCGCCCCCGCCGGCGGCGCCGTACGGCCGGTGGACGGTTCCGCGCGGGCGGTGAGCGCGCCCGCGGCGGCTGGGGCGCCTCCGGTCCCGGGCCGTCCGGATTGCCGGGGGCCTCGGGCGGGCGCAGGCTGGAGGCATGGCGTTCGAGTCCGCGGACGCGGGGGACCTGGGCGGTTGGGCGGTGGACGAGCCGGGGCCGATCGCCACGGGACCGCTGCGCCGCACACGGCGGAAAGCACCGCGGCCGGGTCCGGGCGAGGTGCTGGTGCGGGTCGAGGCGTGCGGGGTGTGCCGGACCGATCTCCACCTCGCGGAGGGGGATCTGCGCCCGCACCGCCCGATGACCGTTCCGGGCCACGAGATCGTCGGCAGGGTCCTCGGCTCGGGGCCGGGGACGGGCCGTTTCGCGCGCGGCGACCGGGTGGGCGGCGCCTGGCTGCGCGGCACCTGCGGGGTGTGCCGCTACTGCCGGTCCGGCCGGGAGAACCTGTGCCCGTCGTCGGTCTACACGGGCTGGGACGCGGACGGCGGCTTCGCCGAAGTGACGGTCCTGCCCGAGGAGTTCGCGTATCCGCTGCCCGGTGGGGCCGACCCGGCCGAGCTGGCGCCGCTGCTGTGCGCGGGCATCATCGGCTACCGCGCGCTGCGGCGCAGCGCGCTCCCGCCGGGCGGCCGGCTCGGCCTGTACGGCTTCGGGGGGTCCGCGCACCTGGCCGCGCAGGTCGCCCTCGCCGAGGGCGCGACCGTCCACGTGCTGACCCGGTCCGCGGCGGCCCGCCGGCTCGCCCTGGACCTCGGGGCGTCGTCCGCCCGCGGCGGCTACGACGCGCCGCCCGAACCCCTGGACTCGGCGATCCTCTTCGCGCCGGTCGGCGACCTGGTGCCGGTCGCGCTGGCGGCCCTCGACCGCGGCGGCACCCTCGCCGTCGCCGGCATCCACCTGTCGGACATCCCGGTGCTGGACTACCAGCGGCACCTGTTCCAGGAGCGCGAGCTGCGCAGCGTCACCTCCAACACCCGCGCCGACGGCCGGGACTTCCTGGAGACCGCCCGGCGGGTCGGCATCCGTCCCACCATCACCCGCTACCCGCTGGACCGGGCCGACCGCGCGCTGGCCGACCTCGCCGCGGACCGCGTCAACGGCGCGGCGGTGCTCGTCCCGCCCACCGCCCCTTCCCCCACGGCCGGTTGATCCGGGCTTCCGCCGGCGCGGGAGCCCGAGCCGGCGGCCCGGCCTGACCCGGCGCCCGGCCCGACGGCGCCCGGATCACGGGCCGGCCGCCGGGCCGGTCCCGCGAGCCGGGTGCCGAATCAGGCCGGTCAGGCGTCCGGCGCGGCCTTGGCGCCGAGGTGGCGGGCGAAGAACCGCACGGCGCTGTCCGCCTCGAACCTCGGCAGCTCCTTGTGGCGGCCCGCGTTGGCGTGCAGCGACTTCTCCCGCGACGCGAAGGCGTCGAAGAGCGCGAGCCCGGCGGCGCGCGGGATGTGCTCGTCGTCCCACTGCAGGTCGAACTCGACCGGGACGGTGATCCGCCGCGCCGCCTCGGCGAGCGCGTCGGGCCAGTGCAGTCCGAAGACCGCGGCGTCGATCCTGGGGTCGTCCGCCACCAGCGGCACCCCGATCGCGGTGCCCATGTTCAGGCCGAGGTAGCCGACCGGCCCCCGGTCCCCGATCTCGGGCAGGGTCCGGAGCGCGTCGAGGGTCGCCCGCCACTCCGGCACGGCCCGCTCGGCGAGGTGGGCGTTGTAGCGGACCACGATCGGGCCCTCGGGCTCGCCCGCCGCCCTGGCCCGGTACAGTTCCGCGATCTCCCGCTCGTCGTGGGCGGTGCGCGGCCGGCCGCCGTGGCCGGGCGCGTCGATGGCGGCGACGTGGAAGCCGCAGCCGGCCACGATCCGCTGCGCGCGGCCGGACACCGCCGGCGCCTTCTTGTGCATGCCGCCGCCGTGGCCCACCAGCACCAGCGGGGCGCGCCCGGCGCCGGCCGCCGGCGACCAGAGCACGCCGGGGACCCCGCCCACGGCGAAGTCGCGCTCGATCATGCCGTCCGACGACGACTCGGCGGTGAACTCGATTGTCTTCAAGGGATGTTGCCTCTCGGGAGTGCCTCTTGATGTCCAGGCGCTCCCGGTGGCGGCTGTGTCAGCCGCCGAACCGTGGCAGGAAGGGGAGCACCCGCGTGGATCGAACGTGCACGGGTCCCACCTCCTTCGTCCGGTGTCACGGTCGCCGCAAGCTACCAGCCGCACTGCTCCCCCGCCCAGCGGTTTTTCGTCGGCGGCGGCCAACTCGGCTCTACGGAGGCATGGTTGCCCTCCCCGCTGCGCGATCGGGTGACCTGCTCCCGCGCCGCCCGGGCCTCGGGAGTGTCACGGCCCCGCCGCGCACGACGATCGTTATGTTGGACGTGTCGGTCCTTCGCGGGCGCACCCCTGACAGCCGCGCCCGCGAAGGCCCGCCCACCCGTGGACCGTTGGCCCGGTGGGCCGACCGGCCGGATGGTCGGACCATCGGACACGCCGGACGGTCGTACGGGTCGGCGCTCAGACGGTCAGCGCGGGCGGGGCGGAGTGGCCGGCCCGGAGGTCGGCGGAGAGGGCGCGGGCCTCGTGCTCGGTCATCCGCGGGGTGTCGTAGGGCACCGCGTTCACCCAGCGCTGGGTGAGGCGGGCGATCCGCTCCCCGTAGCGTTCCGCGGTGACCAGGTCGCCCGGCGATCCGGCGTTCTCGGGCCCGAGGTCGGAGTGGCTCTGGCCCATCAGCCCCAGCCACGAGCCGAGCCGGTTGAGGTCGTCGCGGGAGCCGCCGCTCCAGTTGTTGCCCGGCATGTCACCGACACCGATCCACTGCATGCCCAACTGCGTTGCGAACACCGCCAGTTGCTGGAGCACCGCCAACTTGTCGCCGCTCTGGGACGCGGACATGGTGAAGCCGCCGGCCAGCTTGTCCTTCCACCGCTGCGTGGTGAAGGCGGTGAACGCCGCCTCCATGAAAGCCTTGAAGACCGCCGACGCGCTGCCCATCAGCGTCGGGCTGCCGAAGACGATCGCGTCGCAGCCGTCCAGCAGCGCCAGCGCCTCGGGGTCGCGCCAGCGCCCGGCGTTCACGTCCTCCGCCCGGACCTCGACGAGGTGCACCCGGGTGCCCGGGACCCGCCGCGCGCCGTCGGCGAGGTGCTCGGCCAGCACCCGGGTGTGGCCGTGCACGGAGTGGTGGACCACCGCCACCGTAACCTCCGGTACGTCGTCCTGTGCACGGTCGATGCCGTCGACTGCCATGGCCATCTCACTGCTCCCAATCGTGGGGTTCTCCGCCTGCCCTGCCATCCCACCGCGCGGGCGGTACGCCATCAACGCCGAACTTCACCACCCAGCGATCGGTGCGACCGATCGAAGGCGTTAACGTGAGGAGGTGGACAGGATCGAGCTGGAGGCGTTCGTCGCCGTGGCGGAGGAACTCCACTTCGGGCGCGCCGCCGAGCGCCTGCACCGGGGGCAGCCCACCGTCAGCGACGCCGTACGGCGGCTGGAGACCGCCCTCGGCGGACGGCTGTTCCACCGCACCAGCCGCCGGGTGGCGTTGACCGGACTGGGCGAGGAACTGCTGCCCGACGCCCGCGCCGCCCTCGCCCAGCTCCACCGCTTCCAGCAGCGCGGGCGCGCGCTGGCCGCCGGAGACCGGACCCGCACGAGCCTCGTCGTCGCACACGCCGAGTACACCGACCACCAGCTCCTGCTGCGCTGCCTGCCGCGCCTGCGCGAGCGGTGCCCCGACGTGATGATCGTGCCGGAGGCGATGCCGACCACCGCCCAGGTCACCGCCCTGCGCGCCGAGACGATCGGGCTCGGCATCGGCTGGGCGACCGACGGCGTCTCCGGCGTACGCGCCAGGGTGCTGTCCACCGAGCGGTTCGTGGCGCTGGTGCCGGCCACCCATCCGCTCGCCGCGCACGCCGAGCTCAGCACGGCCGAGCTGTCCACCACCGGGCTGCTCACCTGGCCGCACCAGATCAACAGCGGGCTCTGCGACCGGCTGCTGGCCGCCTTCCACAGCGGCGGAGCCGACCTGCGCATCATCAGGACCGCCGGCAGCGTGCACGACATCGCCGCCCACGTCGCGGCCGGCACCGGCATCGGGATCACCGTCGGGTCGGCGCTCGACCACCAGCCGCCCGGCCTGCGCGTCATCCCCCTCACCGGCCCCTCGACCACCGCCGACCAGGTCGTCCTGACGCCCGACGCGCCCTCACGCACCGCCGCCGCGCTGCGCGACCTGCTGCTGGACGCCTCGGCCGGCTGACGGCCGCGGCCTGCCGGGCGCCTCGGTCCGACGCCTCGGCCCGACGCCTCGGCTGGACGCCTCAGCCGGACACCTCGGCCCGACGCCGGCCCCGACCGCACGCGCGGTGGCGCCCGCGGGCCGTACGGCCGCCGTCCGCGCGGTGCGACTTCGACCGTTCCCGCCTTTAGCCGGAGCTAAAGGTGTCATGCTGCGTGCAGGGCAACGGCTGGCAGCCGGCGACACAGTGGGGGGCACACCATGGGCTTCATGGCGCGGGGCGGGAGCAGCGCCGCCGACGTGGCGGGGGCGCGGCTGGCACGGGAGGCGACGGCGTCGCTCGCGGGCGTGCTGGCCGGGCTCGGCGTGTCGCAGTCGGAGCTGGCGAGGGCGATGTCCGTCAGCCCGGGGCGGGTCAGCCAGATCATGTCGGGGGACGCCAACCTCACGGTGCGCAGCCTCGCCGCGGCCGCCGAGGCGATCGGCGCCCGGGTGGAGATCACGTTCCACGCGCCGCCGCGGGACGCCGCCGTGCAGCCCCGGGACGGCGCCGCGCCGGTGTACGGCAGCGGGCAGGCCCCCGCGTGCCGGTAGCGGTGGCGGCGTCCGCGGGAGCGGCGAGCGGTCCCGGCGGGTCCCGCGGGGCCGTCCCGGGGATGCCGCCGTGCGGGCTCGGGGCCGAAGGCAAGGGGTGGGGGCGGGGACGGTCCGTCGGCGCCCGGTGCGCACGCCGTGCTTCCCGCGCGCGGGTGCCCGCGGCCCGGGGCGGTCATCTCCCCTGCCGCAGGGCGCCCGTGGACCGGTAGGCGTCGGGCGGGACCACCGCGTCCCGGAGCCGCTCGATCTCCGGCCGCTCCGAGCGGCGGCCCTGGCAGTAGGCGAACCGCAGCAGGTGCGCGCACATCGCCCGCGCCTCGTTGAAGGCGATCACGCACCTGGCCTCCTCGTCCGCGCTGCGGGCCCGCCGGAACTCGGCCACGCCCGGCGGCGCCGGGGTCCGGCACGCCTCCTCCACGCGGGTCTGGACGTCGAGCGCGGCGTCGAGCCTCCGTTCCGCGTCCTCGTGGCAGGCGCAGACCGCCTTGTTCGTCACGGTGCTGTGCGGGCGGTCCAGCAGGAAGCGCTTGAGGCCGTGGATGAAGATCCGCAACTGCCGCACCTCCTTGAACCGCTCCATGAAGCTGTCGCACCAGGTCTGGGCGTCGGTCGCCAGCCGGTACTCAAGGCGTTCCAGCAGCCAGCCGATGCCCAGGGTCATGAAGCGCAGCAGGGGTTGGGCGCCCTCGTCCTGCCGCCTGCCGCGCGGCGCGACGGCGAAGCCGGTGGCGACGCCCGCGGCGGCCGGCGGCACCTGGCCCAGGTGCGGCAGGAGCAGGCCGGCGCCGACGGACGTCGCGCCCATCGCGAGCAGCACGAGCGCCGACAGGCAGGCGGACCGCCACGTCCCCAGCAGGCGGCCCCTGCCCGCGAAGCGGCGCAGGAGGCACAGCCAGGCGATGGCGGTGCAGGCGGCGGCCGGCGCGGCGTACGCGGCGCACCAGGTGTGGCTGTACCAGGTCATGAACGGCCCCAGGGTGTCGTGCCACTGCTGCTGGACAGGAACGGCCGCCGAACGGGCCGCACGGCCCGCCCCGTTCCGCCCGCGGACCCGGTGCCCCGGGCCGGCGAGCCGGGCAGGCCCCGGCCACCGGGCCGGGCGGACCGGCGGACACGGCCGCATCGGAACGACGGACCGGACCGGCACGAGCCGACGGAACGGCCCGGCCGACGGGGCCGGGCATGGCCACCCCGCCCGGCCGACCGGCGCGAGCCGACGGAACGGCCCGGCCCGGCCCGGGGTGCCGGGCGGGGCCGGCCCCGCGGGCGGCGCCCGGGGGCGCCACCGGGCCACCGTCAGGTCGTCGCCGTCAGACCGCCGTCAGGCCGCCGTCAGGTCGTCGCCGTCATCTCCTCGATCTTCTCCGCGAACCCGTCCGCGGGCAGCGGCAGGTCCACGGCCTCGTCGACGAACCGCACGGCGGACCTGACGTAGCCGACGACGGCGGTGGCCTCGTCCGGCACCGTCTTGCGGCGCGCCACCGCGTGCAGGCAGGTCGCGGCGGCCGCGGTCTCCCGGTCGCGGCCCTCCCGCACCGCGCGCGCCCACAACTCCCGTCCCCGGCGCGGGATCTGGTCGTGCCACCAGTTGGCCTCCTGCACCTCGCCGAGCGCCAGATGGTGCAGGAACAGGCAGAACTTGGCCTCGCCGTCGTCGGCGCCGGAGGCGAACTGCCACCAGAAGCGGGCGCTGTCCTCCCGGCCGGCCAGGTGCAGGACGCAGGCCAGCACCCGGGCGCCCTCGGGTTCGAGGATCCGGCTGGGGTCGTCGGCGGACTCCACCGACCCGCTGACGAAGGCGGACATCGTCTGGAGGGCCTTGGCCTGGGTGATGACGATCTTGCACAGGTGCCGCAGGTCGTCCGCCGCGTCCAGGCGTTCGCGGTCCGCGGTCTCGCCGTGGTGGTGGGGCTCCCAGCGGCTGGGCCGGACCGGCTCGCACCACAGGTCGCGGCTGGTGGCGTCGTCGAAGGTGAGCGCGCCGGTCATGATCTGCTGCATCGTGGCGGCCGCGGCGAGCCGGGCCTGCGCGGCGACCAGCTCCTCACGGGTGTACTCCGGCGAGCGCAGCCGCGCCTTGGCCAGGATCTCCTCAAAAGGCATCGACACGGGCATCTTCGCGTCCCTTCAGCTCGGGGTCCAGCGCAGCGGCGAGGCGGCGGCGCGCGTCGCGGGCGGTGGAGCGGACGGTGGCCTCGGTGATCCCCAGCAGGTCCGCGGTCTGGCGGGTGGTGTAGTCGAGGCTGTAGCGCATCAGGAACACGTCGTGCTGGCGCTCGGGGAGGGCGTCGATGGCCTCCCACAGCGCGATGCTGACCTCCAGCGCGCCGATCGGGTCCACGGTGTCGTGCGCCAGCTCGGTGGCGAAGATGGCGTCGGCCATCTTCTGCCGGCGGGTGCGGGCACGGGCCGCGTCGCGGACCCGGTTCTTCACCAGCCACCAGGCGTAGGCGGCCGGTTCGGGCTGTTCCAGGGCCTTACGCCAGTGCCGTAGCAGTTCCACCATGGCCTCGTGGACCGCGTCCTCGGCGTCGGCCCGCGAGCCGAGGTACATCTGGGCCCAGCGCACGTACGCGCCGCGGTACAGCGCGTGGAACGCCTGGAAGTCCAGCGGCTGGGCCGCCGGGTCCGGGTCCTCGTCGGCCTTCGCGCGGGGCAGGCGGTCGCCGTGTGCCTCGTCGTGGTTCACCGGGTCTCTCCCCGTCCGTCGCTGGAGTCGCGGGTACGGCGTACGGTCCCGGCCGCCGCCGTGGGCACGGCTTCGATCTGATGGGTCGTCACGGGCCTTGCCGGTCCTCTCGCTTCGAGCTCGAAGCGCCCACCCCCGTGTGCACTCCGGGACCGCACCGTCGCGGTCCTGCCTACATAGCGTTCGGAGCCGCCCAAACGTGCACCCGAAACACGGCCGATAAACGCACTAACAGGTACCGACCGGTCGGTTGCGCAACGGCGGGCCCCCTCGCCGACCGGGCGCCGCGCCGACACCGTGTCGGCTACCAGGGCGAACGCCGCACCCCCGGCGCGGACGCCCGTCCTCCGGTACCGCACCCCGCCGATCCGGCCGCCCTACAGCGTGACGAACGCCACATTCCCGTACTCGGCGCCGCGCCGCCCGGCACCGGCCGCCACCCCCGCGGAAGCCCACCGCCCGCCCGCCGACCGCCCGGCAGCGGAACCGGCGGCTCCGGCGGGAGCACTGCCCCCAGAACCGTTCAGCTTATGTTGCGCGCCTGGGGTCATCTCAGGCGCGCGACCTCGGTATACGGTCCCCCGAAACCTCCTCTTCACATATGGCTCACACACCGCGCAGCACCCCCGGGCCGGCCCTCGCCGTCCGCCCTCCGCTCGTCACATCCCGCAACCATCGTTAGAGGTGCCCATGTCGGCAACGGCTTCTCCTGCCTCGTCGCAGCCTTCTGCAGCGCTGAGCAGTGCTCGGAACACCAGGGTGACGATCCTGCTGGCCTGTATCGGCGTGTTCGCCTCCTACCTGCCCGTCGTCGGCGTCTCGGTGGCGCTGCCGGTGATCCAGCAGGCGCTCGACGCCTCCACCGCCGAACTCCAGTGGGTCACCGACGCGTTCATCCTGCCGACCGCGGCGCTCCTGCTGACCTGCGGCGTCCTCGGCGAGCGGTACGGGCGCAAGAAGGTCTACCTGGCCGGCCTGGCCGTCTTCTGCGCCGGCTCCCTGCTGTGTCTGAGCGCGCAGGACGTCGTCCTGGTCTGCGCCGGGCAGGCGCTCGCCGGGGTGGGCACCGCGGCCCTGCTGCCGTCCACACTGGCGCTGATCGGCCACGTCTGCCCCGACCACCGCGTGCGGGCCCGGGCCATCGCGCTGTGGACCGCCTCCCTGGGCCTGGGGCTGACCCTCGGGCCGATCATCAACGGCGTGATCGTGGAGCACCTGAGCTGGCGCTGGATCTTCCTGCCCGCCCTGGTCATCGGCGCCGTCGTCGTGGTCGTGGGCGCCTTCCTCCTCGACGAGACGAAGGCCAAGCGGGCGCCGCACCTGGACGTGCCGGGGCAGGTCCTGGCCGTCGTCACCATCACCGCGCTGGTGTACGCCGTGATCGAGGGCGGCAGCGGCGACTGGTCGGCCGCCAAGGTCGTCGCCGCCTTCGCCGTGGCCGCCGCCGCGCTCGTCGCGTTCGTCACGATGGAGCTGCACTCGTCCGGCCCGATGCTGGACATGCGCCTGTTCGGCTCCCGCGTCTTCTCCGGCGCCGCGTTCGTCATGGGGATCACCCTCTTCGCGCAGGTCGGCCTGGTCTTCGCGCTGAGCGAGTACTTCGGGCTGGTCCACCACGCCTCGACCCTCGACATCGGGATACGGCTGCTGGCCCTCAACGGCATCACCGTGGTCCTCGGCCCGTTCGTCGGACGCCTGATGAACCGGACCGGTCCCGGGCCGGTCCTGGTCGCCGGGCTCGTCTTCGGCGGCGTCGGCGCGCTGTGCGTGTGCTCCTTCCACGCCTCGACCGGCACCGCGAACGCCGCCCTGCTGATCGCGGTCCTGGGCATCGGCATCGCCCTGGCGCTGGCGCCGATCACCACGATCGCCATGAACAGCGTCCCCCGCGACCTCGCCGGCACCGCGGGCGCCGCGAACAGCGCGCTACGGCAGATCGGCAGCGCGCTCGGCCCGGCGGTCTTCGGCGCGATCCTCACCGACCGCACCGTCGCGGCACTGCCGGGGCACCTCGCCTCCTCCGGGCTCGGCCCGGCCGACCAGGGCAAGGTCGGCGGGCTGGTCTCGAACGTCGGCATCCAGGCGGGAGCGTTCCTGCGGCTGGACACCCCGGCGGCGACCGGGCGGGCGATGTCTGCCTACGGCGCGAGCTTCACCGACGCGCTGCACGTGTGCGCGCTGGTCAGCGGGATCGGGATGCTGGTCGCCGCGGGCGTCGCCGCCGTGGTGATCGGCTTCCGCAACCACGCGCCGCAGGACGCGGCGCGCCCCGCCCCGGCGCAGCCGACGGTGCCGGTCGCCGCGGCCGACCACGGCTGACCTTCCCCCGACGGCCACGCCCCCTCCAGGCCGCCCCACGTCCCACCGGACGTGGGGCGGCCTCGGCGCGGGCCGGCGGATGTGGCCGGACGCCCCGGCCACGGTCCGCTCGACCGACGGCCCCGGCACCACCCGCCCGAGCTGCCTCGGCGTGGATCGGCGGGAGCGGCCGTACGGTCGGCAGGACCGGCGTACGCCCCGCCCATGGCCGCCGCGCCGGTCCCGGACCCGTCACGCGGCCGCGCGGGGCCGTGCGCGCCGCCCGCGCGACGGAGGACGGCAGCCGCTCAGACCGAGGCGCGGACCACGACCCGCGCGGGCGGCGGGAGCAGCCCGCTCGTGTCGAGCCGCAGGGCGAGGCGGGCGCTGAGCCGGCCGTGCGCCTCGGCGTCGATCGCGATGGTGGTCAGCCCGGGAGTGGTGAACGCGCCGTAGCCGTTGTCGTCGAAGCCGATGACCGCGACGTCCTCGGGGACCCGTCGGCCGAGGTCGCGCAGGGCCGCCAGCACGCGCAGCGCCACGTCGTCGTTGAACGCGGCGATCGCGGTGACCTCCGGCCGGCGGTCGAGGTGGGCCGCGACCGCCTCGGCGCAGGCGGCCGGCTCCTGCGGGGCGGCGAAGGAGTCGGGGACCGGGATGCCCAGGTCCCGGGCGGCCTGCCCGGTGAACTTCAGGCGGGTCGCGGCGAGCGGCGAGCCGCCCTCCGGGACGGCGAGGGCGATCCGGGTGTGGCCGTGCTCCACCAGGTGCCGCACCTGGAGCGCGGAGTGGGCGGCGAGGCCGTCCCGCCAGCCGCCGCCGGCGTCCTCCAGCTCGTGGCCGGTCAGGTAGGTCTCGCCGAACGCGATGACCGCCCGGGGCGCGATGACGTCCAGTAGCTGCTGGGTGGTCTGCGGGGTGTGGTGCCCGTAGCGGACGAGCAGGACGTAGGCGTGGGCGCGCAGTTCCGCGTCGAGGCCGTGGACGTAGCTGTGCGAGTAGTGGCCCTCCAGCCCCTCGTCGATGGTGAGGACGACCGTGCGCGAGGTGCCCTCGCGCAGCGCCCGGGCGACGCCGTGCGGCACGTAGCCCAGCTCGCGGGCGGCCTGCTTGACCCGCTCGCGGGTGGCCGCCGAGATCCGCTGCTCGTGGTCGTCGTTGAGGACGAAGCTGACGGTGGCGCGGGACACCCCGGTGGCCGCCGCCACGTCGTTCAGCGTCACTCTTCGGGAAGTGCCCATCGCCCCTGCTCTGCCGCGGCCGGCGTCCGCTCCCGGCGGGACGGCGCCCGCCCATTCTAGTGCGGCGACCGGGAACGCCCGCCGGGAAGCGGCGCCCCCGGCGGGGGTACCGCACCTGCCCCGCGGGGGTCGGACAGAAAGTGGAGCCGAAGGGCTAGAACGATTTAGCAAGCGGCGGTAACCTGCCTGGCATATCGATTTAGCACGCCGCCGTCGGGACCGGCGGCCCGTCCTCGGCGCGGGCTCCCCCACGTCCGCGACCAGGTTCTCCGTCTCCGCTAGATCGATCTAGCACTCCGGGCCCGGCGCCGCCGAGGCGCCCCGCCCCCAGGAAGGAATCTCAATGACGAAGTCAAGCCGCTTGTGTGACCGGTGGGGCGGAGGTGAACGGCTTTCCGTCACGCAGCATCGCCCACAGCACGTCGACTCGGCGGCGGGCGAGCGAGAGCAGGGCCTGAGTGTGCAGCAGCCCCTCGCCTCGCTTCCTGAGGTAGTAGTCCCGGGACGGGCCCGGCCGCATCATCGCGGACTGGGCAGCCATGTAGAACACCCGGCGCAGGCGCCGGCTGTAGCGTTTGGGCCGGTGGTAGTTGCCGGTGCGGCGGCCGGAGTCCCGTGCGACCGGGGCGAGGCCGGCGTGCGAGGCGAGGCTGCCGGCGTCGCGGTAGCCGGACAGGTCGCCGACGATGGCGATGAACTCGGCGCCCAGGATGGGCCCCATGCCGGGCATGGACTCTATGATCTCGGCGCGGTCGTCGGTGTGGAAGGTCTCACGGATCTCCCGGTCGTTGTCCTTGATCCGCTCGTCCAGGGCCAGGAGCTGGTGGGCGAGGTCGCAGACCAGCTTCGCCGACCGTTTCTCGCCGGGCAGTGCGATCTGCTGGGACTGGGCGGCCTCGACCGCCTTGGCGGCGACGTCGGCGGCGCTGCGGATCTTGCGGCGTTCGAGCCAGGTCGTCAGACGCTTGACGCCGATGCGGCGCAGGGCAGCCGGGGTCTGGTACTCGGTCAGCATGACGACCGGGCCTTTGGCCGCGGAGTAGTCGAAGGCCCGCTCCAGGGCCGGGCAGATGCCCACCAGCAGATCGCGAAGCCGGTTGATCAGCCGAACGCGGTCGGCGATCAGGTCGGTCCGGTAGTTCGTCAGCACCCTCAGGCTGGTGACCAGCTCAGGAGGCGTGTCCAAAACGGCGAAGCCCTTCGGGCGCATGCGTGCCTGATCGGCGATGACCCGCGCGTCCTTGGCGTCGGTCTTCCCCTCGCCCTTGTACGCGCCGGTCATCCGGTTGACCGTGCGGCCCGGCACGTAGACCACGCTCTGTCCGTGGGCGACCAGCAAGGCCAGCAGGAGCGTGGAAGCTCGGCCGGAGATGTCCACCGCCCAGCGGATCTCGTCGGCCCGCTCTCGGGCGGTCTCGATGAGAGCGAGGATCTGGGCCTCGTCGTTGATCACCTTCGTCGAGAACAGCGTCTCGCCGTCTGCGTCCAGGGCCACCGCCCAGTGGTGCCCCTTGCCCGCGTCGATGCCGACCCATATCCGGCCCTGTCGAGTGCTCAACCCGTCGCTTCCATTCCACCGTGACCAGCACTTCCGTGGCCCGAAGAACACTCCGCCGACAGGTCCCTAACCAGCGATGGCCGCAGTTCTCAATCAGTGGTCGGAGCGTCCCGGAGGACCGGGCGGCCATTCCTTCGGAGCCATCAACGGCAGAACCCCATCAGCCATACCCGGTCCTCCCGGACCGCCAACCATTCTTAGGGAAGACCCCATGACCACTCCCAGCCTCCAGGACGGCATCGACAAGGCCGGCTCGCCCGTCGGTCTGCTGTGGCAGCCCGGCGCGGACCCGTGGACCCCCGAGGTGGTCGCCCGCGAGTACGCCGGCTGGCGCGTGGAGCAGCGCGCCTGGCACGAGGGCGTGGCGCTGCTGAACCTGTCGCACCACATGTACGACATGTGGATCGAGGGCCCTGACGCCACCCGGGTCCTGGCCGAGTACGGCGCCAACAACTTCGAGAAGTTCGCGGTCGGCCAGGCGAAGCAGTACGTCCCGGTCACCCGGCACGGCCACATCGTCACCGACGGCATCCTCGCCCGGGAGGCCGAGAACGCCTACCTCCTCAGCGGCGTCCCCGCCGCCCAGCACTGGGTGCAGTACCACGCGGAGAAGGGCGGCTACGACGTCTCCTTCACCACCGACCCCTCCTCGGCCTTCCGCCCCGGCGGCGGGGACCCGAAGCTCTTCCGCTACCAGATCCAGGGACCGCTGGCCCTCGACCTGATCGGGAAGGTCTTCGGCGGCCCGATCCCGGAGACGAAGTTCTTCCACTCCACCCCGGTCACGCTGGACGGCCGGTCCTTCAAGGCGCTCCGGCACGGCATGGCCGGGCAGGCCGGGTACGAGTTCATCGGCCCCTGGGAGCACGCCGCGTACGTGCACGAGGCGTTCCTGCGGGCCGGCGAACCGCTCGGCCTGGTCCAGGTCGGCGCCCTGGCCTACACCACCCCGAGCGTGGAGAGCGGCTGGATCCCCTCGCCGGTCCCGGGCGTCTACTCCGACCCGGAGCTGGCGGAGTACCGGGCGTGGCTCCCGCTGTTCGGGATCGAGGGCAAGCGGCCGCTGAACGGCAGCTACTTCTCGCCGGACATCGAGGACTACTACGTCTCGCCGTACGAACTCGGCTACGGGAAGATGATCCACTTCGGCCACGACTTCCACGGCCGGGACGCGCTGCTGGCGGCCAAGCAGGACGAGAGCCTCCGTACCAAGGTGACGCTGGTCCTCGACCCCGAGGACGTGCGCCGCGTCCTGGGCGCCGGGGACGACCCCGGGTTCGTGCTCAGCTACGCCCGCAACCGGGTGGAGGGCGCGGACGGCCTGGTCGGCGTCACCATGCAGACCGCCTCGATCGACCCGGTCGGCACCGTGCTCGCCCAGACGCTGGTCGACCCCGCCCACGCCGCGCCCGGCACCGAGGTCGCCGTGGTGTGGGGCGAGCACCCGGGCCCGGGCACCGACCCCGGGGCCGACCTGGGGTTCCCGCGCATCCGCGCCACCGTCCAGCCCAGCCCGTACGACCGGCACGCGCGCACCGCGTACCGGCACGACGCCTGATCCGCACGGCCCGACAGGAGCACGATGAACCCCCTCAGCACAGCCCCCACGGCGGCCGGCACCTCGCTGCTGGAGGACTTCTCCCTGGAGATGACCGGCAAGGACGTGTCCAAGCTGGAGGACGCCGCCGAGCTGATCCCGCCCGGCACCCGGATCAACGTCACCTTCCTCGGGAACGAAGACCTGCGGATGCGGCTGGAGGCGGCCCGGGCCGTCAAGCGCCTCGGTTTCCGGCCCGTGCCGCACATCTCCGCGCGGCGGCTGGGCTCGCGGGCCGACTTCGAGCGGTTCCTCACCGGCCTGCGGGACGACGCCACCGGCGCCGAGGTCTTCGCCGTCGGCGGCGACCCCGCCCGTCCCGAGGGCCCCTACGCCGACTCGCTGGCGCTGATCGAGTCCGGGCTGCTGCCCGGCCACGGCGTCCGGCACGTCGGCATCAGCGGCTACCCGGAAGGCCATCCGGCCATCCCCGACGACGTCCTGCGGGCGGCGCTGCGGGACAAGAGCGCGGCGCTGGCCGCCCAGGGGCTCGACGGCGGCGTCATCACCCAGTTCGGCTTCGACGTCGACCCGGTGCTGGCCTGGGTCGAGCGGGTGCGGGACGAGGGGATCACGCTGCCGGTGCGCATCGGCGTCCCCGGCCCGGCGGGCGTGCGCCGGCTGATGGGCTACGCGGCCCGGTTCGGCGTGGGCACCAGCGCCTCCATCGCGAAGAAGTACGGCCTGTCCCTCACCAACCTGATGGGCACCGCCGGCCCGGACAGGTTCCTGCACGCCCTCGCCGACGGGTACGACCCGGCCCGGCACGGCGACGTGAAGATCCACTTCTACACGTTCGGCGGCCTGCGGGCCACGTCGGAGTGGGTCGCCCGATTCAGGAAGGAAGCCCTCGCATGACCGCCACCCAGACCGCGCCGGCACGCGCCACCCGCGGGAGCGGGACGACCGGGCACCAGGCGTCGCTGATCGTCCAGGGCGCCGACGCCACCGGCATCGTGGCCGCCGTCGCCTCCGTGCTCAGTCGGCGCGGCGCCAACATCGTCGCGCTGGAGCAGTACTCCGACGATCCGGAGGGCGGCGCCTTCTTCCAGCGCACCGTCTTCTCCCTGGAGGGGCTGCGGGCGGCCCTGCCCGCGCTGCGCGCCGACCTCGACGCGGAACTGGTCGGGAAGCACGGCCTGGCCTACACGCTGCGGGACATGTCGGTGCCCAAACGGGTCGCGGTCTTCGCCTCCAAGTCCGACCACTGCCTGCTCGACCTGCTCTGGCGCCACCGCCAGGGACAACTCCCCGTCACCCTCGCCATGGTCGTCTCCAACCACCCCGACGTCGCCGACGAGGTCCGCTCCTTCGGCATCCCCTTCTTCCACGTCCCCTCCGCCGGACCCGACAAGACCGCCGCCGAAACCGAACACCTCCGCCTCCTCAAGGACAACGTCGACTTCGTCGTCCTCGCCCGCTACATGCAGATCCTCTCCGCCGACCTCATCACCCGCCTCGACGTCCCCATCATCAACATCCACCACTCCTTCCTCCCCGCCTTCATCGGCGCCGGCCCCTACGCCAAAGCCAAGGAACGCGGCGTCAAACTCATCGGCGCCACCGCCCACTACGTCACCGAAGACCTCGACGAAGGCCCCATCATCGAACAGGACGTCGTCCGCGTCACCCACGCCGACACCACCGCCGACCTCGCCCGCCGCGGCGCCGACGTCGAACGCGCCGTCCTCTCCCGCGCCGTCCTCTGGCACGCCGAGGACCGCGTCATCCGCAACGGCAACCACACCATCGTCTTCACCTGACACCCCCACCACCAACCACCACCCCTACCCCCGACCACCCCTACCCCCGGCCACCACACCCGCCCGGAACGGGCGCGGGGCGCCGTCGCACGCGTGCCGCGCGAGCCCCGGGGCGGCGCGGGCGGCGGGCACCCGGTGCGCCCCGGTGCCCACCGCCGCCCCGGTCCGCGGTGCCGTGCACGAAGCACGTATTCTTGGGCCCGGTACCCCCGCACGCAGTCCTTGCCACCGGGTGAATCGTCCGCCGACAGAAAGCGGTTCGCCACCATGACACGCAGAATCAAGGGCGCCGAGATCGCCCGCGCCATCACCACCCGGGTCGCCGCGCGCGTGGCCGAGACCGCGCCCGGCGGCCGGGTGCCCGGTCTCGCGACCATCCTGGTGGGCGACGACCCGGCCAGCGACGTCTACGTCGCCGCCAAGCGCCGCGCCATCCGCGAGGCCGGCATGCGCGACGTCCACCACCACCTGCCGGCGACCGCCACCCAGGACCAGGTCGCCGCCGTCATCGACGCCCTGGCCGCCGACGAGGACGTGCACGGCATCCTGCTCCAGCTCCCCCTGCCGGCCGGGCTGCACCCCGCGCCGCTGATCGACCGCATCCCCGTCACGAAGGACGTGGACGGCCTGACCACCGCCAGCGCCGGCCGGCTGGCCCGGGGCGAGCGCGGCCTGCGGCCCTGCACCCCCAGCGGCGTGGTCGAACTGCTGGACGCCGAGGGCATCGAGCTGAGGGGCGCCTGCGTGGCGGTCGTCGGCTGGAGCGAACTGGTCGGCCGCCCGCTGGCCCAGCTTCTGCTGCACCGCGGCGCCACCGTCACCGTCGCCCACCAGTACACCGCCGACCTCGCGGCCGTCACCCGGCCCGCCGACGTCGTCGTGGTCGCCACCGGGGTACGCGGCCTCATCGGCCCCGAGCACATCAAGCCCGGCGCCACCGTCATCGACGTCGGCATCCACCGCACCCCCGAGGGCCTGCGGGGCGACGCCCGCACCGACGAACTCGACGGCATCGCGGGCCGGATCACCCCCGTGCCCGGCGGAGTCGGCCCGATGACCATCGCCATGCTGCTGGCCAACACCCTCCAGGCCGCCGAGTGGGACGCCGAGCACGAGGCGGTCCCCGCGTAGGCGCGCGCCCGCCCGCCGCGCCCCGTTCCGGCCGGGCGCGACGGGCGGCGGCGCGGGTCAGCTCGCGTCGCGCTCCCGTACGCCGTCCGGCCGCGGGTCGGCGGGGGCGGCGAGCAGGTGCAGCGTGGTGGGCCGGTGGTCCTTGAACCAGGCGGCCAGGAACTCCAGGAAGACGCTGACCTTGCGGGGCACCGCCTCGCCCGGTCCGTAGATCGCGTACAGCGGCCGCTCGGGCACGCCGATCTGCGGGAGCACCTCGCGCAGCCCGCCCGACCGCAGGTCGTCGTCGGCGACCGTCTGCGGCAGCAGCGCGACGCCGCGGCCGTGCACGGCGGCCTTGCGCAGCGCGAGGTGGGAGTTGGAGGAGTACACCACGTTGCGGACCCGGAGCTGGACGGCGGCGCGGCCCTGGCCGAGCCGCCAGGTGGGTTCCTCGGTGTGGACGACGCAGTCGTGGTCGGCGAGGTCGTCCGGGCGGGCCGGCGCCCCGTGCCGGGCGAGGTACTCCGGCGAGGCGCACAGCACGAAGGGCAGGGCGGCGACCTTCCGCAGCCGGACGCTGGAGTCGCGCAGGTCCCGCGCGTGCAGGGCGACGTCGAAGCCGCTGTCGAGGAAGTCGTACATCCGGTCGGACAGCCCGCCGAGTTCGAACCGCACCGAGATCCTGGGGTAGGCGGTGGAGAAGGCGGCCATCGCGTCGCCGAGGTCCAGGCTGCCGATCCACTGCGGGGCGATGACGCTCAGGTGCCCCTCGGCCCGGTCGTGGATGTGCGAGATGCTGGCGTCCTCGGTCTCGATCTCCTTGAGGATGCGGGCGGCGAACTCGGCGTAGCGCACGCCGTGTTCGGTCAGGCTGATCGAGCGCGCGGTGCGGTTGACCAGCCGCACGCCGAGTTGGCGCTCCAGTTCCGCGACGTGGCGCGAGACGAGGGAGCCGGAGAAGTTGAGCGTCTTCGCGGCGCCGCTGAAGCTCCCGATCCTCGCGACGGTGACGAAGCTGTGCATGAGCGACATGCGGTCCAACGGTCCTCCTCCTCCCGTCCTGCAACGGCGGCTCGGCTGCGGCTTGTGCGGGTCCTGCGGTTTGTACGGGTCCTGCGGGCTCCGGCATGCGTGCGGGTCCTGCGATGCGTGCGGGTCACGTCCCGGCGGCGGGCGCGGCCCCGGCCGGGGCGCCGTCGGGGCCGGTGAAGCGCCGGCCGAAGGACTCGGACGCGCGGGCGAGCACCGTGACGTCGGCACCGACCAGGACGAACGACGCGCCCGCCGCGACGTAGGCGTCGGCGACCGCCGGGTCGAAGGCGTTCACGCCGGCCGGGACGCCCGCGGCGACCACGTCGGCGATCGCGCGCCGTGCCGCGGCCGTCACGTCCGGATGGGTCTGCTGCCCGAGCAGGCCCATCGAGGCGGCCAGGTCGGAGGGCCCGACGAACACCCCGTCGATGCCGTCGACCGCGGCGATCTCGGCGGCCGCCGCCACCGCCTCGACCGTCTCGACCTGCACCAGGACGCAGACGTGCTCGGCCGCCCGGGCCAGGTAGTCCTCGACCCGGTTCCAGCGGCCGGACCGCGACAGCGCGGAGCCCACGCCGCGCCGGCCCCGGGGCGGGTAGTGCGCGGCGGCGGCGACCTCCCGCGCCTGGGCCGCCGACGACACCATCGGCACCAGGACGGTGCGCGCGCCGAGGTCCAGGACCTGCTTGATGACCACCGGGTCGTCACTGGGCACGCGCACCACGGCCTCGACCGGGTGGCCGGCGACCGCCTGGAGCTGGCTCAGCACCGACTCCAGTCCGTTGGGGGCGTGTTCCATGTCGATGAGCAGCCAGTCGAGGCCGCCGCCCGCGCAGATCTCGGCGACCAGCGGGCTGCCGCTGCACACCCACATGCCGGCGAGCGGTCCGGAGGCGGCGGCCAGGCGGTCGCGGAGCGTGGAGGGCGCCGGGGTCGGCGTCACCGGAATCGGCATGAGATCGTTCCCATCGGTCCGTAGTCGCACAGGACGGTGTCGCCCTGCGACACCCACATCGGTCGGGTGAAGGAGCCGGCGAGCACCAGTTCGCCGGCTTCGAGCCGCCCGCCGTGCTGGTGCAGCTTGTTCGCCAGCCACGCGATGCCGCGCGCCGGATGGCCGAGCACCGCGGCCGCGACGCCGCTCTCCTCGACCGTCTCGTTGCGCTGGAGGAGAGCGCAGACCCAGCGCAGGTCCACCGCGTCGGGCCGGACCGGGTTGCCGCCGACCACGATGCCGCCGTAGGCCGCGTTGTCGGCGATGGTGTCCACGATGGTGCGGCCGTCGAGTTCGTAGTGCGAGTTGAGGATCTCCAGCGCCGGCACGACGTACCGGGTCGCGTCGAGCACGTGGAAGAGCGTGCAGTGCGGGCCGGCCAGCGGCCGGTCGAGCAGGAACGCCAGCTCGACCTCGATCCGCACGTTGGAGTAGGCGTCGAAGTCGATGACGGCGCCGGTGTCCCACACGGTGTCGTCGAAGATGACGCCGTAGTCGGGCTCGGTGATCCCGGTGGCCGCCTGCATGGCCTTCGAGGTCAGTCCGATCTTGCGGCCGACCAGGCGGTGTCCCGCGGCGATCCGGGCGTCGCGCCAGGCGCTCTGGACGGCGTAGGAGTCCTCCACGGTCGCCTCGGGGTGGCGGGCGGTGATGCGGGGCACCACCGAGCGCAGCCGGTGCGCCTCGGACAGCTCGGCGGCCAGCGCGCTGATGGTCTGGGGCGGCAGCATTCACGCTCCTTCGGGGAGGGACAGGTCGCAGGGGTTCAACTCGGGGTGCCGCACGGCCAGGTCGGCGGTGAGCGAGGCCGACCGGTGGCGGCGGGCGGCCCGTTCGACCTCGTCGGGGGCGGCGCCGCCCGCGATGAGGTCGATCAGCGCCTCGTGCTCCTCCACCGCCTCGGCGGCGCGGCCGGGCGCGATGCCGGAGGCCGAGCCGCGCAGGTGGCCGAGCCGGACCCACTCGCCGCGGATGATGTCGAGCAGCCGCGGGTTGGGGCACTTCGCGTACAGGGTGCCGTGCAGGGCCTGGTTGACCTCCCGGAAGACCCGGGGGTCCAGGTCGGGCAGGCCGCGGCGCACCACGTCGTTGAGCCGGCGCGCCCGGGCGATGTCGTCCGCGGTCAGGAAGGGCGCGGCCAGCGCGGTCGCGGCGCTCTCCAGCATGCAGATCGCCTGCATGGTGAAGCGGTACTGGCTGCCGTCCACGTGGGCCACCCGCGCGCCGACGTTCCGCTCGAAGGTCACCAGCCCTTCGGCGGTCAGGGCGCGCACCGCCTCGCGGACCGGGACGACGCTCATCGACAGGTCGCTCGCCAGCGAGCTGAGCACCAGGCGGTAGCCGGGGCCGTAGACCCCGGCGGCGATGCGTTCGCGGATCCACCGGTAGGCCGCCTGCGACTTGCTCTCCCCCGCGGGCGTGCTCAACGGCCGCCCTCCTCTCGCCGCTCGTAGCGGGCCCGCCACGCGGCGTTCATCGGGAACAGGCCGCCGACCGGGTGGCCGGCCCTGACCTGCTCGGCGATCCAGGCGTCCTCGTCCTCCTGGGCGAGGGCGGCGTCGACGACCTCCTCGACCAGCGCGGGCGGGATGACGACCGCGCCGTCGGAGTCGGCGACGACCACGTCGCCGGGCCGGACGGTGGCACCGCCGCAGGCGATGGCCAGGTCGTGGTCCCAGGGCAGGTGCCGGCGGCCGAGCACGGCGGGGTGCCGGCCGGCGGCGAAGACCGGGAGGCCGACCTCCGCGACCGCGTCGGCGTCGCGCACCGCGCCGTCGGTGACGATGCCCGCGGCGCCGCGCACGTGCGCCCGCAGCGCCAGCACGTCGCCGAGGGTCGCCGCTCCCTGTTCGCCGCGCGCCTCGATCACCAGGATCTCGCCGGGGGCGACCGCGTCGAAGGTGCGCTTCTGGGCGTTGTAGCCGCCCGCGTGCGCGGCGAAGAGGTCCTCCCGGTTGGGCAGGAAGCGCAGGGTGCGGGCGGTGCCGACGGCCTTGTCGCCGGCGACGAGCGGCTGCGGGCCCTGGATGCAGACGTTGTCGAGTCCGCGCTTGCGCAGTTGGGCCGACAGGCCGGCCACCGGGGCGCGCATCAGCTTGTCGCGCAGTTCGGGGGTCAGGCCGGCGGGCGGCGCCGGCACGGCGCCGAGGTCCGCGTCCAGGGGCACGTCGCCCTGGACCACGGTGGTGCGCAGCCGCCCGGAGCTCGGCGCCGCGGCCGCCTGCGGGGCGTCCACCTCGACCTCCACGACGTCGCCGGGGGCGAGCACCCGCGAGCCGGCCGGGGTGCCGGTGAGGATGACGTCGCCGGGTTCGAGGGTGAGGTGCTGGGAGAGGTCGGCGACGATCTGCTCCAGCGGGAAGAGCAGGTCCGCGGTCGTGGCGTCCTGCACCACCTCGCCGTTGACCCAGGTGCGCACCCGCAGCCCGGCCGGGTCCACGCTGCCGGCGTCGATCAGCTCCGGGCCCAGCGGTGTGAAGCCGTCCCGGCCCTTCGCGCGCAGCAGGGAGCCGTGGTCGTGGTCGCGCAGTTCGCCGACGCCGAGGTCGTTGGCCGCGGACACCCAGCTCACGTGCAGCCATGCCTCCTCGCGGCGGACGCGCCGGGCCGGCGAGCCGATGACCAGGGCGATCTCGCCCTCGCAGGTGAGCTGCTCGGTGCCGGCCGGGCGTTCGACCTCGCCGCCGGACGGCGCCACCGAGCTGGCCGGCTTGAGGAAGTACGACGGGTGTTCGGGCCGCTCACCGCGCTCCGCGGCGCGCGAGGCGTAGCCGGCGTGGACCGCGATGATCTTGCCCGGGCGCCACGTCTGCGGGTCCTCCGCCCTCCCGAGTCCGATCACCGTGGGCTCCTCTCAGTAGGATTTGTTGTATGCAGACCAAAGCCGATCAGGCCTTCCGGATCCTCAAAGAGCGGATCATGGACGGCACGTACGGGCCTGGCCACCGCTTGGTCATCGACCAGCTCGTGCGCGAGTACGGCATCAGCTCCGTGCCGTGGCGGGAGTCCCTGCGCCGGCTGGAGGCCGAGGGCTGGGTGCGGATCGTCCCCAACGTCGGCGCGCTGGTGCGCACCTTCGACACGGACGCCTGGCAGCAGGGGCTGAGCCTGCTCGCCCGCATCGGGGGCTACGCGACCGCGCTGTCGGCCCCGCACCTGACCGCGGAGGACCTGAAGACCGCGCGGGTGCTGAACCGGCGGATGGGCGAGGCGCTCGACGCCTTCGACCCGACCCGGTTCGGCCGGCTCAACCGCGAGTTCCACGAGCTGCTCGCGTCGCGCGCGGGCGACGACCGCCTGGTCACCATGGTCCGCAACGAGTGGGCGCGGCTGGAGGTGATCCGCAAGTCGGCCTTCTGGTACGCGCCGGGCCGCGCGGAGGCGTCGCTGGCCGAGCACGACGACATCCTGCGGCTGATCGAGTCCGCGGCCGATCCCGAGGCCATCGAGACCGCCGCCCGGCAGCACGAACTGCGGACGGTCGACGCCGTGACCCGCTACGAGGCGGAGCTGCCGCGCGACGCGGTCTGACCCGCCGGTCACCTCGCCCGCCCCCGCGCGGGCCCGCCTGCGCGCCCGCCCTCGGCCTCGCGGCCGCCGTCGCTCCCACGGCCGCCCTCGCGCTCGCGCCAGCGGGCCACGAGCGCGCGGCCGTAGTCGTTGCCGTTCGGGTACCGCAGCGTGGTGTGCACGTGGAAGCGGGCCGGCAGCCGGTTGCTCAGCCACACGCCCGCGTGGTGGTCGAGTTCCGCGATGACCACCGGGCTGTGGACCCGCAGGTAGAAGGGCTGGGAGCCGTCGGTGGCGCCGTACCAGGCGAACCAGGTGTCGTCGAGGTGGGCGTCGTACCCGGCGAGTGTCGCCTCGCGCTGGGGTTCCTTGGGCAGCAGGAGGAAGTCGGCGACCACCGCGCGCAGCAACGCGCTCTGCTCCGCGGTGAGTTCGCCGGCAGGTATCCCCTCGTAGGGGATCACCCGGTTGTCCTGGAAGGCGCCGGCGACATGGCGCTCGTCGGCCGGGTGCAGGCGGCCGGCGGGCATGGCGGGGTCGAGCACGGAGGCGTAGACCACCGCGCGCTCCCGCTGGCGGGCGGTGAGCGAGCCGGCGAGGGCGAGCGCGGTCGCCTCGCGCCCGGCGAACAGCGGCGGGTGCTCGTCGGTCAGCGCGGGCTCGCCGCCCAGGAAGACCGGGGCGATGACGTGCCGGCCGCCGACGGAGACGAAGTTGACCGCCAC
Organism: Streptomyces sp. SN-593; assembly: GCF_016756395.1. NCBI lineage: Bacteria > Bacillati > Actinomycetota > Actinomycetes > Kitasatosporales > Streptomycetaceae > Actinacidiphila > Actinacidiphila reveromycinica. The sequence continues at coordinate 1,342,215 of NZ_AP018365.1, forward strand.
GTGGTGCCCGAAAAGCTGCCATCCCCACGGCTCCAGCGGGTCGGGGGTGCCGAACAGCGAGAACCAGTAGCTGCGTGCGTTCATCACCGCCGGCAGGTCCACCAGCTCGCCGAGGGCCGCGTTGAGCTCCATCGCCCCGGTGACCCGGGCGTAGCCCTCGGGGCTGAGCGAGGCGCGCACCACCCCGAGGACCGCCGCCACCGTCGCCTCCGCCAGGTTCTCCAGGCGCAGGCCGACGCGGTGGACGACGAACTCCGGGTTGCTCCACGCCCGCCACTCGCGGGCGGTGACCGGGTGGGTCAGGGAGCGGCGCTCCTCGTCGGTGACGACGGCCAGCAGGCGCTGCGCCGCCTGCTGGGGCGCCGGGTCGGTGACCGGGTGCTCCGGCAGGTCGTAGAGCCCGGGGCGGACCACGCCGTCGGACGTGACGCCGGTGAAGGGCTCGTCGTACAGCGCCCGCCAGGAGGCCAGCAGCTCCTGGAGGAAGGGCGCCTTGTAGCGGTCCCGGGTGAACTCCTCGTAGTCCATGCCGCGGACCGAGGTGAGTTTCGGGTCGTCCAGGTCGAAGAGGAAGCGGGTGTGGCCGTCGGTCGGCAGCTCGACCGCCTCCGGCCGCGCGGCGACGCGCGCGGTGGAGAAGAAGCCGTCGATGTCCTGGTCGCCGGTGTCCCGCCCGCCGGTACGGCCCGCGCCGGAGTCCGGGCCGCCGGAGTCCGGGCCGCCGGAGTTCAGGCTGCCGGAGTTCAGGCCGCCGGAGTCAGGGCCGCCGGCGGCCCGGCCGCGCCCGCCGTCCGGGGCCGCGTCGTGGCTCATTGGGTGTCTCCCCTCGCCGGCCGTCGTCAGATCGGCAGCCGGAACAGGCGCTTGGCGTTGCCCGACAGGACCTGCTCGCGCTCCTCGTCGGTGATCTCGACGGTCTTCTGCATGAACTCCACGCCCTGGCTCATCCAGCCGTAGAAGACCGGGAACGACGAGCCGAACATGTAGTGGTCGGCGCCGTTGACCTTCAGCGCGCACTCGACCTGGTCCTTGCCCCAGGAGTGCGGGTGGGTCAGGTCGAAGAAGATGTTGTTCTCCAGGTAGCTGTGGATCTTGTCGCCGCCGGTCGGGTCGAGGCGGGTGATGGCCTCCTTCTTGTTCGACCGGTGCGGGGTGGTCAGCGCGGTGTTGGCGAACCAGTTGCCGCCGAGCATCGTGTGCACGAAGCGCAGGCCGGGCATGCGGTCGAACATCCCGCTGAACAGCTCGCGGCCGACGGCCGTGGCCTGGTCCACGATCCGGCCGAACTCCCGGCGCAGGTTGGTGTAGTCCACGACCGTGCGCCACTCGACCGGCAGCGGGGTGTGGTGCGCGATGACCGGGATGTCGAGCTTCTCGATGACCTTCAGGTACGGCTCGAAGACCGGGTCGTCCAGGTAGAGCTGGCCGTAGTGGCAGGCGAGCTGCACGCCCACCACGCCGAGTTCCTTGACGCAGCGCTCCAGCTCGTAGATGTTCTCCTTGCCGCCCCACGGCGGCACGCAGGCGGTGGCGAAGAGCCGGCCGCCGGAGCGCTTGACGATCTCGTGGGCGTTGTCGTTGACCTCACGACAGGTCTCCAGCGGCAGCCACTCCTGCCAGACCGGGACGCGCATGATGCCGTAGTCGACGCCGGCCTCGTCCATGGCCGCGAGCTTGGCCTCAGCGCTGTAGTCGCCGTCGACGTAGTTGAGGTTCTGGAAGCCCGCGGGCTTCTCCAGGATGAGCTGCTTGCGGCCGTCCTCCAGCTCGGCGACCCGGGCGATCTCGCCGAAGCCGCGCGGGGCGCTGTCGAGGAAGCCGTTGAGGATCCTCGGGTTGGAGAACAGGTCCTCCGGCAGGTGGTGGATGTTGATGTCGACAACGGTCATGGAGTGACCCTCTCGAATCGTGTACGAAATCTGATACGGACGCTAGCCGAGCCGCGTCCCTTAACGCAAGAGACTTCGTAATTGAAATCGTACACGATCTCGTTTACGGTCTCGTGTGTGGCGAGCCGCCCAGGGAGCCGTCGAGAGGGACACCCGTGACATCCGCACCAACCGCGACATCCACGCCGTCAGACCGGTCCGCCCCGTCCGCCCCGGCGCCCGCCGTCACCGCGCGCGACGTCGAGTACCGGCACGGCGCGACCCGCCTGATCGGCCACCTGTGCGTACCGGCCGGGGGCGCCGCCGGGCCGGCGGTCCTGCTGCTGCCCGACGCCTACGGCGTGAGCGGGCACATGACCGGCCTCGCCCGCCGGCTGGCCGGCCTCGGCCACGCCACCCTCGTCGCGGACCTGTGGGGCGACGGGCTCCTGCCCGCCGACCAGGCCGAGTTCGGGCCGCTGATCGGCGCGATGGCCGCCGACCGCGCGCACTGGACCGGTCGGGTGCGCGCCGCCCACGAGGCGCTGCTGGCGCAGGAGGACGCCGACACGGCGGCGGTGGTGGCGCTCGGCTACTGCTTCGGCGGCTCCTCCGCGCTGGAGTACGCCCGCACCGGCGGCGAGGTGGCCGGCGTCGTCAGCGTCCACGGCGGGCTGGACATCCTCGCGTTCGACTGGTCCGCCGCCCACCCCGCGCCGGTGCTGGTGTGCACCGGCGCACAGGACCCGATGGCCACCCCCGGGATGCGCGCCGACCTCACCGCGGCGATGACGGCGGCGGGCCTCGACTGGCAGGAGCACGTCTACAGCCGCACCGTCCACGCCTTCACCTCGCCGACCTCGAAGTCCTCGGCCCGGCCCGACGTCGTCGCGTACAGCGCGCGCAGCACCGCCCGGGCGTGGGACGCGACCCTGCGGTTCCTGCGCGAGGTCGGCGACCCGCGGTCCGCGGCCTGAGCCCCGACCACCGCCCGGCCCTCCCCTACCCCAAGGACCCCCATGACCAGCAACCCGCTCGACATCGCGATCATCGGCGCCGGCCCGGCGGGACTCGCCGCCGCGCTGCGCCTGCACCAGCGCGGCTTCCGCCCCCGGATCTACGAGAGCGTCGCCGAGCTGAGGCCCCTGGGCGTCGGCATCGACGTCAAGGTGTACGGCAGCAAGGAACTCGACGAGCTGGGCCTGCTGGAGGAGTTCAGGGCCATATCCGTCGACGCGCGGGACTCGATCTTCTACAACAAGTACGGCCAGGAGATCTACGCCGAGCTGTGCGGCGTGCACATGGGCTACCTCTACGAGCAGCGCTTCGTCCACCGCGGCCGGCTCCAGATGCTGCTGTACCGCACGGTGCTGGAGCGGCTCGGCGCGGACGCGGTCGTCCAGGGCACGCGCTGCACCGGCTACACCAACCACGACGAGCGGGTGACGCTCGACCTGGTGGACCAGGACGGCACCGCCTCGCAGGTGACGGCCGACCTCGCGATCGCCGCGGACGGCATCAACTCCGCGCTCCGCCGCCAGATGCACCCCGACCACTCCGAGCCGGTGTACTCCGGCATCACCATGTGGCGCGGCACCACCTTGATGGAACCCTTCGGCAGCGGCGGCACCATCCTGCACATCGGCGCGCCGCAGAGCTCCAGCATGATCGTGTACCCGATCGCCGACGACTTCGAGGGCACCGGGAAGGTGCTGGTGAACTGGGTCGTCGAGGCCACCCGCGAGGAGTCGGTCGAGGACTGGAACCAGCTCGGCAGCGTCGACGAGATCATGCACTACTACGACCAGTGCGACATCGTGCACCTGGACGTCCAGGAGATGCTGCGCAACGCCCGCGAGGTCTACCTCTTCCCGCTCATCCGCCACGAGCCGCTGGACACCTGGACGGACGGCCGCGTGGTCCTGATCGGCGACGCCGCGCACGCCATGTACCCGCGCGGCGGCAACGGCGCCTGCCAGGCCGTCGTCGACGGCGGCGCGCTGGCCGAGAAGCTCGCCACCGTCGAGGACGTGCCCGCGGCCCTGAAGGCGTTCGAGGAGCAGCGGTTGAAGGCCGTCAACGGCATCGTCATGGCCCACCGCGGCGAGGGCTACGAGGTGATCCGCCGGATGGTCGAGGAGCGGACCGGCGGTGAGCGGTTCACCGACATCGAGGAGGTGCTGCCGCTCGCCGAGGCCGACGCCATCTTCAGCAAGTACCACGCCCTCGTGGGCCAGCCCCGCCCCGGCCACGAGGCCGGGGACACCACCGGCTTCCGCACCAAGGACGCCTACCGCAACACCCGCCCGCGCGGCGTGGTGGACGCCGACGACGCGACCCGGGCGCAGATCCTGGCGGTGGAGGAACGGCGGCGCGCCGCCCTGCTCGCCGTGGACCTCCCCGCGCTGGACGACCTGTTCGACGCCTCGCTCGTGCACACCCACGCGCCCGGGCTCACCCACGACAAGGCGCAGCTGCTGGAGCACGTGGCGACGCGGAAGGCGTACCTGGACATCTCCCGCGGTCCGCTGACGATCCGCCTGATCGGCGACGTGGCGGTGGTGACCGGCCGGATCGAGAACCGGCTCGACAGCCCCGACGGCGCCGAGCGGCTGGTGCGCGGCCAGGTCATCCAGGTGCTGCGGCGCTGCGAGGACGGAGCCTGGCGCTTCGTCAGCTTCCAGATGACCCCGGACGGGGAGCACGTCTGGCCCGCCACGGACGCGGAGAAGGCCGCGCTGGCGCAGACGTCGATCGGACAGAAGGGCGCACAGGCATGAAGCTCGCACGGTTCCGCGTCGGGGACGGCCCCGTCCGCCTCGGCCGGGTGGACGGCGACCGCGTCACCGACGTGTCCGGGCAGGTCGGCACCTCGCTGCGGGCGATCCTGCCCGACCTGCCCGACCTGCGGGGGCGGATCGAGGCCGCGCGCGGTCCGATCCACCTCCTGGCGGACGTCACGCTGGACGCCCCGGTCGACGCCCCGCAGAAGTACCTGGGCATCGGCATGAACTACCGCGAGCACGCCGAGGAGGCCCGCCAGGCGGGCATCCCCGTGCCCGAGCACCAGATGTGGTTCAACAAGCAGGTCTCCTGCATCGTCGGCCCGACCGCCGACGTGGTGAAGCCGGACCTGTCGGACCAACTGGACTACGAGATCGAGTTGGGGGTCGTGATCGGCCGGCGCTGCAAGCACGTCGCGGCCGAGGACGCCGGTTCGGTGATCGCCGGCTACCTCGTGGCCAACGACTTCTCGGTCCGCGACTGGCTCCAGAAGCGCTCGCCCACGTTCACCCTCGGCAAGTCCTTCGACACCCACGGCCCGATCGGGCCCTGGCTGACCACGGCCGACGAGGTGCCCGACCCGCACGCGCTGCGGATGCGGCTGACGGTGAACGGCGAGGTGCGCCAGGACTGGCCGACGGACGACATGATCCACGACGTCCACCAGCAGATCGCCTACCTGTCGCAGGTCTTCACCCTCATGCCCGGTGACGTCCTCGCCACCGGGACGCCCTCGGGCATCGGGGCACCGACCGGCTCCTTCCTGCGGGTCGGCGACGTGGTGCGCGCGGAGATCGAGGGCCTCGGCGCCCTGGAGAACCACATCGTCGCGGAGGGCTGAGCCGTGTCCGAGGCAGTGGGCGCCGAGCGGCCCGGCACGCAAAGCGGCGGCACGGCGGCGGACGGCGCCGGGCCCGGCGGTGCGACCGGCGGTGGGCCCGGCGGTGGGGAGCCGGGTCCGGCGCGGCGGGTCAGCGTCGAACTGCCGGGGTTCGCGCACGCCAACCCGATCCCGGCGGCCAGCCGGATCGGCCCCTTCCTGGCGTCCGGCGCGATCACCGGCCGCGACCCGGTCACCCGCGCGATGCCGCCTGAGCTGGCACGGCAGTGCGCCAACGTGTTCACCCACGTGCGGGCGCTGATGGCGGCGGTCGGCGGCAGCACCGACGACATCCTGAAGATGACCTTCCGCCTGGCCGACCCGCGGGACCGCGACGCGCTCAACCGCGAGTGGCTGGCCATGTTCCCCGACCCCGCGCGCCGGCCCGCCCGGCAGTCCCTGGCGGCCGAACTCGACGGAGCGGCGCTGGTGCACTGCGACCTGCTCGCCGTGCTCGCCGCCGCGCCGCGCGGATGAACGCCCCTCCCCCCGGCGGCCCCGACGCAGGAGGTCCCATGCCGCAGCACCCTTCCATGCAGTACGAAGCACCGGTCGCCATCAAGCGGATGCTCTTCTCGACCTGGGCACTGCTGGACTCGCTCACCCCCGACCTGCGGGCCCGGATGCACCTCCCGGACATGGACGACCCCCGCCGCGTCGACTGGGACTTCATCCCCAAGCCCGACCGCACCGGCGTCCCGCTCGGCGACCTCGACGGCCACCAGCGCACCCTGGCCCACACCCTGCTGAAGTCCGGGCTCAGCATGCGCGGCTACAGCCAGGTGCTGGCGGTGATGGCCACCGAGAACATCCTGCGCGAACTCGACGTCATCGAGCGCGGGTTCGGCGTGTTCGCCGGAGCGTTCCGCAACCCGGACGCCTACTGGTTCACCGTCTTCGGGCGGCCCGGCTTCGAGGACACGTGGGGGTGGCGCGTCATCGGGCACCACCTGTCGGTCAACTTCACCGTCGTCGCCCAGCGGTACCTGACCGTCACCCCGCTGGCGATGGGCGCGATGCCCGTGCCGGCCGGCGCCCTCGACCCGCTGGGCGGGCACGCGCGCCGGGCGTTCGCCGTCCTGGAGTCCCTGTCCCCCGACCTGCGGGCCGAGGCGGTCGTCCACGACGTCGCGCCCGCCGACTTCGTGACCCGCCAGGTGCCCCGCGTCGGCGCCGAGGAGTGGCCCGACCCCGTCGACCTCGGCATCGTCGGCTACTCCATCACCGACGAGGACCGGCGCAAGCTGCGCTTCAGCCGCCACGCGCCCTCGGGCGTCAGCGGCGCCGACCTCGACGGCGCCCAACTGACCGCGCTGCGCGAGCTGCTGCTGCGCTACGTCGAGACCGGCCCGGAGGAGGTCACCGCCCGCTACCGCGACCAGGTGTTCCGGGAGCACCCCTCCACCCTGCGCTTCGCGTGGGCCGGCGGCACCACGCCCGACACCGCGCACTACTACCGGGTCTCGACCGACCACCTCCTGGTCGAGGCGGACAACGCCGTGGCCGCGGGCCAGCACATGCACACCGTCTGGCGCGACCTGGACAACGACCTGGGCCACGACCTCCTGCTCGACCACTACGCCCGGCACGGCCCCGGCGGCGAGCACCTCGACCGACGCCTCACCTCCAACCGCCCCGAGTCCTCCAGCCCGTTGCGGACGGCGGCCTGGTACCCGCCGGAGGTGTACGAGAAGCACTGACCGGTACCGCGGCGGCGACGCCGGCCCGGTCCGCCGCCGGTCCCGTGCGCACCGACGCCGACGTCATCCGCCCTGGCCCGCCCGGCTCCTGACCGCGCCTCAGGGGCGGCGGGCCGCTCTCGCAGGTGCCCTGCGGCAAGCGGCGGCTCAGGCGCCGGCCGACGGCGGGCCGGCCTCCGCACCTGCGCCCGTACCCGTACCCGCGACCCCGTCCGCGCGCGCGGGGATGCGGCGGTGGACGTCCTCCAGCAGACGCAGCATCGACACGCGGAAGACCTCGGCCTGGTGGTCGCCGATGAAGGAGGTGTGCCCGAACACCTCCAGCACGACGAGACCGTGCAGCCGCCCCCATGCGTCGAGGAAGAGCGCGACCGCGGCGGGCGGCAGCTCCCCCGGCCCCTCGGGCGGCAGGCCGTCCAGGTGCGCCAGCAGTCCGGGCGGGAGCGCGGAGGGGTCGGCCGCGGCCAGTTGCTCCGCGCCGAACCCGTCGAAGAGTTCGCGGTGGAAGATGGTGCCCATCCGGCGCACCGCCTGCGTGGTGGCGCCCTCGGCGGGGGCGGCGTAACCGCGCAGCGGCGTGCCGAACAGGAGCTGGAACCGCTCGGGGTGGGTGACCGCCCAGCGGCGGTAGCCCTCGGCCGCCACCACCAGGCGCGGCAGGTCCGGTCGGTCCGGCGCGCCGTCGAGCGCGGCCTGCACCGCATCGGCCAGGTCCTCGTACTCCTTGGCGATGAGCGAGGTGACCAGGGCGTCCCGGTTCGGGAAGTAGTGGTAGAGCGCCTGCACGGTCATGCCGAGGCTGCGGGCGACCGCCCGCAGGGACAGCGCCGCGGGGCCGTGCCCGGCGATCCGCCGCTCGGCGGCCTCCAGGATCTCCCGGACCGCGGTGGCCCGCCGCCGCTCGCGCAACGAGCCTGCGGCCTGGGGGAGTTGATCGTCCTCAAGCATGCGGTGACCCTACCGCTGTCGGCCTGGCGGCTGTCGGGGAGGCGAACACTGTCAGGTAAATCTCACACTGCCAGCGCCCGGGTCCGGTCCCCTACGGTCGTGGCGGCGACGGAGCGTGCCGTCCCGGCACCGCACCCGGTCGCGTCGGGATGTCGAGCCCGTGCCGGGCGCCACCGGTCCCCGCGTGCCCGGTCGTCCGATCCCGCGGCGCCGGCCCCGGTGTCCGATCCTTCCTGCTGCCCGGCCGCTCCCCCGCCGTTTCACCGCACGTACGCAATCAAGGAGATCTCGCGTGTTCGAACGCATAGCCGAACTGGCGATCCGCCGGTCCCGGCTGGTACTCGTCGTCGCCGTCGTGGTGACGGCCCTCATGGGTGCCGCGGGCAGCGGCGCATTCGCCAAGCTGCTGGGCGGCGGGTTCGACGACCCCTCCTCCCAGTCCACCCGGGCACGCGAGGTGATCGACCAGAAGTTCGGCGGCGAGACGAACCTGGTCCTGCTGGTCGCCGCCGACGGCGGCGGACGGATCGACACCCCTGCCGCCGAGCGCGGCGGCCGGGCGCTGGAGGCGCGGCTGAAGCACGAGAGCTCGCTCGCGAACGTCGTCTCGTACTGGGACACGGGCGACCCCCGACTCCGGTCGCAGGACGGGCGGGAGGCCATGGTGGTGGCGCACGTGGGCGGTGACGAGACGCAGCAGAAGAAGAGCGCCGAACACCTCGTCGACACCTACAGCGGCACCTTCGACCACACGCTCACCGTCCGGGCCGGCGGCGCGGCGGCGGTGAACGCCGGGATGTCGAAGCAGGTGGAGAGCGACCTGTTCCTCGCCGAGAGCATCGCCATCCCGCTGACCCTGCTGCTGCTCCTGGTCGTGTTCGGCAGCGTGGTCGCGGCCCTGCTGCCGCTGGCCATCGCCGTCGTCGCGGTGCTGGGCTCGTTCGCCCTGCTCTTCCTGCTCGGCAGCCTCACCAGCGTCGCCGACACCGCGACCAACCTCACCACGGCCCTCGGCCTCGGGCTGGGCATCGACTACTCCCTGCTGATGGTCAGCCGCTTCCGGGAGCAACTGGGCACCGGGGCGGGCGTGGAGGACGCGGTCCGGCGCACGGTGCACACCGCCGGCCGTACCGTCGCGTTCTCCGCGGCGACCGTGGCGGCCGCGCTCGCGGCGCTCCTGGTGTTCCCGCAGTACTTCCTGCGTTCGTTCGGGTACGCCGGGGTCGGAGTGGTCGCCATCGCGGCGCTCAGCGCGCTGTTCGTCATGCCGCCGCTGCTCGCCGTGCTGGGCCACCGGGTCAACAGCGGGCGGCTGCCGTGGGCGAGGTCCGCGCCCGCCGGCGCCCGCGTCTCGGTGTGGGCACGGCTGGCGCGCTTTGTCATGCGGCGGCCCGCGCTCACCGCGCTGCCCGTGCTGGCGGTCCTGCTGGTCGCGGCGAGCCCGCTGCTCGGGATCTCCTTCGGCACGCCCGACGAGCGCGTGCTGCCCACGGACGCCCAGAGCCGCCAGGTGTCCACGGCGCTCCAGCAGGACTTCGACGGGGACGACGCCACGGCCATGCAGATCATGGTCGACCGGCAGGTGGCCCCGGCGGCCCTGGAGTCGTACGCGACGCGGCTGTCCCGGCTCGCGGGCGTGGCGCGGGTGGAGACCAGCGCCGCGACCTACGCCGGCGGGCGCCGTTCGGCGGCCGCCGCCGGCAGCGCGGGCCTCGGCCGGGCCGACGCCCAGCGGATCACCGTGGTCACCTCCGCGGCACCGCGCTCGGACGCCGCGCAGGACCTGGTCCGGCAGGCGCGGGCGCTGGCCCCGCCCGCCGGGACGCACCCGCTGGTGGGCGGGCAGGACGCCGAACTCGTCGACGCCAAGCACGCCGTCAGCAGCCACCTGCCGCTGGCCATCGGCCTGGTCGCCCTGACCACCTTCGTGCTGCTCTTCCTGTTCACCGGCAGCGTGGTACAGCCGCTGCGTGCCCTGGTCCTCAACCTGGTCACCCTGGTGACGACCCTCGGCGCCATGACGTGGATCTTCCAGGGCGGCCACCTGTCCTCCGTGCTGGGCTTCACCGCCCAGCCGATGGAGGTCTCGATGACGGTGCTGATGTTCTGCATCGTCTTCGGCCTGTCGATGGACTACGAGGTGTTCGTCACCAGCCGGATCAAGGAACTCCACGACCAGGGCGCGGACACCGGGTCGGCCGTGGCCGACGGCCTGGGGCACACCGGCCGGATCGTCACCGCCGCGGCCTGCCTGCTCGCGGTGAGCTTCTTCGCGTTCGGCACCGCGAAGGTCAGCTTCATGCAGATGTTCGGCCTCGGCAGCGGGCTGGCCATCCTCATCGACGCCGTCGCCATCCGCGGCGTCCTGGTCCCCGCCGCGATGCGCCTGCTCGGCGGTGCGGCCTGGTACGCGCCCGGGTTCCTGCGCCGGCTGCACGACCGGATCGGGCTGAGCGAGGGCGGGAGCGCGCCCGCGCCGGCCGTGCCCGCGCCGTTGGCGAAGGACGCGACGAGCGTCTGACCCCCCGCGCCGACGGCGCCCGTCGCCCCGCTCGCACCGGGTCGGCGGGCACCGTCGAGCGGGGCGGGCCTACGGCCTGTCGTCGTGGGTGTCGGCGAGGTAGGCGTCGGCTCGGGCGCGGACGACGTCGGGCAGGTCGCCGGAGGCCAGGTCGGAGAGCCTGGTCGTCTCCAGCACCTCCCGCAGGCTGGTGCGCACCGCGCGCCAGACGTCGGGCAGGGGCGCGGCGGGGCCCGGGTAGCTCAGGCCGGTGAGGCTGAGGTCGCGCACGTTGGCGAGCGGGCCGTCCACCACCCGGATCACGTCGGCGAGGGAGATCTCGGCGGCGGGCAGGGCCAGGGCGTACCCGCCCTCGGGGCCGCGCATGCTGTGGACGAGGCGGTTCACGCGCAGTTCGCGCAGGATGCCGAAGAGGAAGCGGACCGGGATGTCCTGGCGGGCCGCCAGTTTCTCCGCGGTGAGCGGCACGTCGGAGGCCGCGAGTTCGGCCATCGCCCGCACCGCGTAGTCGGTCTTGGCTGTGATCCGCACCGCACAACTGTCTCACACCGGCGCCGGCCCGGCGCCGGCGAGCGGCCTCCGCCTCCCCGGCGCCGGGCGCGGAACGCAACGGGAGGAAGCGGGACTCAACCAACGATATCCACCGCAGCTCCACTTGAGTCCGAGTGGAGTACGAGTGGATGTGCCGCAATGGCCTTGCTTAGTGCAGGTAGTTCACTGAAATAGTGGATTGGCGGGTCCCGGCCCGCCCCGAGTCGTCCTCGCAGCGCAGCAGGAGGCATCGCATGACGTCAGGACATTCCCCCCGGACGGTCGCGGTCGTGGGGGCCGGCGCGGCGGGCACCATGGTCGCGATCCAGTTGTGCGAGGCGGGCGCCCGCCGCCGGTTCCGCTTCGACCTGGTGCTCGTCGACCCGGCCCCGGAGGCCGGCCGCGGCACCGCGTACGCCACGCGCGACCCGCGCCACCGGCTCAACGTGCCGGCCGGGAAGATGAGCTGCCACCCCGACGACCCCGGGCACTTCGTCCGCTGGCTGTGTCGCCACGGCGAGGGCGACGTCGGTCCGGAGGACTTCGCCACGCGGTACCGCTTCGGGGCCTACCTGGCCGACACGCTCGGCCAGGCCGTGATCGCGGCGCGCGGCACCGTCGGGGTGCGGCGCCTGCGCTCCCGGGTGACCAGGTGCTCCGCGGCCGGCGCCCGCGCCCGGCTCGAACTGGCCGACGGCACCACCCTGGACGCCGACTGCGTGGTGCTCGCCACCGGCCCCGCCGCCTCCGACGCCGCCTGGGCGCCCGACGCGCTCGCCGCGGACGGGCGGTTCGTCGCCGACCCCTGGGCGCCCGACGCGCTCGCCGCGCTGCTGGCCGAGGGGAACACCGACGACGTCCTGCTGGTCGGCACCGGCCTGACCGCCATGGACCTGGCCATGACGCTGGACCGGCCCGGCCGCACCGTGCACGCCGTGTCCCGCGGCGGCCTGCTGCCCCGGGCCCACGCGCTGGCGCCGCTGCCGCCCGCCCCGCTGCCCCCGGCCCTGCGCGGCGACCGCCCCGCGGACCTGCCGCTGGCCGAGGTCCGTTCGGCCGTGCGCCGGTACGTCGGCGGCGCCGTCCGCGCGTACGGGGACTGGCGGCCGGCGCTGGACGGGCTGCGCCCGGTGACGGCCTCGCTGTGGTCGTCGTTCACGGTGGACGAGCGGGTCGAGTTCCTGGCGCACGACAGCGCGCTGTGGAACGTCCACCGGCACCGGATGTCGCCGGCCACCGCGGAGCGCGTGGCCCGGATCACCCGGGCCCGCCGGCTGCGCACGCACCAGGGCCGGGTCGCGGCCGTGGACACCGCCGACGGCCGCCCCGGCGGGCTGGGCGTCACCCTCGTCGACGGCCGCTCCCGGCGGGAGCTGACGGTGGGGTGGGTGGTGGACTGCACGGGCCCGGGCCGGCTCCGGGACCCGCTGTGGCTGGGCATGCTCGCCGACGGCACCGCGGTGCCCGATCCGACGCGGCTCGGCGTCGCCACCGAGGACGGCAGGCTGCGCGACGCGCTCGGCCGGGCGGACCGGCCGGTGTGGACGCTCGGGTCGCCACGCCGGGGCGAGTTGTGGGAGACCACCGCGGTCCCGGAGATCCGCGCGCAGGCCGCGGCCGTGGCCGAGGCGGTGTTCGGCGAACTGGCCGGCGGCCGGGCGGACGTCCGACCCGCGCGCCGGGTGCGGCGGCCGGGTGACGGCGCGGGGTTCGCGCTGTCCACCGGCGCGGCTGCGGCCGCGGCCTACCGCTCCGGGGTCTCCCGGCTGCTGAAGGTGTGCTCCGGCGCGGAGGACGCCTTCACCCGCGCCACCGCGCTCGACCCCGGCTTCGCGCTCGGCCACGCCGCCCTCGCCCTGATGGGCCACGAGACCGGCGCCGACGTGGACGTCCCGCGCGCGCTCGCCGCCGCCGAGCGCTCGGCCCGCGACCGGGCCGACGACCACGAGCGGTCCTTCGTGCACGTCGTCTCCCGCCGGGTGCGGGGCACCGCCGCCGACGGCGACGCCGCCCTCGTGCGGCACCTGGCCGCCTATCCCGGCGACGCGCTCGCCCTGGCCGTCGCCGTGCCGACCATCGCCTTCTCCGGGCTGCACGACCTGGAGGAGACCAGCGCCCTGCGCCTGGTCGAACAGACCGCCGGGGCACAAGGGGGGCACTGGTTCCACACCTCGCTGCTCGCCTTCATGCGCCAGGAGCAGGGTCGTTACGACGAGGCGGGCGCGCTGGCCGAGCAGGCCCTCGGCGCCGAGCCCGCGTCCGGCCACGCCATGCACGCCCTGGCCCACGTCCACTACGAGTGCGGCGACCACGAGGCGGGCCGGATCCGGCTGGACGAGTGGCTGGCCTCCCGCGGCCGCGGCAGCGCCCACCGCGCCCACTTCTCCTGGCACGCGGCCCTGCACGAACTGGCGTTGGAGGACACCGGCGCCGTACGCCGCCGCTGGGCGGTGCAGTTGGCGCCGGCCAAGGTGCGCGGGGTACGGGCGCTGGTGGACTCCGGCTCGCTGCTGTGGCGGGCGCGGGTGACCGACAGTTGGACGGGCCGGGTGCCGATCGACGGCGTCATCGGCGCCGTCGGCGCCGAGATCCTGGAGCGCCCGGCCACCGCCTTCACCGCGCTGCACGCCGCCATCGCGCTGGCGGCCGCCGACGACCTGGCGGGCCTGCGCCGGCTGCACGTCCACGCGTCGGGCGCGGACACCGCGCAGCGCGAGGTCGTCGCCCCGCTGTGCGAGGCGCTGGTGTGCGTCGTGGAGGAGCACTGGGCGGAGGCGGCCCGGCGCCTGGAGCGCATCCTGCCGGCGCTGCGCAGCGTCGGCGGCAGCGCCGCGCAGCGCGAGGTGGTGGAGGAGACCATGCTGTACGCACTGGTGTCGGCCGGTCAGCACCACGCCGCCCGGCTGCGGTTGGAGGAGCGGCTGGCGCGCCGTTCCTCGCCGCAGGACGATCGGCGGCTGGCCGCGCTGCCGGTGGGGTGAAGCCGGTCCGCACCCGGTCACCGGCGTGAAATCGATCTTCACGAAATGGCTCCGCCGAACACGACTGTGACCGAAGAGAGCCACGCACCGCCCGGTTCAGGACCGAAGCCCGTGGGTATTTGCTGTCCATGGCGTTATTGCTTCGGGAAAGGACAGTGTGGTGATCAGTGCGTCGGGGGATGCCTCCGCCGGGTCCGAACCTCCTGAAGGCCGGACCCTTCGGCCTGCGGACCGTGACCGGCCCGCGCGGCTTTCCGAGTCGATCTTCCGCATTCCCGTCACCATGCTGCGGGACGCGGACTCGCCCCGGTTGGAAGGCATAGACCGCAATCACGTACGCTCCCTGGTGGCAACGGACGGAAAACTCCCTCCGATCATCGTGCATCGTCCGACAATGCGGGTTGTCGACGGTATGCACCGGCTGCACGTCGCGCGATTGAACGAGCAGCAGGAGGTGGAGGTCCGCTATTTCGACGGAACCGAGTGGGAGGCTTTCCTGCTGGCCGTCGAGTTGAACATGCGGCACGGTCTGCCGCTGACCTTGTCGGATCGCAAGAAGTCGGCCATGAAGATCCTTGAGGGCTGCCCCGAGTGGTCCGACCGGGGCATCGCGGCCAGGACCGGATTGTCCGGCAAGACGGTGGGCGCGCTGCGCCGCAAAGCCGCGGGCCGCATCGCCCAGGCCCCGGTCCGGGTCGGACGGGACGGCAGGGCGCGGCCGTTGCACCGCGAGGAATCCCGCCGCCCGGCGCTCGGGCTTCCCTCCGGTCGGGCGGAAGGCGCACCGCTCGACCGGTTCTCCGGGCAGAACGACAAGTCCCGGCCGGAAGAGGTCGGGACGGGGTTGTTTCCTGCACCACGGACCCGTTTCACCCCGCAACTCGTCGGCGGCGAAGGGGCGGACGACGTCGGGGGTCCCGGACCGGGTATTCCGCCGGCCGTCCGCGCCCTGGGTGAATACGCCGACCCGGCCGCGCAGTTGGCGTCACTGAAGCGCGATCCGGCCGTGAAGTACAGCAAGGACGGCCGGGCGATGATCCGCTGGCTGGAGACGCACATCGTGCGAGACGCGGATCTCGGCCAGGTGCTCCAGGCGCCCGCCCACCAGGCGCGGAAGATCGCCACCCTGGCGCGGACCTGCGCGGCGAGCTGGAACGGGATCGCCATGCGGATGGATCTCGCCGCCGACGACATCTCCTCGACGTCGGGCTGAACCTCCTGCCCGGTGCGCCCCGCCCGCGGACCACAGCGGCCCGGTGTTCGTGTCGACTGAGGAATCTCCTCAGTCGACACGCACACCGGGCCGCTGTGCGCGGGTGTCGGGCCTCGCGCTCCGCGCCCCGAGCGCGGAGCGCCGCGGCGGGGCCGGCGCGGAAGCCGGGCCGCCCCGCCGCGGGTCAGTTCGCGTACCAGCCGAAGGTGGAGGAGGGGCGGGGGCCGGCGGCCACGTCCAGGCGCGGATCGACGCTGAGGATCGCGTGGTGGAGCCGCTGCAACTGCGGCGAGGGGTCGACCCCGAGGTCCTCCACGAGGCGCGCGCGCAGGCGCTGGTAGACGTCGAGGGCGGTCGCCTGCCGGCCCGAGCGGTACAGCGCCACCATCGCCTGGGCGTGCAGCCCCTCGTGCTCGGGGTGGCGGGCGATGAGGTCGGTGAGTTCCGCGATGAACTCCCGGTGGCGGCCCAGGCGGAGTTCGGCGTCGATGCGCCGCTCGACGGCCACCAGCCGGCTCTCCTCCAGCCGGGCGGCCTCGATCTCCAGCACGGGCCCCATCCGGACGTCGACGAGCGCGCCGCCGTCCCACAGGTCGAGTGCGCGGCGCAGCAGGTCGGCGGCCGTGACGTCGTCGCCGACGTCGAAGGCGCGCTGGCCGGTGGCCACGAGGCGCTCGAACTCGTGGACGTCCACGTGCTCGGGCCGGATCTGGAGCAGGTAGCCGCCGTAGCGGGTCACCAGGACGTCCTTGGCGGTGCCCGGCTCGTCGGGGCCCATCGCTCTGCCGAGCCGCCGGCGCAGTTGGAGTATGTACGTCTGGAGGGTGGTCAGCGCGCTCGCCGGCAGGTCGCTCCCCCAGATCTCCTCCATGAGCGTCGAGATCGGGACGACCCGCCCCGGGTAGAGCGCCAGCAGCGCCAGGATCTGGCGGGGCTTACTCGCGGTGGGAACGACCGTCAGGCCGTTGACATCGACCTGTAACGGGCCCAGGACCTTCACTCTCACAGGTTCCTCCTCGAGACCGCCGGCCGTACCAGGACGAGCCGGCACCGAATCCGATCCGTAGTGCATGTCGCACGGGCAAACTCCACAGCCTCCCTCTGCGAAACGAGCCGTTGAGTACGTAACCACCGGCACGACCCGGCTCCACAGGTTGTCCGCCACTGCTCAGACGGTTCTCAGGCGCCGCATGAGGCGTTGTCGAACCGCGGCGGTCGGACCAGCGGGATTCTTGCGACCGCCCGCCGGAGGGGCAAGTGCGTCTCTGACGTACTGTCAGAGCGCACCCACTGTCCGTCACGGGCCGGTCGAGCGGCTCTTGAGTCGGGTGGGGGGCAGGGAAAAGGGTGGGGCGGGTGGGATGCCCCCGCGGGAGTCCGGCACACCGCCGCGTCGTCCGAGGCGGCCGGGGAGTCGCCGTCCGTGACAACCCCCGGGGGGCGATTTCCCGCCGCCCACCCTTTCGGGGGTGCGCCCAAAGGGCCCGATCCCCTGCCCGATCCCCTGCCCGACCAGCGCCCGCGCGGCCGCCTGTCACATGTTCCCACCGGCAGCCGTCATAGCAGTGACCAACAGGACCGCCGGCCGCTCGGCGGCGGTGCTGCGACCGTACGCGGCGGGCGATCACGCGCCGCCGCCCTATGCGTTCGCCCCAGAATGCCGACCGGAGCCGTGGAGAGCGGGCTCCCCGACCCCTTGCGAGCAGGCATGACTACGATGAAGGAACAACCGGTCACTCCACGTGGCGACAGGGGGTCCGACGCCGGATTCACCGCGGGCTACGCCCGGCTGGTCAGCGGGCGCCGCTCGAAGTGGGCGGTGCTGGTGATCTGGCTGGTGCTGATCGCGGCCGGCGGATCGCTCGGCTCCAAGATCGGTCACGTCCAGAACAACGACCAGGAGACCTGGCTGCCCTCCAGCGCCCAGTCGACCCGGGCGGTCAAACTCGCGGAGCAGCACTTCGCGGACCGGCACACCAGCGGCGCCGTGATCGTCTACACCCGCGACAGCGGCCTCACCGCCGCGGACCGGGCCAAGATCACCGCGGACGCGGGCGCCCTCAAGGCCGTCGCCGTCGGCACCGTGTCCGCGCCGGAGGTCTCCGGCGACGGCAAGGCCGCCTTCGTCAGCCTTCCGCTGCGCACCAGCCCCAGTGACAACAACGTGCTCACCCACGCCGTGGACCGGTCGGAGAAGATCGTCCGGGACGGCGCGCCGGCCGGGCTGGAGACCAGGGTCTCCGGCGAGGCCGGCAGCATCCGGGACTTCGCCGACGTCTACAGCGGGATGGACGGCGCCCTGCTGGGCGCGGCCCTCGCCGTGGTCGCCATCCTGCTGCTGCTGACCTACCGCAGCCCGGTGCTGTGGCTGGTGCCGCTGATCTCGGTCTTCCTGGCCGCCGAGGTCGCCAGCGGGGTGGTGTACCTCCTCGCCGCCCACGCCGGCCTGCTCGTCAACGGCCTGAGCACGTACATCCTGATGATCCTCTGCGTGGGTGTCGGCACCGACTACGCGCTGCTGCTGATCGCGCGCTACCGCGAGGAGCTGCACCGGCACGAGGACCGGCACGAGGCGATGCGGATCGCGGTGGGCCGGTCGGTCTCGGCGCTGTCCGCCTCCGCGGCCACGGTCGTGCTGGCCTCGTTGTGCCTGGTCTTCGGCAAGATGAACTCCACCCAGGGCCTCGGCCCGGTGGTGGCCATCGGGGTCGCGGTGGTCTTCCTGGCCATGACCTCGCTGCTGCCGGCGCTGCTGGTCGTCCTGGGCCGGTGGACGTTCTGGCCGTTCGTTCCGCGCCACACCCCCGGCCACGAGGCGGGCACGGAGCAGGAGCACGGCGTGTGGGCCAGGGTGGCCGGCACCGTCGCCCGCCGGCCGCGCGTGGTCTGGGCCTGCTGCATCGTCGTCCTGGCCGCGCTGGCGGTCGGCACCGCCACGGTGGAGACCGGCCAGACCCAGGCGCAGCAGTTCACCAAGTCCGTCGGCTCCATCGAGGGCCAGAAGATCCTTGCCGCGCACTTCCCCGCCGGCGCCTCGGAGCCCGCCGACGTCTACGTGCCCGCCGCGGGCGCCGACAGCGCGCTCCAGGTCGTCCGAACGGTGCCCGGCGTGCAGTCGGCGGCCGTCGACCGGTCCGCCGGCGGCTGGACCCACATCACCGCCGTGTTCAAGGACGCCCCGGACACCCAGGCCGCCCGGGACACCGTCCACCGCATGCGCACCGCCCTCGACCAGGGGCCGGCCGGGGCGTCCGACGCGGTCGTCGGCGGCCAGAGCGCCGTCGCGCTGGACACCGCCAACGCGACCAAGGACGAGGAGATGCTGCTCATCCCGCTGGTCCTGCTGGTCGTCCTGGTCATGCTGATCCTGGTGCTGCGCTCGGTGGTCGCCCCGATCGTGCTGCTGCTGTCGGTGATCCTGTCCTACGCCGCCGCCATCGGGGCCGCCTCGCTGCTCTTCCACGCCATCGGCCACCCGCACATGGACCGCAGCCTGCTGCTGATCGGGTTCCTGTTCCTGGTCGCCCTCGGCGTGGACTACACGATCTTCCTGATGGCCCGGGTGCGCGAGGAGGTCCGGCACCGCGGGCACCGCGACGGCGTGCTCACCGGCCTGACCGTCACCGGCGGCGTCATCACCTCCGCCGGGATCGTCCTGGCGGCCACCTTCTGCGTCCTGGCCACCATCCCGACCGTGTCCTCGCTCCAGGAGGGCCTGCTCATCGCGGTCGGCATCCTGCTGGACACCTTCCTGGTCCGCAGCCTGCTGGTGCCCGCCCTGTCCCTGTCCCTCGGCCCCGCCATCTGGCGCCCGGGGCACCCCGAGACGGAGGCGCCGCCCGAGGGCGAGCGTCCCCTGGAGACCACCCGCGCGGACGTCGGCGCCTGACGACCGCGTGGGGGGAGAAGGGGCGTCGCGCCGACCCCCGCGGTGCGGCGCCCCACTCGTGGCGGACGACGCCGGCGGCGGGCGGCCCTGAGGGCCGCGCCGTCACTCCTGTCACACTCGCGGGCCGCCGGACGTCATAGGAGTGACGCCCGCCCCGCGGCGGCGTCATGCGTTCCCCACGAAAGGAAAGACCATGGAAGCGCGCATGAAGAACCCGGCGATGATCCTCAACGCCACCCAGTCCGTCCAGGACATGTACAAGGCCATCTACGCCGGCGGCGTCCCGAAGACGACGCTCGACCTGGTCCACCTGCGCGCAAGCCAGATCAACGGGTGCAGCTCGTGCGTGGACTCCGGTTCGCGCGGTGCCCTCAAGAGCGGCGAGAGCGCGGAGCGGCTGTTCGCGGTCGCCGCCTGGCGCGAGACCACCCTGTTCACCGACGAGGAGCGGGCCGCGCTGGCGCTGGCGGAGGCCGCGACCCGGCTGTCCGACCGCAGCGACGCGGTGCCGGACGACGTCTGGGACGCGGCCGCCGACCACTTCGACGAGAAGGGCCTGGCCGCCCTGGTGCTGATGGTCGCCCTGACCAACTTCTTCAACCGGCTCAACGTCACCACCAAGCAGATGGCCGGCGACTGGGGCTGATCCGCCCCCGACCGTCCCGCCCCGGTTCCCCGCTCGGCGGGGGGCCGGGGCCGCACGCGTCGGCCCGGTCAGTCGATCCCGCGGACGATGTGCGGCTCCGCCGGCTCGTCCTCGTCGTCCACCCCCGCCAGTCTCAGCAGCGGCGTCGGCCAGCCGCCGTCGGACTCCCACCACTCGCCTGCGGCATCGCCCACCGGACTCTCCTCCCACGTCCACGCGCCGTCGCGTCGACCGCGGGGCCCGCGCCCCACCCCGCCACCTTGGCAGGTCCCGCTGAGTTCCCTCTGGAGGCCGGACGGAGCCGTGCGTACTCGAGCGCGCTTCCAGCCCGCCTCCAACCGCGGCAGGGACAGTAGCGTCACACGCCCGCGCTCCGGCGAGGCACGACGCGAAGGGAACCCGTCCATGGCCGCCCTCGCCCTCCTCAGGCGCTTCGTCGGCGAGATGTGCAGGTCCCTGGGCGCCTACGGGGCCATGCACGCCCTGGGGCTGTGGGTGCCCGGCTGGCCGCCGGACGAGGAGCCCGAACCCCTCGACGGGCCGCCGCCCGCGCACCCCGAGCGGCTGCGCCCGGATACCGCCCTCACCCCGCTGGAGCGGGCGCTGCTGCGGCAGTGGCGGCGGGAGGAACGGCGGCGCCAGAAGCGCTGAGCACCGCCCTCCCGCCGCCGCACGGGGCTTCAGGACGGGGCCTCGGAACCGGGCTTCAGGACAGGTCCTGCTCCCGCAGCGTCACCAGCGCCTTCGCGATGCGGCGGGCCCGCGTCTCGGGCTTCTTCGCGCTCTCGATGGCCCGGATGTGCTCGCGTTTGCGGCTCTGGGTCAGGCTCTTGTAGGCGGTGGCGGCGACCGGGTCGGCCTTGAGGGCCGCCGCGAAGTCCTCGGGCTCGACCACCGTGCGGGGCGCGGTGTCGAGTTCGAGCTCGACCTCGACCTCCTCCCCGGTGTCGACGCCCGCCGCGGCGCGGTTGGCCTTGCTGAAGCCGATCAGGTGCCGGCCGCGCATGATCGCCAGCCGGCTGCGCCAGGAGTGCCCGTTGACGGTGATGGTCACGGCGGGGCGCGCGCCGCCGTCGAGCTCCTCCACGACCTCGGGCGGCACCTCCAGGCCCCGCATGGGCTCCGGGGGCTCGACCTGGGTCCGAAACTTCATCGTCTGCTCCTGTAGGCGTGGGTGGCGTCCGGGGCTGGACCGGGGCGAGGCGACGGGCGGTGCGCACGGACCCGCGACCGTCGTCCCCAGTGTCGCGGTCCGACCGCCGGGGCGCCGCCCCGTCTGCCGTGTCCGAGCATTATGGCCAGGACGCGTGCCCCGCCCGCAACGGCGGACGGGGCACGGCGTGTACACGGCGCCGGGCGCCGCCGGAGGTCAGTCGAAGCTCGGCTTGCGGTCGCGGGTGCGCTTCAGCTCGAAGAACCCGTCCGTGGCGGTGACCAGCAGGACGCCGTCCCACAGGCGGGCCGCCGCCTCGCCGCGCGGCACCGGTGTCACCACCGGTCCGAAGAACGCGTTCCCGGCCACCGAGATCACCGGGGTGCCGACGTCGTAGCCGACCCGGTCCATGCCGTCGCGGTGCGACGCGCGCAGCGCCGGGTCGTACTCCGTGGCGTCCATCGCGTCGGCCAGGCCGCCGTCCAGGCCCGCGGCCCGCAGCGCCGCCGCCACGGTCCCGCGGTCCCGCGGCGCCTTCTCGTGGTGGAACCGGGTGCCCATCTCGGTGTAGAGCCGGCCGAGCACCTCGGGACCGTACTTCTGCTCGGCCGCGACGCACACCCGCACCGGGCCGAAGCCGCTCGCGTCCCGCCAGCGCGGCGGCAGCTCCCGCCCCTCGTTGAGGACGGCAAGGCTCATCACCCGCCAGCGCAGCTCCACGGGCCGCAGGAGCGCCACTTCGTGCATCCAGCGCGACGCGATCCACGCCCAGGGGCACTGCGGATCGAACCAGAAGTCGACAGGGGTCGGGGTGCCTTGCGCCACGTCGGGCCTCCAAACGGACGGAACGGGGATGCGGTCGGGGACGGCGCTCAGTCCTGGGCGGGCACGGCGGCCGGCACGGCCTCGCGCAGCGAGTCCAGCACCTGGTCGACGGCCTTGAGCGCGCTGACCACGCACTGGCCGATGCCCACGCCGTCGTACAGGGCGCCGCACACCGCGAGGGAGGGCTGCGCCGCCACCGACGCGCGGATGCGCTCCACCCGGTCGAGGTGGCCGACCGTGTACTGGGGCACCGCGTCGGCCCAGCGGGTCACGCGCGACGCCACCGGGGCGCCCGCCACCCCGGCCGCGCCGGCGACCTCGGCCGCCGCGAGCGCGACGAGATCGGCGTCGTCGCGCCCCAGCACGTCGCCGTCGCCGCTCCCCCCGGCCTGGCAGCGCACGATCTCCACCTCCCCGGCCATGTGCGGCCACTTGACGGTGGAGAAAGTGACCACCTTCATCGGCCGCCCGTCCACCGCGGGCACCCGGTAGCCGCTGTGGCCCCGGGCGCGCATCGCGGCGAGCGCGTCCCGCGGGTAGGCGAGGGTGATGATCACCGAGCCGGCGTGCGGGACGGCGGCGAGCGCCGCGGTGGCGTCCGCGGTCCCGGGGAGCCCGGCGAGCAGCCGGCCGGTCGCTCCGGCCGGCGCGGCCAGGACGACGGCGTCCGCGTCGACGGTCCCGGGGCCGGCGGCGCCGTCCACGCCCAGCCGCCAGCCCTGCGCGCCGCGGGCGAGGGTGCGCACCGCGGCGCCGGTCCGCACCACCGATCCCGGCGACTGCGCCAGCAGGGCGTCGGCGAGCACCCGCGGCAGCCTGCCGAGCCCGCCGACCAGGGTGGAGATGCCCGTCGGCGGCCGCACCCCGTCCTCAGGCAGCGGCGGGATCAGCGCGCCGGCCGCCTGCGCCAGGGAGGGGTGCCGGCGGGCGGCGCCGACCAGCGGGGACAACGTCGCCGCCAGCGACAGCTCTTCGGCGCGGCCGAAGTAGGCGTCGGCCAGGAACGGGTCGACCAGCCGGTCCACGACCTCGCGGCCGAAGCGTCCCCCCACGAACTCCGCCACGGAGACGTCGCCCTGCGGCGCGGCCATGGGCAGCACGGCGTCCTCGCGCGCCCGCTCCACCGCGGCCTCGGACAGGATGCCGGACGCGGCCAGCTCGTCCATGTCGCAGGGCACGCCCATGAACTGGCGGTCCGGCAGCGGGCGGACGGCGTCCCCGGTCCGGATCCCCATCGCCTTGGTGCCCGCCGAGACGACCCGGTCGTCGAGCCCGGCCTCCCTGAGCAGACGGGCGGTCTTGGGGCGCCGGGCGTACGTCGACTCCGCGCCCTCGTCGATGACGGTGCCCGCCAGTTCCGAGACGGCGAGCTGCCCGCCGATCCGCGACGATCCCTCCAGGACCGTCACCCTTACCGGTTCGTTCCGCAGGAAGAACGCCGCCGCCAACCCCGCGACTCCGCCCCCGACGACGACCACGTGCGGAACTCCGCGCGTCTGAGCCATTCCGTTGTCCGCCATTCCGCCGGCTCCCTCATGGATGGGTGTGGCCCCAGTGTGGGAAGGGGGGCCGGCAGTTCCGGTCGAGTCCGGGTGGACCCGCGCGCCGGCCCCGCCGGGGTGCTGCGGACCCGCGGGGGTGCGATCCGCACTCGACCGGCCGTCCACCGGGGTGCCGGACATTGGCGGTACCGACCACCACCAGCCCAGCGTGAGGAGAGCGCCATGCGGAAGGTCGTATCGCGGGACGGCACGACGATCGCCTACCGGAGCGCGGGCGAGGGCCCGCCGATCATCCTGATGAACGGCGCGTTCCGCGACCACACGATCTTCGACTCCCTCGTTCCCGAACTGGCGCCGCACTGCACCACCTACGTCTACGACCGGCGGGGGCGCGGCGAGAGCGGGGACGCTCCCGCGTACGCCGTCGAGCGGGAGATCGAGGACCTCGCCGCGCTGATCGAGGAGGCCGGCGGCGAGGCGGTCGTGTTCGCCGGGTCCACCGGGGCCAACCTGGCACTCGAAGCGGCCATGGCCGGCGTGCCGATCACCCGGCTCGCGCTGCACGAACCGTACTTCCGCACCGGCGGCCATCCGAAGCCCCCGGCCGACTGCATGGAGGTCCTGCGCGGGCTGCTGGAAGACGGCCGCCGCGGCGAGACCGCGGAGTACTGGCTCTCCGAACTGCTCGGCCTGACCCCCGAGGTCCTCGTGGAGTGGCGGCGCGGCCCGCTGTGGGCGACGAACGAGGAGAACGCCCACACCCTCGTCTACGACACCACCATCCTGGGCGACTTCGACGTGCCGACCGAGCGGCTCGCGCGGCTGCGGGTGCCGGCCCTGGTCGTGTACAGCGAGAACACCGGCGACTGGCTGCGCGACGCGGCCCGCGCGACCGCGCGCGCCCTGCCGAACGGGTGGGGCATGGGGCTGCCCGGCTCGTGGCACCGGGTGCAGACCGACGTCCTCGGCCGGGTCCTCGCCGGGTTCGCCCTGGGCTGACCGGCCGTGGGCGGCGGCGGGCACGGCCCGCGGACCTGGTCCGCGGGCCGTGCCGTGCCGTGCCCGCCGCGCCCTTCCCGGGCGCGGCAACGCGCCGCGCCTCCGAACCCGCCGGGCGCGGGGAGAGGGCAGCCGCTCCCGCCCACCCGCGGCGCGCGGGGGGCCCGCCACCGCTGCCGCGGTGGCGGGCCCCCGGCGCTGCCGCGCCGCCCCCGGTCAGTGCCCGGCGCCGGCCGGCGGGGTCCAGTTCGCCCGCAGCCAGGTCTCCAGGCCGACCAGGTCCGGCCTGACGCGCCGCAGCGCGGGCAGGTCCGCGCGGTACCCCTCCCGGTCCAGCCAGTCGAACATCAGGGCCAGGTCCGCGCGGGCCGCCCGCAGCGGCCCGAAGGACTGCTGCGCGTACCGGGTCGGGATGCCGGAGACGCGCTCGAACGCCGCGGCCATCTGCGGCCCCGTCAGCTCGTCGCCGGCGATCTCGACCTGCCGGCCCAGCCACGTGTCCGGGTCGTCGAAGGCGTCCGCCGCGAAGGCGCCGATGTCGCTGGTCGCGATGACCTGCACCGCGACCTCGGGGCGCAGCCACAGGCCCAGCACGAGCCCGCCGTCCGCGGGACGCGGCCCGATGTCGCGCAGCACGTCGTGGAACATGGTCGGCCGCAGCACGGTCGCCGGCAGGCCGAGCTTCTGGATGTGCTGCTCGATGTTCCACTTGCTCTCGAAGTGCGGGATGCCGCTGGAGCGTTCGGCGCCGCCCACCGAGCTGTACACGAAGTGGGCGACACCCTCCGCCGCGGCGGCGTCCGCCACCGCCTTGCCGTGCCGCTCCTCGGCCGCCGACCCGCCCGGCGTGCGGAAGGTCTGGACGCTGAACACGCCCCGCACCCCCGCCATCGCCGCGCGCAGCGACGCCTCGTCCTCGAAGTCGCCGGGCACCAGGGCCGCGCCCGCCGCGGCGAGCGCCCGGGCCGCCGGGGACTCGGGCGCGCGCACCAGCGCGCGCACCGACCGCCCCCGGCGCAGCAGTTCGCGGGCCGTGGCGCCGCCCTGCTTGCCGGTTCCGCCCAGTACCAGGACCGTCCCGTCCACCGTCACCGTCTGCCTCCGTCTCGGCTGCCTCAACCGCCTGGTAGATGTGGGTGCCCGGCGGCACCCGGGAACCGCGGTACCGCCCTGCTTCCGAACTGCCGTGGTGCCGTGGTGCCGTGATGCCGTGATGCCGCGTTGCGTCGGGCGCTTCGGGCGCTTCGGGCGCTTCGGGCGCGTGCCTAGGCCGTGGCCCGGTCCGCGCCGGTGCCGGCGAGGACGCGGGAGAGCGCGTCGGCCAGTACGGCCGCCGGGTCCTCCGCCGCGGTCGCGGCGCGCCAGGCGACGTGGTTGTCGGGGCGCACCAGGACCGCGCCGTCCGCGGCGGTCTCCCTGACGGCCGCCCACCCGCCGTCGACGTCGGCGTACTGCGCGCCGGTACCGATCCGGACCGCGGTGACCGGCACGCCGAGCTTCTCCGCCGCCTGTGCGGCCGCCTCGCACCACGCGGTCCCCTCCGCGCCGGTGAACAGGACGAAGCCGCGGGCGGGGCCGGCCAGGTCGTGGGTCGACACGCGCCGGCCCTCGTGCTCCAGCCAGGCGTGCGGCAGCCGGTGGCCCGGCCGGGTGGTCGGGTGGTAGACGTCGCGCATCGGGGTGCGCGGCGGCGGCGCGCTGCCGTCGGGGACGACCGCGCCCTGCTCGTAGGCGAAACCGACCTCCAGGTCGTGGGCCTGCCCGCCGGCCCGGTGGGTGTCGAGGATCTCCGCGGTCCGCGCCCGGACCACCTCGCCGATCGGGGACTGCTCGAAGAACCTGGCGAACATCCGCTCCCGGCGCTGGGCGGGGGCGTGCGGGCCGAGGCCGACGGTCTCCAGCACCGTCTGGTGGTGGGAGGCCGCGGACACCGCCCAGTCGACGTTGTGCCGGCACACCGGCCGCCGCTCCGCCTCATAGGTGTCGAGGAGGCTGTCGCCGGCCCGGCCGGACAGCACCGCGGCCAGCTTCCAGGCGAGGTTGTGGGCGTCCTGGATACCGGAGTTGAGGCCCAGCCCGACGGTCGGCGGCTGCCGGTGCGCGGAGTCGCCGGCCAGCAGCACCCGGCCCTTGCGGTAGTGCTCGGCGACCAGTGCCTCCACCGTCCAGTTCGTCACGTGGTGGAGCGTCAGTTCCAGGTCGGGCACCCCCAGCAGCTCCCGGATGCGGGCGGTGACCGCCTCCTCGTCGAGGCGGCCGTCCGGCATCGGCGGGAAGTGCAGCACCCACTCCTCGCACGCCTTGCCCCAGCTCGGGCCCATCTCGATGAGGTTGCTGCACAGGTCCGGGTCGTAGGCGTTGAGGAAGTGGGTGAGGAGGGTGCCCTCCTGCCACCAGGGCGACAGGTCGGCGGCGAAGTAGGCGGTGGTGACGTCGAGGAGGCCGTGCAGGCCCTGCATCTCGATGCCGAGCGCGCTGCCGACCGTGCGGCCGCCGTCGGCCCCGATGAGGTACTGCGCGGTGACGGTGGTGGTCTCCCCCGTGGCCACCTCGCGGATCTCGGCGACGACCCGGTCGCCCCGGTCCTCGAAGCCGGTCATCTCGTGGCCGAACAGCACGCGTCCGGGATTGCGCTCCTGCGCGGTGCGGCGCAGGATCGGCTCCAGCCTGACCTGCGGCAGCTTGACCGGCAGGACGGGGCCGGCCGCCGCGTACCTCTCGCGCAGCACGCCGCCGCCGAAGGCGTCCATCTCGTGGATCAGCCGCGCGTCCATCTCCCCGCCGCCGGTGAGCGAGGTGAGCCAGCGCAGGCCGCCGAACAGCTCCAGGGGCGCGCCCTGTTCGACCATCGGCGCGTCGAGTCCGTGCTGCCGGAAGATCTCCATGGTGCGCTGGTTGAGGTAGTGCGCCTTCGGCACGTGGGCGGTGTCCGCGTGCCGTTCCACCAGCAGGTGGGCCACGCCGTGGTCGGACAGGAAGTTGGAGGCGGCCAGGCCGCATCCGCCGCCGCCCACGATCAGAACCGGTACCTCGACTGCTGCCATTGTGGTCCTTCCTGGAGGTGCAGCCTCACGATCACGGGGCTGCCGCACGGGCCGGGCCGCCGGTCGCCGGTCGGCCCGCCGCGTCCTGGCACTGACGCGGACTGGGGTGGTGCTCAGCGGTGCTCTTCGGACGCGCCGCTCTCGTAGCCTGGCGACGGTGTCTGTAGCCGCGGTCAAGGACGGGTGGACAGGCCCGCGCGGCGGCGGGCCGCCTCGGCGAGCGCCCGGTGGAAGCGGTCGTCCTCGGTCTGGCCCACCTCCCACTGCACGCCCACCGCGAAGGGGCGGCCCTCCGCCTCGACCGCCTCGACGGTCCCGTCCGGGGCCCACGCGGTGGCGGCCAGTCCGGTGCCGATCCGGTCGGCGGCCTGGTGATGGTGGCAGAACGACTCGGCGGCGCCGTCGCCCAGCACCTCCGCGACGCGGCTGCCCGGCCGGAGCTCCAGGGCGTGCCGGCCGAAGGTGAAGTCCGCCGTGGCCGGGCGGTGGGCGTCGCCGCCCGTGGTGTCGGGCAGGTGCTGGTGCAGGGTGCCGCCGCACCGGACGTTCAGGAGCTGCATGCCGCGGCAGACGGCGAGCAGCGGCAGTTCCGCCTCCAGCGCGGCGCCGATCAGCGCGAGTTCGGCACGGTCCAGGTCCGGGCGGAAGGCCCGGGTCGCGCGGTGCGCGTCCTGGCCGTACAGCGCCGGGTCGACGTCCGGCCCGCCGGGCACCAGCAGGCCGTCGAGCGTGCCGACGAGGTCCTCGGCGCCGTGCCCCGGCGGCAGGACCACCGGTACGCAGCCCGCGGCCGCGAGGAAGTCCACGTGCGACTGGAGTGCCAGGCTCACCGTCATCGCCGCGCCCTGGAGGGTGACCGGCGCCGTCCGCGCGCAGATCCCGACGACCGGGCGCCGCTCCCGCCGCTCCGCCGCCCGCGATCCGGCCGGCGGCTGTTTCGCCGCGGCCCTCACGCCGGGGCCCCGGCGTCGGGTGCGACGTGGACGTAGCCGTCCTCGACCTTCACCCGGTAGGTGGTGATCGGGCGGGTCGCGGGCGGGTTGGAGGGGGCGCCGGTGCGCAGGTCGAAGCACGACCCGTGCAGCCAGCACTCGATGGTGCCGTCGTACACCTCGCCCTCGGCGAGGGACACCTCGGCGTGCGAGCACAGCTCGCCGACCGCGTAGACCGTGCCGCCGCTGCGGGCCAGCACGATCGGGGTGCCCTCGACCTCGACCGCGATCGCGCCGTCGGCCGGGACCTTCTCTTCCGGGCAGACCTTCACGAAGCTCATCGGTCCGGCTCTCCTCCTTCGTCGAATCGGCGGCCGCTCGGCTCCCGCCGCCCCGGGGTCCCGCGGGCGGGGGACCGGCCGCCCGCCACCCTGGTCGCCGGTCCTGGAGGACCGGCCGAGGAGGGCACGAGGACCGCTGTAGCGGCACGCGGGGCACCCCCGCGCCGCGCCCCCGCGCATGCGGCGCGGGCCCTCACCACGGCACCGGGCCGTCCTCCGACAGCGACGCGCCCGTCGGCCCGTCGGCGTCCAGCAGGGCCAGGCGGACGGCGATCACGGCGCCCTGCGCGGGGGTCCGCCCGCCGCGGTGGTGGTTGATGTCGGTGGCCACCACGCCGGGGTGGGCCGCGTTGACCTTGACCGGCGTATCCCGCAGTTCCTTCGCGTACGCCAGCGTGAGGGCGTTGAGCGCGGTCTTCGAGGACTGGTAGGCGATCATGTTGACCGACGCGACCGGGGAGTCCGGGTCGGCGTGCAGGGTCAGCGATC
Source organism: Streptomyces sp. SN-593 (assembly GCF_016756395.1). Classification (NCBI taxonomy): domain Bacteria; kingdom Bacillati; phylum Actinomycetota; class Actinomycetes; order Kitasatosporales; family Streptomycetaceae; genus Actinacidiphila; species Actinacidiphila reveromycinica. The sequence goes on from NZ_AP018365.1 coordinate 1,371,461, forward strand.
CGATGTGGCTGGACATGTTGACGACGCGGCCCGCCGGGGAGCGGCGCAGCAGCGGCAGCATCGCGTTGGTCACGGTGACCACGCCGAAGACGTTGGTCTCGTAGACCGCGCGCAGGTCGTCGGCCGTCGCCTGGCTGGGGGCGCCGGTGAAGCCGCCGGCGACGCCGGCGTTGTTGACCAGGATGTCCAGGCGGCCGTGGTGCCGCTCGATCCCGGCGGCCGCCTCGGCCACGCTCACCGGGTCCGTCACGTCCAGGCGCAGCGGCACCGCGCTGACTCCCAGCGCCGCCAGCGCGTCGGCCGCCCGCTCGCCCCGCACCTCGTCCCGGGCGCCGACGAGCACGAGGGCGCCCCGCTCCCCCAGTTGGCGTGCCGTCTCGTAGCCGATCCCCTTGTTGGCGCCCGTGACGAGCGCGACCTTGCCGGTCACCTTGGCGGTCACCTTCCCGGTCATCGCGGCGTGTCCCCTCTCCGGTCTCTGGCGGTCCGATCCCCGGCGGGCCGAGCCCCTCGGCCCGTCCGGTGCCCCGGTGCGCCCGGTCTCCTCGACCGCGCGTGCGGGGCCCCCTTCCTCCCGTCGGAGGGGTCCCCCAGACTGTGCGCACCGGGGCCGCGGTTGTCGACGGCGGGCACGTTCAACCGCGCAACTCCGCGGTCGAGCAGACCGGGTGGCGCGGTGCCGTCCGGTCGGCGCGACCCCGTCGGGGCGGTGGCCGCCGCCCCCGTGCGGTGCCCGCACGCACGGGACCCGCACGCACGGGACCCGCCGGCCGCTCACCGCCGCCGCGGCGTTCACTTGCCGGAGCGGCGCCCCGGGCGGCAGCCTGGGGCGCGGCATTCACCGCAGAGCACCCCCTCGCGCCCGGCTCCGCCCCCGCCTCCCCGCCGTGCCGCCCGCGGGAGCGCGCCGCGTGGCGGGGAACGGCCCCGACTCCCAGGAGATGACCCGATGCCACCCCGGATGAACAACCCCTCGCTCGTCGTGCCGGACGCCCTCCAGCCGCTGCTCGACCTGTCCAAGGTCATCGGCGGGACCGGCGTGCCGCAGCGGACGCTCGACCTGGTCCGGCTGCGGGTCAGCCAGATCAACGGCCGCCTCTACACGCTCCCGGCCGACCTGGGGAAGGCCGTGGAGGCCGACGACCGCCTGCCCCAGGTGGCCGACTGGCGCGCGGCGTCCTGCTTCTCGGACGCCGAGCGCGCCGCGCTGGCACTGGCCGAGAGCACCACCGAGATCAGCGGCCAGGAGGACCCGGTGCCCGACGCGGTCTGGGAGGACGCCGAGCGGCACTTCAAGGAGCAGGAACTCGCCGCGCTGGTCCTCCACATCAGCCTGGTCAACCTCTGGAACCGGGTCAACGTGTCCACCCGGCAGGTGCCGGCCGACTGGCGCTGACGCCCGGCCGGCCCCGTCTCGGCCCGCCCCGTCTCGGCCCGCCCCGCCCCGCCCGGCCAGATCTCGTCCGCAGGGCTGTTGACTCGCCCGGAGGCGCGGGAAAGCATGCTGCCGGCCGACCGTACCGATGGAGGGAACACATCGCGATGCTGAAGCTCATCAACGCCGGCTTAGGCCGGACCGGGACGACCTCGCTCCAGGTGGCGCTGGAGCGGCTCGGACTGGGACCCTGCTACCACATGTTCGACATCGTGGGCGACGAGAAGCGTCTCCAGCAGTGGGAGGGCATCGTCTGCGACGGCGACAGCCCCGACTGGGACGCGGTGTTCGACGGCTACACCTCCGCCGTGGACGGCCCGCCCTCCTTCTACTTCCGCCCGATCACCGAGGCGTTCCCCGAGGCCAAGGTCGTGCTCACGGTGCGCGACGCCGAGGGCTGGTACGAGAGCACGTACAACACGCTGTACCAGTTCGTCCTGAGGGGACGGGACAACCCGCCGCCGGAGGGCTCACGGCAGGCCCGGGTGCTGCGCATGACGACCGTCATGACGTGGGACGGGCTGTTCGACGGGCGGTTCTCCGACAAGAGCCACGCGATCGAGGTCTACCACCGGCGCAACCAGGAGATCATCGACTCGGTCGCCCCGGACAAGCTGCTCGTCTACGACGTGAAGCAGGGCTGGGAACCGCTGTGCGAGTTCCTCGGTGTCGAGGTGCCGGCGGACGGCTTCCCCCACGTCAACACCACCGCGTCCATGCGCGAGCGGATGCAGCAGATGGGCCGCGCGGGCGGCCCGATCGCCCCCGAGGGCGTCGACGGCCCCGCGGCCCCGGGCTCGGGGCCGAGCTAGGGCCTGTCCGGCGCGCGGCGCCGGAGGACACGTACGCACGCAACGGCGGCGCCGGCCGGGCCGGGGCGCGGGACCGACCCGCCTCCCGACCCGGCCGGCGCCGCTTCGTGCGTACGGGGGCGGACCGTACGGCGGTGGCCGGCCCCCCGTAGCCGTACCGCGCTGGTCCGTACGACGGCGACCGGCCGCAGGACAACCGGCAACCGACGACCGGCAACCGGGCCGTACCCGGCGGATTCCCTGCCCCGCGGCGCCCGTGCTCAACCGCGAGCGTGCTCAACGACGGCGGTTCTTCCGGCCACCGCGATCTCGGTACTCTTCCGCAGATCCTTCGACGCGACCCGTGCAGCGGGCACGTCGACATGCCCACGAAACCGGCCCCCGACCTGCCCGTTCGCCGGGCACGCCGGCGGGCCGCGCGACACGATGGGGGAATCCGTGCAGAGAAGAAGACTCGTCGCGGCGGTGGCGGCGGCAGCCGCCCTCGCGGGTGTGGCCGCGGCCGCACCGGCGCAGGCCACCGCCACGACCGCCACGACCACACCGAAGACGGCGGCCATCAGCTGGTCGCCCTGTCCGGACAGCGACCCGCTGGTCGGGACCCTGCTCAAGGGGCTGGAGTGCGGCTCCCTCCAGGTGCCGCTCGACTACAGCCGGCCGAACGGCCGGAAGATCACCCTGGCGCTGACCCGGGCGGAGCACACCGCGCCCGCCGACCAGTACCAGGGCGTCGTCCTGCTCAACCGGGGCCAGTGGCCCGGCCAGTTCGGACGGGACCTGCCCACGCGGTTCGCCACCGGCACCTCCGGGCTGCCGACGGCGGTCGGCGCCCAGTACGACTGGATCGGCTTCGACCCGCGCGGCACCGGGGCCAGCGAGCCGATGGTCACCTGCGACCCGTCCTACCTCTGGCCGGGCCAGGCCCGCCCGGACTACGTGCCGCGCACCGCCGCGCAGGAGAGCGCCTGGGTCGCCCGGGCCCGTGAGTTCGCCCAGAGCTGCGGCAAGGCGTACGGCGACGTGCTCCCCTACCTCGGCACCAAGGACGCCGCCCGGGACATGGACTCCATCCGGCAGGCGCTCGGCCAGCGGCAGATCAGCTACTTCGGCTACGACTACGGCACCTACCTGGGCTCGGTCTACGCCTCGATGTTCCCCTCCCGGGTGCGGCGGATGGTGCTGGACACCGTGGTGGCGCCGGACGGCACCTGGTACGACACCGACCTGGAGCAGAGCGCCTCGTTCGAGAAGAGCGCGGGCACCTACTTCTCCTGGATCGCCTCCAATGACGCGACCTACCACCTGGGCACCACCAAGGCCGCGGTCGAGGCGAACTACTACAAGGGCATGGCCGCGGTGCGGAAGGCGCCGATCGGCGGGCAGATCGGCCCGTCGGAGTACTCGGACTTCTTCCTCGTCAGCCTCTACCGGCGCTCGTCGTGGACCACCGACGCGGCGGCGCTGTCGGACTGGGTGCTGCGGGGGGACCCGTCCGAACTCCAGGCCGGCTTCGGCGTCCCGGGGACGCCGACCCAGAACAAGCAGGCGATGTACAACGCGGTGCAGTGCGTCGACACGCCCTGGCCGCGTGACTGGAAGACCTGGGAGAAGGACTACGCGGCGCAGTACGCGGCGGGCGACCACGTCATGACCTGGTCCGACGCCTGGTACGCCGCGCCCTGCGCCTTCTGGCCGGTGGCGGCCGGCACACCGCAGAAGATCGGTGACCGGAACGTCGACGTGCTGCTGCTCCAGGGCGACGGCGTCGGCAACTCCCCGCTCTCGGGCGCGCTGCGGATGCACGCCGAGTTCCCCGACTCCCGACTGGTGGTGGAGCGCGGCGGGTTCGAGCACGAGACGTCCATGTCCCGCAACGCCAACGCCTGCATGAACTCCTACGTCAGCGCCTTCTTCGCCGACGGCACCCGCCCGGCGTCCGCCCGGGGCGTCGACGCCTCCTGCGCGGCCAATCCGGCGCCCGTTCCCCCTGCCGCGAGCTGACCGCGGCGCACCGCAAAAGAACACGCTTGGCCTTCAACCGCGGAGATTCCGCGGTTGAACGCTTTTCCGGGCACCCGCCGAACGGCCTTTTCTCCGCGCCCTGATCACGCCATTGCACCCGAACGGTGCACTGTGTACGTTGAGCTCGACGATTTCCCAGCCGCCCCCGTGGGAGGGCTTTATGGAAACTGGCGTGATAATTGTCGGGGCCGGGCCGGTCGGCCTGTTATTGGCCGGCGAACTCCATCTCGGCGGAGTGGATGTCATCGTCTACGAGAAAAACTCCGCCCGGTCCGGTGAATCCCGCGCCCTCGGATTCAACCGGCGCGCCGCGGAAACCTTGGAACAGCGCGGACTGCTTTCCCGGCTGGACCCGTTCCGCTGGGGCCCGATGGGGCACTTCGGCGGTGTCCGATTCGATCTCGGCATGCTGGACGAGAACCACAGCGGGGTACTGGGACTCTCCCAGGCCCGGACCGAGGAAATGCTGGAGAACTGGTTGACCGAACGCGGGGTCCCGGTGCGGCGCGGCCACGAGGTGACCGGGCTGCGCGAGACGCCGGACGGCGTGACCGTGGCCTTCGAGGGACCGGACGGCCCCGGCGAGGACACCGCCGCCTACCTGGTCGGCTGCGACGGGCCGCGCAGTGCCGTCCGCGCGGCGGCCGGCGTGCCCGTGACCGGCCGGGACTCCACGCGGGGCATGTACACCGCCGAGATCACCGACGTCACCCTGCGGCCGCGGCCGATCGGCGAGCGGCTGCCCGGCGGCGACATGGTGGTGTGCACCCCGCTCGGCGACGGCCGCTACCGCGTGGTGATCCACGACCGGAGCCTGCCGCCCGACCCGGACCCCGGATCCCTGACCTTCGCCGAGGTCGCCGACGCGTGGCAGCGGCTGACCGGCGAGTCGCTGCACGACGCCCGGCCGCTGTGGCTGTGGGCCTGCGGCAACGAGGCCGCGCTCGCCGACCGCTACCGGCAGGGCCGGGTCCTGCTGGCCGGCGACGCGGCGCACGCGATACCGCCACTGGCCGCCTGGGGGCTGAGCGCCGGCCTCCAGGACGCCGCGAACCTCGGCTGGAAGCTGGCGGCGGTGCTCGCCGGCCGGGCCCCGGAGGAGCTGCTCGACACCTACCATGCCGAACGCCACCGTGTCGGCCGGGAGTTGGTGCGCAACGCCCAGGCGGCGTCGAGGCTGTACCTGGGCGACGACACCATGGACCCCGTCCGCGCGGTGCTGGGCGAGCTGGTGGCGGGCAAGGACGCCGCGGGACACCTGGCCGGCATCGTGAGCGGACTGGGCATCCGCTACGACGTCGGCCCCGGCGACCACCCCCTGCTCGGCACGCGCATGCCCCCCGACGACGAGATCGTGCGGGAGGACGGCAGCCGCGTCCGCGTCGCCGACCTGCTGCACACGGCCCACGGCCTGCTCCTGGTCACCGGCCACGGCAAGGCCGCCACCGCCGCCGAGGGCTGGACCGACCGCGTCGACGTCGTCACCGGCGCCTGGCACGAACCGGCCCTCCCCGCCCTCGACGCCGTCCTCGTGCGCCCCGACGGGTACGTCGCCTGGACCTCGCCCGGCGCCGCGCACGACCTCACCGACGCCCTCACCCGCTGGTTCGGCGCCCCCCGCACCACCACACCGGCGGCGGCCGCGGTCCGTTCCGCGGCCGGCGACGACCGGACGGGGGCGTGACGATGGCACGGGACGTGATCGTCGTCGGCGCCGGCCCGGTCGGGCTGATGGCGGCCGGCGAACTGCGCCTGGGCGGCGCCGACGTGGTCGTCCACGAGCGGCTGTCGTCTCCGGCCCGGGAGTCGCGCGGCGCCAGCCTGACCCGGCGGGCGGTCGAGAGCTTCGACCAGCGGGGGCTGCTCGGTGAACTCGGCGCGACCGAGCCCGCCGACGCCCACTTCGGCGGCGTGCCGATCGACCTGGGCCTGCTGGAGGAGAACCACTACGGCGCCAGGGGCGTCCCGCAGTACCGCACCGAGCGGATGCTTCAGGAGTGGGTGACCCGGCTCGGGGTGCCGATCCTGCGCGGCCACGAGGTGACCGGGCTGCGCGAGACGCCGGACGGCGTGACCGTGGCCTTCGAGGGACCGGACGGCCCCGGCGAGGACACCGCCGCCTACCTGGTCGGCTGCGACGGGGGCCGCAGCACCGTACGCCGGCTGCTCGGCGTCGGCTTCCCCGGCCCCGAGCCCACCCGCGGCTTCTTCACCGCCGACGTCACCGGGATCGAGACCCGGCGCCGGCGCATCGGCGAGAACCTGCCGGACGGCAGCATGATCATGGCCATGGACCTGGAGAGCGGCGTCACCCGGGTCGTCGTCTACGAACGGGGCACACCGCCGAAGGACCGGGACGCGCTCACCTTCACCGATCTGGCGGACGCCTGGCAGCGGTTGACCGGCGAGTCCATCCACCACGGGGAGTGCCGCTGGATCAGTTGCTTCACCGACGCCTCCCGGGTGGCCGCCGAGTACCGGCGCGGCCGGGTGTTCCTGGCCGGCGACGCCACGCACGTCCAACCCCCGGCCATGGCACAGGGGTTGAGCGTCGGCGTGCAGGACGCGGTGAACCTCGGCTGGAAGCTGGCGGCGGTCGTCGCCGGCCACGCGCCCGAGGAGCTGCTCGACACCTACCACGCCGAACGCCACCCCATCGGGGCGCAGTTGGCGCGCAACGCCCGGGCCGCGATCGAACTGCGGCTCACCGGGCAGGAGATGCAGCCGGTGCGCGAGGTGCTGGGCGAACTGGTGGCCCAGGAGGGCGCGGCCGCCCACATGGCCGGCGTCCTGAGCGGGCTGGGCATCCGCTACGACGTCGGCCCCGGCGACCACCCCCTGCTCGGCACGCGCATGCCCCCCGACCAGGAGATCGACCGCCCCGACGGCACCCGCGTCCGCGTCGCCGACCTGCTGCACACGGCCCGCGGCCTGCTCCTCGTCACCGACGACGCCAAGGCCGCCACCGCGGCCGAGGGCTGGACCGACCGCGTCGACGTCGTCACCGGCGCCTGGCACCGGCCCCTCCGTCCCGCCCTCGACGCCGCCCCTGACGCCGTCCTCGTGCGCCCCGACGGGTACGTCGCCTGGACCTCGCCCGGCACCGCGCACGACCTCACCGACGCCCTCACCCGCTGGTTCGGCGCCACCCGCACCACCACCCGGCTGGGCTGAGCGGCCCGCCCCGGTGGCGTCGCGCCGCCGGGGCCCGGCCCGCCCCCGCCCGTCCGGCGGGCACCGGCCGTCCGTCACGGCGACCACCAACCCCCCAGGAGGCACACGTGACACGCGGAGCGACCGTCTGGTTCACGGGTCTGCCGAGCGCCGGCAAGACCACCCTCGCGTACGCGCTGGCCGAGCGGCTGCGCGGCGGGGACCGCCGCGTCGAGGTGCTCGACGGCGACGAGATCCGCGCGTTCCTCTCCAGCGGCCTCGGCTTCACCCGGGCGGACCGGGACACCAACGTCCGGCGGATCGGCTTCGTCGCCGAACTGCTGGCCCGCAACGGCGTCCTGGCCCTGGTGCCGGTGATCGCGCCGTACGCCGACAGCCGGGCGGCGGTCCGCGAGCGGCACGCGGACACCGGCACCCCGTACGTCGAGATCCACGTCGCCGCGCCGGTGGACGTCTGCGCGCGGCGCGACGTCAAGGGGCTCTACGCCCGCCAGGCCGCCGGCGAGATCACGGGCCTGACCGGTGTGGACGACCCGTACGAGGAGCCCGCCGCGCCCGATCTGCGCATCGCGTCCCAGCACCGGACCGTGCCGGAGTCCGTGGCGTCGGCGCTGGCCCTGCTGACCGAAAGGGGACTCGCATGAACCCGCCCCGCACCGGGGTACCGGGCAACGGACAGGACGCGGGCCGGGAGTTCGCGCTCACGCACCTGGACGCGCTGGAGTCGGAGGCGGTGCACATCTTCCGCGAGGTCGCGGGCGAGTTCGAGCGGCCGGTGATCCTCTTCTCCGGTGGCAAGGACTCGATCGTGATGCTGCACCTGGCGCTGAAGGCGTTCACGCCCGCGGCGGTGCCCTTCGCGCTGCTGCACGTGGACACCGGCCACAACTTCCCCGAGGTCCTCGACCACCGCGACCGGGCCGTGGCACGGCACGGGCTGCGGATGCACGTGGCCCTCGTGCAGGACTACATCGACCGCGGGGTGCTCAAGGAGCGCCCGGACGGCCTCCGCAACCCGTTGCAGACCGTGCCGCTCACCGACACCATCCGCGAGCTGCGCTTCGACGCGGTCTTCGGCGGCGGCCGGCGCGACGAGGAGAAGGCCCGCGCCAAGGAGCGGGTCTTCTCGCTGCGCGACGAGTTCTCCCAGTGGGACCCGCGCCGCCAGCGCCCCGAGCTGTGGAACCTCTACAACGGCCGGCACGCCCCCGGCGAGCACGTGCGGGTCTTCCCGCTGTCCAACTGGACCGAGCTGGACGTGTGGCAGTACATCCGGCGGGAGTCCGTGGAACTGCCCGAGATCTACTACTCCCATGAGCGCGAGGTGTTCCTGCGCAACGGCATGTGGCTGACCGCGGGGGGCTGGGGCGGCCCCGCGGAGGGCGAGACCGTGCAGAAGCGGCGGGTGCGCTACCGCACCGTCGGCGACATGTCCTGCACCGGCGCGGTCGACTCCGACGCCGACACCCCCGACAAGGTCGTCGCCGAGATCGCCGTCTCCCGCCTCACCGAGCGCGGTGCCACCCGCGCCGACGACAAGATGTCCGAGGCCGCGATGGAGGACCGCAAACGCGAGGGGTACTTCTAGCCATGACCACAGCCACCGATCCCGCCGCGCCGCCGTCCCCGGCGGGCGGCCCCGCCACCACGCTGCTGCGGTTCGCGACCGCCGGCTCGGTCGACGACGGCAAGTCCACCCTCGTCGGACGCCTGCTGCACGACTCCAAGTCCGTGCTCACCGACCAGCTCGAAGCCGTGGAACGCGCCTCCCAGGTCCGCGGCCAGCAGGCACCCGACCTCGCCCTGCTCACCGACGGCCTGCGCGCCGAACGCGAACAGGGCATCACCATCGACGTCGCCTACCGCTACTTCGCCACCGCCCGCCGCCGCTTCATCCTCGCCGACACCCCCGGCCACGTGCAGTACACCCGCAACATGGTCACCGGCGCCTCCACCGCCGAACTCGCCGTCGTCCTCGTCGACGCCCGCAACGGCGTCCTGGAGCAGACCCGCCGGCACGCCGCGATCGCCGCCCTGCTGCGCGTCCCGCACGTGGTCCTCGCCGTCAACAAGATGGACCTGACCGGCTACGAGGAGCCGGTCTTCACCGCCATCGCCGAGGAGTTCGGCGCCTACGCGCGGCGGCTCGGCGTCCCGCGGGTGACCGCCATCCCGATCTCCGCGCTGGTCGGGGACAACGTGGTGGAGCCCTCGGCGCACATGCACTGGTACCACGGGCCCACCGTCCTGGAGCACCTGGAGACGGTGGCCGTCTGCCACGACCCGGTGCCCGGCCCGGCCCGGCTGCCGGTGCAGTACGTCATCCGGCCGCGGACCGCCGAGCACCCCGACTACCGCGGCTACGCCGGCCAGATCGCCTCCGGCTCCTTCCGCGTCGGCGACGAGGTCACCGTGCTGCCCTCCGGCCGCACCTCGCGGATCAACGGGATCGACCTGCTCGGCGAGCCCGTACCGGCCGCGTGGGCGCCGCAGTCGGTGACGCTGCTGCTCGCCGACGGCCTCGACGTCTCCCGCGGCGACCTGATCGCCCCGACCGCCCACGCGCCCGCCACCAGCCAGGACGTGACGGCGACGGTCTGCCACGTGGCCGACCGGCCGCTCACCGTCGGACAGCGGGTCCTGCTCAAGCACGGCACCCGCACCGTCAAGGCGGTCGTGCGGGACATCCCCTCCCGGCTCACCCTGGACGACCTGTCCGCGCACCCGGCGCCCGGCCGGCTGGTGGCCAACGACATCGGCCGGGTCAGCATCCGCACCGCCGAGCCCCTGCCGCTCGACTCCTACGGCGCGTCGCGGCGCACCGGCTCGTTCATCCTGCTCGACCCCCACGACGGCGCCACCCTGACCGCCTGCATGACCGGTCCGACGGGGGTGGACACCCGTCAACCGACTCTCGACCGCGGCTAGAGATCCCGCTGCGACGCTCGTCGGGGACGGCGACAGGAAGGAGCCACGGCGGATGGCTGACAACGGCGGGCGGGCTACGGTGATCGCGGACGGCCGCGCGCCGACGGGGGCGGGTCACGGTGGACCGCCGGTCGGCGCCGGGCGCCGCGGGAACGTCGTGGGGCTGGCCCCGGCCGGCCCACGGGGGGCCGCGGCGCGGGCCGACAGACCGCGGGCCGACGGACCGCGGACGGCCGCGGCGCGCGCCGACGGACCGCGGAGCGCCGATACGGGCGACCTCGACCTGCGGGCCGTCGAGCGCCTCCCGGCGCAGCGGCTGCCGGTGCGGGCGCTGTCGCCCGAACTGCGGCTCCGCCGGGGCGGGGTGGACACCGCGCACGTCCAACTGCTCGCCGACGTCTCGGGCCACGCGCCGCTGCCGCCCATCCTGGTGCGCAGGAACGGCTGGGGCGTCATCGACGGCCTGCACCGGCTGGAGGCCGCCAAGCTCCGCGGCGACCGGGACATCGCCGCGCGCTTCGTCGAGTGCTCGGACGCCGAGGCGCTGGTCCTGGCCATGCGGGCGAACAGCGCGCACGGCCTGCCCCTGTCGCGGGCGGACCGGCTCGCCGGCGCCGAACGCGTCCTGACCGCGCACCCCGACTGGTCCGACCGCGCCATCGCCGGCATCAGCGGGCTGAGCGGGAAGACCGTCGCGGCCCTGCGCGGGCGGACGGCCGGCGAGGCGGCCGCCGACGGCAAGCGCCTCGGGGCGGACGGACGGCTGCGCTCGGTGGTGTCCGGGGAGGGCCGGCGGCGCGCCGCGGCCTACCTCCAGGCCCACCCGGACGCCACACTCCGGGAGGTCGCCCGGGAGACCGACGTGTCCGTGGGCACGGTCCACGACGTCAGGACCCGGCTGCGGCGCGGGATCAGCCCGGAGCGCGACGGGGGCCGGGGACCGTCCGGGAGCCGGCCGGCCGGCGGTCCGGCGGGCCCGCACCCGGGTGCGGACGGCGCCGGGGCGGGCGACGGGACCGGGGAGGGGGACGGCGCGGCGGACGCCGCTCGCACCGGCGGGGCCGCACCCGGCGTGCACGCCGTGCCCGACCCGGACGGGGCACCCGGTACGGACGGCGCCCAGGCGCGCTGCCGCAGCCACCCGGACATGCCGCTGGCCTGGGCGGCGGTGTCGGCCAAGGTGGCCAACGACCCCTGCGTCCGCTACACCGAGGGGGGCAAGGAGTTCCTCCAGTGGATGGCCCTGCACGCGTCGGACCCGGACCGCTGGCAGGAGCTGATCGGCGCGGTGCCGGCCCACTGGCTCGGGGTGATCGCGCCGATCGCCGAGAGCATCAGCAAGGAGTGGGGCCAGTTCGCCGAGCGGCTCAGGAGCCGGCAGGAAGCGGTGTGAGGGGCGTGCCGGCCGCGACGCCGGCCCGAGCGCTCCGACGACGACGGCGGGGCCCAGGGCGCCGCCAACCGAAAGGGGAATCCCACACGATGACGCTCCCCCCGCAGCACAGCGGTGCGACGGCGGTCCCGTCCGCGCTCGACGCGTTCCTCACCCGGCCGCACACGGCCGTGCTGACCACGCTGCGACCGGACGGCTCCCCCCACCTGGCACCGGTGCGGTTCACCTGGGACCCGCGGGCGCGGCTGGTCCGCGTCCTGACGGTGCGCACCACCCGCAAGGTCAGGAACGTGCTCGCCACGCCCGGCGCCCGGGTCGGGCTGTGCCAGGTGGACGGCTTCCGCTGGGTCACCCTGGAGGGGACCGCCCGGGTCCTCGACGCCCCGGAGCGCATCGCCGAGGGGGCCCGCCGCTACGCCGAGCGCTACTGGTCGGCCCCGCCCAGCCCGCCGGGGCGGGTGGTCGTCGAGATCGCGGTGGACCGGGTGTCGAGCCTGAACTGCTGAGCCCCGGAGCACCCGGCACCAACCGCCCCGGGCGCCCACCGCCGCTTCCACCGCCGCCCTCACCGCCGCCCCCACTGCTGCCCCCACCGCCGGGCCCCGGCCGCCGCCTCGCGACGGTCGGGGCCCGGTCCCCGTCGTCCGGTCACCCGGCGGGCGGGACGGGGCTGCCCTGCCGCCAGACCAGGTCGAACGACAGGCGGGTGAGCTTCCAGCCGGCCGGGGTGCGGCGCGCCCGTCCGGCCACCGACGTGCCGGTGACGAAGAGCGCGGCGTGCTCGTCGCCGGGGCGGTGGACGTGCGTGGAGACGAGGTTGGCGCCGAACTCCGCCTCGTCGCCCGCGCACTCCACCACCGCCGGTGAATTCAGGTGCTGGGTGCGGGCGAATTTCTCCAGCGAGTGGCGGTGCCATTCCGCGAGTCCCACGATTCCCTCGTAGGTGGCCATCGGAAAGGAGACGACGGCGTCCGCGGTGAACAGGCCGCGCGCCCATGCGTCGTCCAGTCCCCCGCTGTCGAGTGCCAGCAGGTACCGGTTCAGCAGACCGCTCACCGTGGCGGCGTCATCCGTCTCCGGCGCGGTTTTCTCTACGTGAGTGGAGGTCATGCCCAAGAATCGCCCCGGGCCGCCCGCTCGACCAAGCCCGCCTGCAAAGATCTGACATTGACGGAGAAACTCTGTACTGGCGTGCAGAAGACCTGTCCTGAACTCCCTTTACCGCCCGCTCCGGCGCTGTCCATACTCGTGGGACATCAACCAGAAAAGGGCGGATGGGCGACGATGGACAATTATGACGCGGACGTGATCATCGTGGGCGCCGGTCCCACGGGACTCATGCTCGCCGGCGAACTCGGCCTGCACGGAGTTTCCGTGACCGTTCTCGACCGGCTCGCCGAACCGATGCGGCAGTCGCGCGCGCTCGGGTTCTCCGCGCGCACCATCGAGGAGTTCGGGCAGCGCGGACTGCTGTCCCGGCTCGGCGACGTGGACGTGATCCCGGTCGGGCACTTCGGCGGCGTCCCGCTGGACTACCGGGTGCTCAGCGGCGGTTCCTACGGCGCGCGGGGCATCCCGCAGTCGCGGACCGAGGCGATGCTCGCCGGCTGGGCGGCCGAGAAGGGCGCCAGGACCCTCCGGTCGGTCGAGGTCACCGGCGTGGCCCAGGACGGCGACGGGGTCACGGTCAGCGCGTCCGGCGTCGACGGCGGCACGCTGCGCGCCCGGTACGTCATCGGCTGCGACGGCGCCCGCAGCACCGTGCGCAGGGCCGCCGGCATCGACTTCCCCGGCACCGGGCCCACGGTCGAGCTGCGCTTCGCCGACGTCTCCGGCGTCCGGCTGCGGCCCCGGTTCTCCGGCGAGCGGGTGCCCGGGGGCATGGTCATGGTGCTGCCGCTCGGCCCCGACCGCTGCCGCATCATCTACTACGACCGCGACGAGCCGCTGCGCGCGGGCACGGAGCCCATCACCTTCGACGAGGTCGCCGCCGCCTTCCTGAAGCTGTCGGGCGAGGACATCCACGCGGCCACCCCGTCGTGGGTCAGCTCGACCACCGACGTCAGCCGGCAGGCGGCCGCCTACCGCAGCGGGCGGGTGTTCGTGGCGGGCGACGCCGCGCACGTCCACCTGCCGATCGGCGCCCAGGGCATGAGCGCGGGCGTCCAGGACGCGGTGAACCTCGGCTGGAAGCTGGCACTCGTCCTGGCCGGGCAGGCCCCGGACGCGCTGCTGGACACCTACCACGCGGAGCGGCACCCGGTCGGTGCCCGCATCCTCACCAACACCCTGGCCCAGCGCACCCTCTACCTCGGCGGCGACGAGGTCACGCCGCTGACCGACGTGTTCGCCGAGCTGGCCCGGTACGAACCGGTGCAGCGCCGCCTCGTCGGCATGGTCACCGGCCTCGACATCCGGCACGACGTGGGGCCGGGCGCGCATCCGCTGCTCGGCCGGCGGATGGAGGACGGCGAGCTGACCGCCGACGGGCGGCCGACCCGCGTGCACGCGTTGCTGCACGCCGGCCGGGGCGTCCTGCTCGACCTCGGCGGCGACGGCGCCCTGCCGGACGCCGCCAAGCCGTGGGCCGACCGCGTCGACACCGTACGGGTCGGACACGGCGAGAACCTGCCCGAGGTCGACGCGATCCTGCTGCGGCCCGACGGCTACGTCGCCTGGATCGCGCCCGACCAGGGCGGAAACACCCTGTCCGAAGCACTGGAGCGCTGGTTCGGCCCCGCCGGCTGAGGCCGGCCGACCGCGCAGTCCGCATCCACTCCTCCCAGGAAGTGACCACGCCATGCCTCGAATCTCCCCCGCCGACGACTACCTGACCGTTCTGAACCTGTTCACCACCGACCAGCCGGACAAGCAGGAGACGCTGCTCCAGGAGATGGGGAAGATCGTCAACGCCGCGGCCTACGAGGGCTGGATCTCCTCCACGGTGCACGCCGGGCAGGAGAGCCCCGGCACCGCCAACTTCATCCAGTGGCGCAGCGGCGAGGACCTGGAGAAGCGGTACGCGGGCGAGGAGTTCCAGCACCGCACCATGCCGGTCTTCCAGGAGATCACCACCTCGATCCGGCTGTTGCAGTGCCAGATCGTGTACACCCACCGGCACCCGTCGCAGGGCGACACGACCGAGATCTCGCCGCAACGCGACGACTACACCGTGATCGAGATCTTCAAGGTCGCCGAGGGCGACCGCGACGAGCTGGTCACGGAGCTGGGCGAGGGCCGCGGCTGGCTCGCCGACGTGCCCGGCTACCGGTCGCACAGCGTCTTCAAGGGGCTGCGCGCCCGCTTCCTCGACGGCCCCTTCGCCGTCATCTACTCGCAGTGGG
Source organism: Streptomyces sp. SN-593 (assembly GCF_016756395.1). Taxonomy (NCBI): domain Bacteria; kingdom Bacillati; phylum Actinomycetota; class Actinomycetes; order Kitasatosporales; family Streptomycetaceae; genus Actinacidiphila; species Actinacidiphila reveromycinica. The sequence goes on from NZ_AP018365.1 coordinate 1,386,569, forward strand.
CCGGCAAGGACGCGTACGACGCCCACCGCGCGCAGCCGGAGTCGGAGAAGTCCGAGGCGCGGCTGAAGTCCGAGGCCCGTGTCGAGGCGCTGAAGACCGGGAGCGACTGGAACGGCTACCGCGTGGTGCACACGCGCGCGGCCGGCGAGTAGCAGCACCGCCCCGCCGGGTCCGGTCCGTCCGGGCCGGACCCGGCGGACCGGGCCCCCGCGCGGGGCCACCCTTCCGCAACGCCCGAGGCCCACCGCAAGGAGCGAGGTATGCACAGCACGCTGATCGTGGCCCGGATGGCCATCGAGTCCAGCCGCGACGTCGCGCGGCTGTTCGGCGAGTTCGACGACACGGACATGCCCCACCGGATGGGGACCAGGCGCAGGCAGCTCTTCTCCTACCGCGGCCTGTACTTCCACCTCCAGGACTTCGCCGCGGACGACGGCGGCTCGCGGATCCAGGAGGCGAAGGACGACCCGCGCTTCGTCGGGATCAGCGCGGACCTGAAGCCCTTCATCGAGGCGTACGACCCGGCGACCTGGCGCTCCCCCGCCGACGCCATGGCCACGCGCTTCTACCACTGGGAGGCCGGCGCATGACGGAGCGTCGGGTCGTCATCACCGGCCTGGAGGTCCTCGCCCCGGGGGGCCTGGGCCGGGAGGGCTTCTGGCGGCTCATCAGCGAGGGACGCACCGCCACCCGCGGCATCACCTTCTTCGATCCGTCGCCCTTCCGTTCCCGGGTGGCGGCCGAGGCCGACTTCTGCGGGCTGGACCACGGGCTCAGTCCGCAGGAGGTGCGGCGGATGGACCGGGCGGCGCAGTTCGCGGTGGTCACCGCGCGCAGCGCGGTCGCGGACAGCGGCGCCGAACTGGCCGCGCTCGCACCGCACCGGATCGGCGTGGTCGTGGGCAGCGCGGTGGGCGCCACCATGGGACTCGACGAGGAGTACCGCGTGGTGAGCGACGGCGGCCGGCTGGACCTGGTCGACCACCGCTACGCCGTCCCGCACCTGTACGACTACCTGGCGCCCAGCTCCTTCGCCGCCGAGGTGGCGTGGGCGGTGGGCGCCGAGGGGCCGGCCACGGTGGTCTCCACCGGCTGCACCTCCGGCATCGACGCCGTCGGCTACGGCGTGGAGCTGGTCCGCGAGGGCACCGTCGACGTCATGGTCGCCGGCGCCGCGGACGCCCCGATCTCGCCGATCACGATGGCGTGCTTCGACGCGATCAAGGCGACCACACCGCGGTACGACGACCCCGAGCACGCCTCGCGGCCCTTCGACGGCACCCGCAACGGCTTCGTGCTCGGCGAGGGCTCCGCCTTCTTCGTACTGGAGGAGTGGGAGCACGCGGTGCGGCGCGGCGCGCACGTCTACGCCGAGATCGCCGGCTACGCCACCCGGTCCAACGCCTACCACATGACCGGACTGCGGCGGGACGGCGCGGAGATGGCCGAGGCCATCCGGGTCGCGCTGGCCGAGGCCAGGACCAACCCCGAGGACATCGACTACGTCAACGCCCACGGCTCCGGCACCCGGCAGAACGACCGGCACGAGACCGCCGCGTTCAAGAAGAGCCTCGGCTCGCACGCCTACCGCACCCCCGTCAGCTCGATCAAGTCGATGGTGGGGCACTCGCTGGGCGCCATCGGCTCCATCGAGATCGCCGCGTGCGCCCTGGCGATGCAGCACGACGTGGTGCCGCCCACCGCCAACCTGCACACCCCCGACCCCGAGTGCGACCTGGACTACGTGCCGCTGACGGCACGCGAGCAGCCGGTCGGCTCGGTGCTGACGGTGGGCAGCGGCTTCGGCGGATTCCAGAGCGCCATGGTGCTCACCACCGCGCGAAGGAGCACCGTATGACCTCGGTCGTGGTCACCGGCATGGGCGTCGCCGCCCCCAACGGGCTGGGTGCCGCGGACTACTGGGCGGCCACCCGCGGCGGGAAGAGCGGCATCGGCCGCATCACCCGGTTCGACCCCTCCGGCTATCCGGCTCAGCTCGCCGGGGAGATCCCCGGGTTCGAGGCCGCCGACCACCTGCCCGGCCGGCTGCTGCCGCAGACCGACCGGGTCACCCGGCTGTCGCTGGCGGCGGCGGACTGGGCGCTGGCGGACGCCGGCGTGGACCCGGCGTCGTTCGACCCGCTGGACATGGGGGTCGTCACCGCCAGCCACGCGGGCGGCTTCGAGTTCGGCCAGGGCGAGCTGCGCAAACTGTGGTCCCAGGGCAGCCAGTTCGTCTCCGCCTACCAGTCCTTCGCCTGGTTCTACGCGGTCAACAGCGGCCAGATCTCCATCCGGAACGGGATGAAGGGGCCCAGCGGCGTGGTGGTGAGCGACCAGGCCGGCGGCCTGGACGCGCTGGCGCAGGCCAGGCGGCTGGTCCGCAAGGGCACCCCGCTGGTGGTGAGCGGCGCGATCGAGGCGTCGCTGTGCCCCTGGGGCTGGGTGGCCCAGCTCTCGGGCGGGCGGATGGCCACCGACGACGAACCGGCCCGGGCCTACACGCCGTTCGACCGGGACGCGCACGGCTACGTGCCCGGCGAGGGCGGGGCGATCCTGATCCTGGAGTCCGCCGCCGCTGCCCGCGCGCGCGGCGCCCGGGTGTACGGCGAGATCGCCGGACACGGCACGACCTTCGACCCGCCGCCCGGCAGCGGGCGCGGCTCCACCCTGGGCACCGCGATCCGCATCGCGCTGGACGACGCGGGGGCCGCCCCCTCCGACGTCGACGTGGTCTTCGCCGACGGGGCGGGTGTGCCCGAACTCGACCGCGTGGAGGCCGAGACGATCAGCGGAGTCTTCGGGTCCGGCGGGGTCCCGGTCACCGTGCCCAAGACGATGACCGGCCGCCTGTACTCGGGCGCGGCGCCGCTGGACGTCGCCTGCGCGCTGCTGGCGATGCGGGCGGGGGTCATCCCGCCCACCGTCCACGTCGACCCGTGCCCGGAGTACGACCTGGACCTGGTGCTGCACCAGCCGCGCGCGGCGGTGCTGCGCACCGCCCTGGTGGTGGCCCGCGGCCACGGCGGGTTCAACTCCGCGATGGTCGTGCGCGCCGCCGCCTGACGGCCCGGCGGACGGACGAAGCGCGCGCCGGCGGCCGGGCACCGCGCCGTGCCGCCGGCCGCACCCCGAGACGAAGGAGACAGACCCATGACGGACAGCCGATTCACCTTCGACGACCTCAAGCACATCCTCCTCAAGGCCGCCGGCGCCGAGGAGGGCCTCGACCTCGACGAGGACATCCTCGACACCACCTTCGAGGACCTGGGCTACGAGTCCCTCGCCCTGCTGGAGACCGGCGGCTGCATCGAGCGCGAGTACGGCATCGCGCTCGACGACGAGGCCCTGACCGACTCCCTGACGCCCCGCGAACTGATCTCCACCGTCAACGAGTTGCTGGCCGCCGGCCGCGCGGCCTGAGAGGACACCCCGCCATGTCACAGTCCACCTCCCGCGTCGCGCTCGTCTCGGGCGCCACCAGCGGCATCGGCCTGGCGACCGCCCGGCTGCTGGCCGCCCAGGGCCACCGGGTCCTCCTCGGCGCGCGGACCGGCTCCGACCTCGACACCACCGTGAAGTCGCTTCGCGCCGACGGCTTCGAGGCCGCCGGGCAGGTGCTCGACGTCCGCGACGGCGCGTCGGTCACCGCGTTCGTACGGGCCGCGGTCGAGACGTACGGCCGGGTCGACGTCCTGGTCAACAACGCCGGCCGGTCCGGCGGCGGCGTCACCGCCGACATCGCCGACGACCTGTGGAACGACGTCATCGACACCAACCTCAACAGCGTCTTCCGGATGACCCGGGCGGTGCTCACCGACGGCGGCATGCGGGAGCGCTCGCACGGCCGGATCATCAACGTCGCCTCCACCGCGGGCAAGCAGGGCGTGGTGCTCGGCGCGCCGTACTCCGCCTCCAAGCACGGCGTCGTCGGCTTCACCAAGGCGCTCGGCAACGAGCTGGCGCCGACCGGGATCACCGTGAACGCGGTCTGCCCCGGCTACGTCGAGACGCCGATGGCGCAGCGCGTCCGCCAGGGCTACGCCGCCGCCTGGTCGACCAGCGAGGAGGCGGTCCTGGAGAAGTTCCAGGCCAAGATCCCGCTCGGCCGCTACTCGACCCCCGAGGAGGTCGCGGGCCTGATCGGCTACCTGGCCTCCGACACCGCCGCCTCCATCACCTCGCAGGCGCTGAACGTCTGCGGCGGGCTCGGCAACTTCTGACCGTCCCGCAGCGGACCCGGACCGGACAAGGAGCAGTGCCCATGACGACGCGTGAGGTCGAGCACGGGATCACCATCGCCGCGCCCGCCACCACCATCTACCGGCTGCTGGCGGACGTGCGCCACTGGCCGCAGATCTTCCCGCCCACCATCCACGTCGAGCAGGAGGACACCGGCGCCCGGACCGAGCGCATCCGGATCTGGGCCACCGCGAACGGCGAGGCCAAGAACTGGACCTCGCGCCGCACCCTGGACCCGGACGGCCTGCGCATCGTCTTCCGGCAGGAGGTCAGCACCCCGCCGGTCGCCGCGATGGGCGGCACCTGGATCATCGAGCCGCTGGACGCCGACTCCGCGCGGGTCCGGCTGCTGCACGACTACCGGGCCGTGGACGACGACCCGGACGGCCTGCGGTGGATCGACGCGGCGGTGGACACCAACAGCACCTCGGAGCTGGCCGCGCTGAAGGAGAACGTCGAGCGGGTGCACGCCGCCGAGGCGCAGGACCTGGTCTTCTCGTTCACCGACACCGTGGAGGTCGAGGGCGCCGCCAAGGACGTCTTCGACTTCGTCAACGAGGCGGGCCGCTGGCCCGAACGGCTGCCGCACGTGGCCACCGTGCGCTTCGACGAGCCCTCCCCGGGGCTCCAGACCTTGGAGATGGACACCCGCGCCAAGGACGGCTCGGTGCACACCACCAAGTCCTACCGGGTCGCCTTCGAACCGGACAAGATCGCGTACAAGCAGGTCACGCTGCCCGCCCTGATGACCCTGCACACCGGCGTGTGGACGTTCACCGACACCGGCCGCGGCACCACCGAGGCCGGATCGCAGCACACCGTCTCGATCAACACCGCCAACATCGCGGCGGTCCTGGGCGAGCAGGCCACCGTGGCGGACGCCCGGGCCTACGTGCACGAGGCGCTGAGCACCAACAGCCGCGCCACGCTGGGCCACGCCAAGGACCACGCGGAACGGAAGAGCTGACATGGCCGCCCCGCACACGGGCCCCGGCGCCGGCCCCGCCGAGGTGACGCGGACCCAGGTCATCGTCGTCGGCGCCGGGCCGGTGGGGCTGATGCTGGCGGCCGAGCTGTGCCTGCGCGGCGTCGAGGTGTCCGTCGTCGAGCAGCGCCACCGGCCCACCACCGAGTCGCGCGCCTCCACCCTGCACGCCCGCACCATGGAGATCCTCGACAGCCGCGGCCTGCTGCCGGACGTCGGCTCGCCGCCGAACGAGCCGCGCGGCCACTTCGGCGGGGTGCCGCTGGACCTCACCCTGCCCGGTCCGCACCCGGGCCAGTGGAAGGTGCCGCAGACCAAGACCGAGTCGGTGCTGGAGGAATGGGCGCTGTCGCTGGGCGCGGACATCCGCTGCGGCCACCGGCTGCGCCTGCTCGACCTGAGCCAGGACCCGGACGCGGTCGAGGTGGAGGCCGTCGGCCGCGACGGGCGCCCGGTCCGGCTGTGCGGCCGCTACCTGGTCGCCTGCGACGGCCAGGACTCCACGGTGCGCCGGCTGACCGGGGCGGACTTCCCCGGCCGGCCGGCCGGCCGCGAACTGCTGCGCGCCGACGTGGACGGCATCGACATCCCCGACCGGCGCTTCCAGCGACTGCCGCGCGGCCTGGCCATCGCGGCCCGCCGGCCGGACGGGGTGACCCGGGTGATGGTGCACGAGTTCGGCAGCGCGGCGCGCGAGCGCACCGGCCCGGTGCGCTACGAGGAGGTCGCCGCCGCCTGGCGGCGGGTGACCGGCGAGGACATCGACGGCGGCAAGCCGCTGTGGGTCAACCACTTCGACGACGCCAACCGGCTGCTGGCGCGGTACCGCCACGGCCGGGTGCTGTACGCCGGCGACGCGGCGCACCGGCAGATGCCCACCGGCGGGCAGGCGCTCAACCTCGGGCTCCAGGACGCCTTCAACCTGGGCTGGAAACTCGCGGCCGAGGTCCAGGGCCACGCGCCCGAGGGGCTGCTCGACACGTACCACGAGGAGCGCCACGCCGTGGGCGCCGCCGTGCTCGCGAACATCCGCGCGCAGGTGGCCCTGCTGCTCGGCGGCCCCGAGGTGGAGCCGGTGCGCGCGGTGCTGGCCGAACTCGTCGCCGAGGAGCCGGCCCGCGCCCGGCTCGCCGGCATGATCAGCGGCCTCGACATCCGCTACGCCACCTGCGGCGACGGCCATCCGCTGGTCGGCGCGCGGCTGCCGTACGCCCGGCTGCGGGTCGACGGCTCCCCCCGCACCACCTTCGAACTCCTGCGCTCCGGGCGCGGCCTGCTGCTCGGCTTCGGGGGGCCGCCGCCGGCCGCCGGCGGGCCGTGGGCCGACCGGGTCGACCTCGTCACGGCCGACCCTGCACCCGGCATCGACGAGGCGGCCGGCCCCGGCGCGTTGGACGGGGTGACGGCGGTGGCGGTGCGCCCGGACGGCCACGTCGTGTGGGCGGGGGCGCACCCCGGCGCCGGCGCGGACCGGGAGGACGGCGAGGGGCTGCGGGCCGCGCTCGGACGGTGGTTCGGCGCACCGAGCTGACCCGGGCCCCGCGGCGTACGCACCGCCGCGTGGCACCTGGCGGGCCGCACGTGCCGGCCCGGCGCTCCGTGACGCCTCGTCACGCTCCGCGGCGCCTCGCGGGCCGCACGTGCGCGCCGCGCACGACCGACCAGACCAGAGCGAGAAGAGGGAGGACAGCCATGCCAGATTCCGTGCGCGACACCGACGTCGTCGTGGTGGGGGCCGGGCCGACGGGGCTGATGCTCGCGGGCGAACTGCTGCTGGGCGGCGCCCGCGTCGTCGTGGTCGAGAAGCTGGAGCGGCCGACCGGCCAGTCCCGGGGCCTCGGCTTCACCGCCCGCGCGATGGAGGTGTTCGACCAGCGCGGGCTGCTGCCGGGGTTCGGGCAGGGCGAGACGCTCCAGACCAGCCCCATGGGCCACTTCGGCGGGGTGCAGTTCGACTACACCGCCCTGGAGGACGCCCACTTCGGCGCCCGCGGCATCCCGCAGAACGAGACCGAGGCGGTGCTGGAGGAGTGGGCCCGCGCGCTCGGCGCCGACATCCGGCGCGGCTGGGAGGTGGTGGAACTGGCCGACGGCTTCCTGCACGGCGACACCGTCGAGGCCGTGGTCCGCACCCCGGAGGGCACCCGGCGGCTGCGCGCCTCCTACCTGGTGGGCTGTGACGGGGGGCAGAGCCGCGTCCGCCGGCTGGCCGGGTTCGACTTCCCCGGGCTGCCCGCCACCCGCGCCATGTACCTCGCCGACGTCGTGGGCTGCAAGCTCGCGCCCCGCTTCCTGGGCGAGCGCCTGCCGCACGGCATGGTGATGGCGGCGCCGCTGAAGGAGGGCGTCGACCGGATCATCGTCTGCCCGCACGGCACCCCGGCCAGGGAGCGGGACGACGACGTCACCTTCCCCGAGGTGGCGGCGGCCTGGCAGCACATCACCGGCGAGGACATCAGCGGCGGCGGCGCCGAGTGGGTCAGCTCCTTCAGCGACGCCAGCCGGCTGGCCGGGGAGTACCGGCGCGGCCGGGTGCTGCTGGCCGGCGACGCCGCACACGTCCACCTCCCGGCCGGCGGCCAGGGCCTGAGCACCGGCGTGCAGGACGCGGTGAACCTGGGCTGGAAGCTCGCCGCCGCGGTGCGCGGCAGCGCCCCGCCGGACCTGCTCGACACCTACCACCGCGAGCGCCACGCGGTCGGTGAGCGGCTGATGATGAACACACACGCGCAGGGCGTCGTGTTCCTCGGCGGCGAGCAGTCGGACGCGCTGCGCGCCCTGTTCGCCGAGCTGATCGGGTACGACGTGGTCCGGCGGCACCTGGCGGGGATCGTCAGCCACCTCGACATCCGCTACGACCTGGGCGGGCCCGAGGAGGGGCCGGACACCGCTGCGCACCCGCTGCTGGGGTGCCGGCTCCCCAAGCGGCCGATCAGCGGGGCCGGCGGGAAGAGCGACACCTTCCGCCCGCTGCGCGCCGGGCGGGGCGTCCTGTTCGACCTGGCCGACAGCGCCGCGCTGCGCGGGGCCGCCGGCCCCTGGTCCGACCGGGTCGAGGTGGTCACCGCCGCCGCCGAACCGGTCGAGGGCACCGCCGACCCGCTGGCCGGGCTCGCGGCGGTCCTCGTCCGCCCGGACGGCCACGTGGCGTGGACCGGACGGGGCACGCCCGACGGGCTCGCCTACGCCCTCGGCCGGTGGTTCGGCGACGGGCGAGCCGCGTAGTGGACGCCGCCACCGGGGCGCCGCCGGCCGGGACGGTCCGCCCGGTCGTGCTGGAGGGCGCCGGGGTCGCCCTGTCCGCGCTGCTGGGCGAGCCGGCCGGTGGCGCCGCCCCCAGGGCCCTGGTCGTGGCGGTGCACGGGGGCGGCATGACCGCCGGGTACTTCGACGCGCGGGCCCGGCCCGGCCTGTCCCTGCTGCGGCTCGGGGCGCGCCTGGGCTACGCGGTGCTCGCGGTGGACCGCCCCGGCTACGGCAGGTCGGCGGCGGCGCTGCCGGAGGGCCTGGGGGTCGCGGAGCAGACCGCGGTGCTGCGTGCCGCCGTGGCCGGGTACGCCGACCGCCACCCGGTGGGCGCGGGGGTCTTCCTGGTGGGGCACTCCTTCGGCGGCAAGCCCGCGCTGGACTGGGCGGCGCGCGCGGAGGCCGGCGACCGCCTGCTCGGCGTGGACGTCTCCGGCTGCGGCCGGCGGTACGCGGCGCCCGACGGCCACGCGCCGCCCCTCACCGGCCCCGGCGACCGGCGGCGGCGCTGGGGGCCGCTGCGGCTCTATCCGCCGGGCACCTTCCAGGAGTGCGCCGGCGTGGTCGCCCCCATGCCGGCCCGCGAGGCCGCCGAACTCGCCGGCTGGACCGCGTCGTTCGCGCGGCTGGCGCCGCGGGTGCGGGTGCCGGTGCGGTTCACCTTCGCCGAGCACGAACTGCTGTGGCGCCACACGGACGCGGACCTGGCCGAGCTCGCGGCCGGCTTCACCGCGTCCCCGCGGGTCGTGCTCGACCGCCAGCCCGGCGCCGGCCACAACCTCAGCCTCGGCTGGGCGGCCCGCGCCTACCACCTGCGGGCCCTGGCCTTCCTGGAGGAGTGCCTGGTCCCGGCCGCCACCGCGCCGGGCTCCCCCGTACGGTGACGGGCGGCGGCCCCGTACGGTGACGGGCGGCGGGCCGCGCGGGCCGCCCGCCGCGGCCCCGGGGGAGCCGGCCGCGGGACGTCAGTCGCCCAGCACCACGATGTCGAGCTCCCGCAGCCGCTCGGGGTCGCCGACCAGGTCGATGGCGGTGATCACACCGTCCCGGATCGTGAAGTCGAAGGCGACGACCACCCGCTTCTTCGCCTTCCACACCGCTCCCACGGAGCTGTCGATGAGGGCGACGCGGGCGGCCTCGGCCCCGCCGGAGAACACGCCGGCCACGCCGCGGGCGCCGTGGGTCATCGGGGCGGCGCCGATCCGCACCGCGGTGTCGTCGGCGTGCATGGTGACGTTGGGGGCGAGCAGGGTCAGCAGCCGGTCGAACTCGCCGCTGCGCGCCGCGGTCAGGAAGGCGTCCACGACCTCGTGCTGACGGCGCAGGTCGTGCATCGGGGAGGCGCCGTGGACGCGCCGCCGGGCGCGGCTGGCGAGTTGCCGGGTGGCCCCCGGGCTGCGCCCGATGACCTGGGCGATGTCGGCGAACGGCACCGCGAACATGTCGTGCAGCACGAAGGCGAGCCGCTCGTCCGGTTCGAGCGTGTCGAGGATCACCGACAGCGCCAGTCCGACCGAGTCGGCGAGCATCGCCTCCTGCTCGGGGTCGGCGTTCTCCTCGGTGGGCACGGGCGCCGACGCCTCGGTGTGCTCCTCGAAGAACTCCTCGCGGCGGCTGCGGGCCCGCAGCAGGTCCAGGCAGACCCGACCGACCACGGTGGTGAGCCACCCGTCGAGGTTCTCCACGGCCTCCGCGTCGCTGCGGTGCAGCCGGATCCACGCCTCCTGCACCGCGTCCTCGGCCTCGTCGGTGGAGCCGAGCATGCGCTGGGCCACGGCGTGCAGCCGTGGCCGCTTCTCCTCGAAAGCGCGCGCGAGCTCGTCGTTCTCGTCCATGGCCACCGTCGTTCCCTTCGCTGTCCGCGGTGCGTGACCGCCGCCGGGTCCATCTTCGCTCCGAGAGCCCCCGAAGCTGTGACGAACGGGACCGTCCGCGTGTGACGGCCCCAGGCGACCGGCCCGCCGCCTCGGGGCCGCCGGGCCCTGCCGGGCCGCCGGGTGTCACACTCGCCCGCCGCCGCTCGTCGTAGGAGTGACGCACGCCGACGCGCGTGCGTCACTTGCGTTCCGTAGAAAGGGATGAACATGGAAGCGCGCCTCAACAACCCGGCGATGATCCTCAACGCCACGCAGTCCATCCAGGACATGTACAAGGCGATCTACTCCGGCGGTGTCCCGAAGACCACCCTCGACCTGGTGCACCTGCGGGCCAGCCAGATCAACGGGTGCGGCCCCTGTGTGGACTCCGGCTCGCGCGGTGCCCGCAAGGGCGGCGAGACCGAGGAGCGGCTGTTCGCGGTCGCCGCCTGGCGCGAGACGCCCTACTTCACCGACGCCGAGCGTGCCGCGCTGGCGCTGGCCGAGCACGCCACCCGGCTGTCGGACCGCAGCGACCAGGTGCCGGACGAGGTCTGGGACGCGGCAGCCGAGCACTTCGACGAGAAGGGCCTGGCGGCCCTGGTGCTGATGATCGCCCTGACCAACTTCTTCAACCGCCTGAACGTCACCACCAAGCAGGTGGCCGGCGACTGGGGGTGACCGACCCCGGACGGCTCGGGCCCGGCCCACCCCGTGGTGGGCCGGGCCCGAGCCGTCGGACGGGCGGCGGCGCCCGCCGGCGTCAGCCCCGCCGCGCCCGCCGGGACGGGGCGAGGTTGATCCGCCAGGAGACCCCGAAGCGGTCGGTCAGCCAGGCGAACCGGGCGCTGAACTCGTAGGCGTCGGGCGGCATGATGTCCTCGCCCTTCTCCACCAGGGCCGCGTGGAGGCGGTCGAACTCCTCCGCCGTCTCGCACTGCACGTAGATCGCCGTCGCCGGCGAGAAGGCGTACGCGTCCCAGTCCGCCAGTTCGTGGCCCTTCGCCCCGGGCGGCGGCATGTTGGTGCACATGAACGTCTGCCCGTGGAGCGTGAAGAGCGCGTGCTGGAGGGTCCCCTCCGGCCACCCCTCCTCCCCGGCGCGGGCCCGGACCACCCGGTGCACGGCCGAGTCGTCGAACAGCGCGGTGTAGAAGTCCAGGGCTTCCTCGGCGTCGCTCCTGAACGCCAGGAACATCATGAGCTTGGGCGCCTGTGTGGGAGGCATCGTGGGTGCTCCTGTTCGTGGTCGGGTCCCCGCTTGTCGCCACGGCCGACGGTAGCCGTCCGGCCCGTGCTCAACCGGGCCCGCGCCCGGTTGAGCACGCCGGTCGAGCCCGCCACCACCGACGCTCCGCGCCCGGTCCAGACGGCACGGCGAGCATGTGTCGACATCAGTGACGGACGTGTCGAAGTGACCCGGAGGGTGAGTGCCCGTGAGCGAGAACGCACTGCCGGCGGACCGGTCCGCCCGTTCCGAGCGGATCGCCGCACGGACCCGCAACAGCGACTGGCGGAAGCCGCCACGTCGCATCGAGACCGCCGAGTGCATCACCTGCGACAGTTGCCTGCGCGGCTGTCCGGCGGAGTTCGGCGCCATCGTCGACCGCGGTCTCGACGTCGTGATCATCCCCGAGCTGTGTTCGGGCTGCCCCGCCTGCGTGCTGGAGTGCCCCGTGGACTGCATCTACGTCGACGAGGACTGGAGCCCGTCCGACGACAGCCTGTGGAACCTCGTCGAGTTCCCCGCGGAGACCCGGTGACCGGGTCGGCGGGGCGCGACAGCCGCCGCGCGGTCAACGCCAGGAAGCGGATCAGCCGCCGTCCCAGCAGGCTCGGCACGCCCGCGGGGAGCGCCCCCGGACCGGACCGGCGGCGCGAGCCGGCCGCCGGGTTCCCCGGGCTGCTCGACCGCGTGTGGGAGCGGGCGCGGGCGGCCGGCGACCCGCGGGAGGCCCTGGAGGTGCTGCTCGGCCTCGACGGGCACGTGCCGCGGGACGTCCAACTGCGCGCCCTCGGCACCTCCGACGAGGCCGCGGTCATGGCGCTGTGGGGGGTGTCCTGGCGGGCCGCCGACCTCACGGCGCGGGCCCCCGCGCCCGGCGCCGACCCGGGCAACGACCCCGCCCCCGACCCCGCACGCGACGACGAGCGGGTCTTCCTCGGCGAGCTGGGGCTGGCCACCAGCGGCCGGATCGTGCTGCGCGCCCCCTCGCAGGGCCCCCTGGACCGGGCCGAACTGGTCGGCGGGGTGCTGCGGGTGCCGTGGTCGCGGCGGGCCGCCCGGGTCCACCGCGACCTGACGGCCGGGGCGGCCGCGAGGACCGCCCGGGCCCTCGCCGACTGCCGCGGGTGGCTGGACGGGCAGGGTGGCAAGGGCCGCGACGAGCTGGTCGAGCAGGCCAAGGAGGCCGCCCTGCGCACCGCCCCCTTCGTGCTGTACCAGGAGGACCGGCAGTACACGAACTTCCGGGACCAGAACACCATCACCGGCAAGACGCTGTGGCCGGGCCACCCCGACTGCGTGCTCAGCGGCCTCCGGGGACTGCCGCTGGACCTGTGGTCCGACAGCGACGTGCAGATGCTGATCGCGCTGACCCTGCTGGTCCGGTCGGCCGGCTTCGGCCGGGTCGAGGAGGCCAACGGCACCCAGCTCGGCGTGGACCACGTCGCCGCCATGCTGGAGCGGGTGCGGCGGTCCTACGCCGCGGTGCCCGGCGGCGCGGCGGTCGCGCCGGCCGGGTCGCACCGCGTGGAGGACCTGATGGCGCTCGCCGAGGCGCTGGGCGCCCGCCGCCGGGAGGTGGCGGGAACCGCCCAGCTCTACCGCGAGATCCACGGCGCGCTGATGCACAAGATCGAACGGGTGGCCACCGAGACCGACGCGGTGCGGACCCTGGACGCGCGGATCAGCGCGCGGCTGGTCGCGCGCCTGCCGCTGGCCGGCGACGACCTGGCCGGGCTGGGGCTGGCCGGCACGGCGCCGCCGCTGTGGCTGGCGGAGCCGCACGGGCAGTTCGCCACCGGCCTGGAGTCGCTCGTCCACGAGACCGTGGCGGCCTGCGCCGAGGAGTTCCGGGCCGACTTCGCGATGAGCCGCGGGATGCGGTCGCTGCCGGAGCTGATCGACCGGATGCGGGCGGAGCGCTGGGCGGAGATCTGCGACTGGGACATCACCCGCTACTTCTGCTGCGTGGTGCCCCGGCCGGAGGCGCGCGTCCACTTCGGCGGCTCGGCCGCGACCCTCGCGGACACGGCCTGGGCGATGTCGTCGCGGATGCAGTACAACTCCTGGCACTTCGTGCCCGGCAACCTGCCCCGGGACCCGGCCGTGGTGGCCCGGGACCACTTCGTGCCGCCCACCATCCCCGACATCGCGTTCTTCTCCGACCAGCACCACCACGGCCACGTCGCCAACAAGGTCCGCTTCTCCATCCGTTCGCCGCAGGCCGTCGAGGTGGCCGGGCGCGTCTTCAACGGGTTCACGGACCTGCGGCTGCTGCGCTGCGCGGGCGAGCCGTTCGACGAGCGGGACCTGCTGGTCGCGCACCGCGTGTCGGGGTTCCTCGCCCGCGCGACCGGACTGGCCGCGCGACTGGCCGCGAGGGGCGTGCCGTTGGCGGTCACCTCCTTCGACGCCGCGTGGCACTGGCGGACCATCGCCGGGGACGACGGGGACGGCGGGGACGGCGGTCCGGCCGGGCGCGGCGGCGCGGTCCGCTCCGGTCCCGCGGGCGCCGTCCGGTGACCGGCGAGGGGTTCGGCGCCCTCAAGGGCCGCCTGCGCCGGCGCGAGACCACGGTCGTGGAGCACGTCGGGTCCGTGCTGGCCGCCGCGCGGGAGAGGGACCGGCTGGGCGCGTTCGTCGCGGTCGCCGGCGACGAGGCGCTGCGGGCGGCCGAGGAGGCCGACCGGCGCATCCGCGAGCGCGGCGACGACGCGTGGACCGGGGCGCCGCTGCTGGGCGTCACCGTCTCGGTCAAGGACCTGCTCCAGACCCGCGACCTGCCGACCGCCCGCGGCTCGTTCCTGGAGAACCGGCGGGAGCGGGCGGACGCCCCGGCCGTCGCCCGGCTGCGGGAGGCCGGAGCCGTCGTCATCGGCAAGACCACCACCTCCGAGTACGGCTGGAGCGCGTCCACCGTCAGCCGTGTCGCGCCGCCCACCGGCAACCCGTACGACCCCGCGCGCACCGCCGGCGGTTCCAGCGGCGGGGCGGCCGCGGCGGTGGCGACCGGGCTCGGCGACGGCGCCCTGGGCACCGACGGGGCCGGCTCGATCCGGATCCCGGCGGCGTTCTGCGGCGTGGTCGGCTACAAGCCGTCCTACGGCCTGATCCCCTACGTCCCCGGGTGCGCCGACCGGCTGGCCCACCAGGGCACGCTGGCCCGCGGTGTCGCCGAGGCCGCCGCGCTGGCCGCCGCGGTCCGCGGCCCGCACCCCGGCGACCCCGACTCCGGGCTCGGCTCGATCGACGCGGCCGCGCCGGCCGGCTCCGGGCGCGTCGGCTGGATCGAGTGGGAGGGCACCAGCGACGAGGTCCGCCGGGTCGCGGAGCGGGCGCGGTCCGCGCTGGTGGACCTGGGCCACCGGGTCGAACCGGTCGAGGTGCGGTGCAAGGACCTCTACCCGGCCCTGGTGGACATCCTGGCCGCCTCCGAGGCGGCCGGCACGGCGCCGGAGGACGAGGAACTGTGCGACCCGGGCCGGCTGGAGGTGGTCCGCCACGGACGCCGCCTCACCGGCGCCGCGGTGATGCGCGCCGAGGAGGTGCGCCAGCGGGTGCGGGTCCGGCTGCGCGCGGTCATGGCCCGGTACGGGCTGCTGGCCATGGCCACGGTGCCCGTCGAGCCGTTCGGCGTCGGGGCCATCGGGCCGGCCTGGGCGGCCGACCCCCGGGACCTGCTCTGGCTGGCGTGGTCGCCGGCCACCTACCCGTTCAACCTGACCGGCCAGCCCGCGGTCACCCTGCCGGCCGGGCTGACCGGCTCCGGACTGCCGGTCGGCGTGCAGCTCGTCGGCGCCTTCGGGGCCGACCAGCCGGTCCTGGCGGCAGCCCGCCGCCTGGAGTCCGCGCTCGGCCCGCTGCCCGCGCCCCGCGCCCCGCACGAGCTGGTCGCCGCCACCGAAAGGACCCTCTGAACCGTGTACACCCGGTCATGGCGCTCCGTGTCCGCCGAGGACAGCGTCGGAAGCCCCTCCTTCGTCTCCGACCACGGACTGTGGAGCGACGAGCAGTTCGCGGTCGCCGAGCGGATCGAGGCCGGCCTGCGCGAGGTCGACCTCGTCCGCCTGGTCTTCCCGGACCCGCACGGGCTGGCCCGCTCCAAGACGCTCACCGCGGACGCGTTCCGCTCGGTGCTGCGCAACGGCATGAACTTCAGCCCGGGCCCCTTCGTCTTCGACACCGGCCACGCCATCGCGGTCGACTTCCTCGGCGAGCCCGGCATCGGGGTGGAGGAGATCTCCGGCGCGGGCAACTTCATCCTGGTGCCCGACCCGCTCACCTTCCAGGTCCTGCCCGGCCCCGGGCCGCGCACCGCGTGGGTGATCGGCGACGAGTACCTGCGCGACGGCACCGCGCACCCGCTGTCCTCGCGGGCGGTGCTGCGCCGCCTGGAGGCGGAGTACGCCGGGCGCGGCCACGCGCCGGTGATCGGGCTGGAGGTCGAGTGGTACCTCACCCGGCTGCTCGACGGCGAACCGGGCAACGCCGGGAACGGGTTCGGCCTCCAGGGCCCCGCGCCCCGTGCCGCGGCCGTCAACGCCGGCTACCAGTTCAACCTGGACGCCCGCTACGACTCCGTGGCCCCGGTCACCGACCCGCTGGCGCTGCACCTGCTCGAACTCGGGCTGCCGCTGCGCTCGGTGGAGCACGAGTCGGGCCCCGGCCAGGTCGAGTGCACCTTCAGCCCCATGTCCGCGCTCGACACCGCCGACGCGATGCTGCTGTTCCGCACCGCCACGAAGCGGTGGTGCGCGCGCAGCGGCCACCACGCGTCCTTCATGTCGCTGCCGCTGCTGGACTCCTTCGACCCCAGCGGCTGGCACCTGCACCAGTCGGTGCGCGACACCGCGACCGGGCGCAACCTCTTCGCCGCCGAGGGGCCGGCCGGCGGCCTGTCCCCGCAGACCAAGGCCTACGCCGACGGGCTGCTGGCCTGGAGCCGGGAGCTGTTCCTGCTGTCGGTGCCCACGGTCAACGGCTACCGGCGGCTGGGCCCGCGCCACGCCCTGGCGCCGACCCGGCTGGACTGGAACGAGGAGGACCGCAGCGCCATGCTCCGCATGGTCGGCGGCGGCAGCGGCGCGCACATCGAGAACCGCAGCGCGGAACCCTGCGCCAACCCCTACCTCGCCCTCGCCGGCCAGCTCTTCGCGGGCCTGGAGGGACTCGACGGCGCGGCGGAGGCCGGCGGGGTCCCCCGCGCCGAGGGCGCGGCGCCGGCACTGGTGCCGCAGTCCCTCGCCGAGTCGCTCGACGCCTTCCGGGCCGGGCGCGCCGAACGGTTGCTCGGCGGGCCCCTCAAGGCGTGCCTGGTCAAGCTCAAGGAGAGCGAGCTGCGCCGGTTCGAGGGCTGGTGCGCGGCCACCGGGGCGGACCCGGGCCAGGTCACGGACTGGGAGCAGCGCGAGTACTTCGAGGTGTACTGACCCGCCGACCGGCGCCCGCCGACCGCTGCAAGGCCCGGCCGCCCGGCGCCCGCCGACCGCTTCAGGCCCACCGACCCTTCGAGCCCACGGACCACCGGAGACGAGGTCGTTCCATGATCCCCCGTTACACCCTGCCCGAGATGTCGGACCTCTTCACCGACCAGGCGCGGTACGCGACCTGGGCGCGTGTGGAGATCCTCGCGACCGAGGCGCAGGTGCGGCTCGGGCACGTGCCGCAGGACGCCCTCCGGGACATCCGCGCCGCGCGGGTGCCGCGCGCCGAGCGGGTCGCGGAGTTCGAGAAGGAGCGCGACCACGAGGTGCTGTCGTTCCTCGCGGCGTACTGCGAGGACATGCCGGAGTCCTCGGCGCGCTGGGTGCACCTCGGCATGACCAGCTACGACCTGGTGGACACCGCGCTGGGCCACACCCTGGCCCGGGCCACCGACCTGCTCACGGCGGCCGGGCGGCGGCTGCGCGGGGTGCTCGTGGGCCGCGCGCTGGAGCACTGGGACACCCTGATGATCGGCCGCACCCACGGGGTGCACGCCGAGCCCACCACCTTCGGCCACAAGCTCGCCGTCCACGCCTTCGCCGTGGACCGGTCGCTGCGGCGGCTGGCCGCGGCCCGCGAGGCCGTCGCGGTGGGGACGGTCTCCGGCTCGGTGGGGACCTACGCGCTCATCGACCCGTTCGTGGAGAGCCACGTGTGCCAGGCGCTGGGCCTGGGCGTCGAGCCGGCGCCCAGCCAGGTCGTCGCCCGCGACCGGCACGCCCAACTGCTCCAGGCGGTGGCCGCCCTGGGGGCCTGCGTGGAGCAGATCGCCCTGGAGCTGCGGCTGTTGCAGCGCACCGAGGTGGCCGAGGTCGAGGAGGGCCGGTCGTCGGCCTACCAGGGGTCGAGCGCCATGCCGCACAAGCGCAACCCGACCACCAGCGAGCGGCTGTGCGGCCTGGCGCGGCTGCTGCGCACCTACGCCACGGCCGCGCTGGAGAACGTCGCCCTGTGGCACGAGCGGGACCTGGCCCACCAGTCGGTCGAGCGGGTCATCCTGCCCGACAGCCTCTGTGTCGGCCACTTCCAGGCGACCAGGGCCGCGGACCTGGTGGCCGGGCTGCGGGTGCACCCCGATCGTATGCGGGCCGCGGTCGACCGCACCGGCGGGCTCGTGCACAGCTCGGCCGTCCTCTTCGACCTCCTCGGCGAGGGAGCCGAACGCGAGCGGGCCTACCGTTCGGCCCAGGCCGCCGCGAACCGCACGGCCACCACGGGCAGGCCGTTCGCGGACACCCTGGCCGAGGAGGGCATCACGCTGCGGGAGGAGCTGCGGCCCGAGCGTTTCCTCACCCACCACGACGTCGTACGCCGGCGATTGGAGAAGCTCGATGAGCGGGAAGACTGAGCGGGACTGGAAGACCGAGCGGGTCGACGGGCGCGACCTGGACCTGGACGAGGTGCTGGAGGTCTACCACTCCTCGGGGCTGGGCGAGCGCCGGCCGGTCGGCGACCGGGCGCGGATGGCGGCCATGGTGCGCGGGGCGAACCTCGTCGTCGTGGCCCGGGACGCGGACGGCGCGCTCATCGGCATCGCCCGCAGCGTCTCCGACTTCTCCTACGTCACCTACCTGTCGGACATCGCCGTCGCGGGCCGCCTCCAGCGGTCCGGGGTGGGCCTGGCGCTGCTGGAGGAGACCCGGCGGCAGGCCCCGGACGCGAAGGTGGTGCTGCTCTCGGCGCCCGCCGCGGCCGGCTACTACCCGCGCGTGGGCTTCACCCGGCACGAGTCGGCGTGGGTCCTCGCCCCCGGGCAGCCCCTGGCCGGCTCGCGCCCCGAGCCGCAGGAGGACCCGGTCACCCGTCCGTAGGCCCGGCGCCCGGAGCGGGCCGGCCGGCACCGCGGCGAGCGGAGCACATCCCCTGGGGAAGGCATGAGTCAGATTCCGTCACGGGCACTGCTGGAACCCCGTGCTCCCGCCGGCGCGGTGCCCGCGGCCACCGCGCCGGCCGGGCAGCGCGTCCTGGTGGTGGACGCGGACCCGGACCGCGCCGGTTCGCTCACCGCGCAGCTCCGCCGGCACGGTCACGACCCGGTCGGCGTCGGGCACGGCAGCGCCGCCCTCCAGGCGTACGAGGACGTCGAGATGGTGCTGCTCGATCTCGACCTGCCCGACCTCGACGGCCTGGAGGTGTGCCGCGCGCTGCGGGCGGTCAGCCGGGTCCCGATCATCATCGTGACCTCGCGCCGCTCGGAGCTGGACTGCGTGCTCGGACTGCACGCGGGGGCCGACGACTACGTCACCAAGCCCTACGGGTTCCGGGAGCTGATGGCGCGGATGGAGGCGGTGTTGCGGCGCACCCGGTGGGAGCCCGAGGCGGCCCGGGACATCCGCCGCGGCCGCCTGCACATCGACGTCGACTCGCGCGAGGTGCGCGTGGACGACGAGCCGGTGGCGCTCACCCGCAAGGAGTTCGACCTGCTGTGCCTGCTGGCGTCCCAGCCGGACACGGTGATCCCGCGCAAGCAGCTCCTCCAGCAGGTGTGGGGCGACTCCTGGTCGCGCCGCACCATCGACACCCACGTCAGCAGCCTGCGCGGCAAGCTCGGCGGCAACGGGTGGGTCGTCACCGTGCGCGGAGTGGGCTTTCGACTCGGCACCGGCTGAACGGCGGCCCCACGGCGCGCCACTCGCCGGGCAACGCGTTTCCGACTGGAGGTGGCGCCCGTGGGCGTGATGACCGGTGAGGCCGAACGGACGTCGTGGGAGGGACCGCGGCCGGGCCTGCGGCTGGCCCTGGTGCCGCTGCTGCTCGCGATGCTGCCCACCTCCCTGGGCACCACGATCGTCGCCACCTCGATGCCGACGATCGCCGGCGACCTGGGGGGAGTCGAGCACCTGTCCTGGGCGGTCAGCGCCTACGCGCTCGCGGCCGCGGCCTCCACCCCGGTGTGGGGCCGGCTCGGCGACATGTACGGGCGCAAGCGGTGGCTGATGACCGCCATGGCGGTCTTCCTGACCGGGTCGGCGCTGAGCGGACTGGCCGGGACGATGGGGCAGTTGATCGCCGCCCGCGCGGTGCAGGGCCTCGGCGGCGGCGGGGTCGCGGTCTGCGTGATGGCGGTGATCGGCGAGCTGATCCCGCCGCGGGAGCGCGGCCGGTACCAGGGCATGATCAGCAGTGTCATGGTCTTCTCCATGATCGTCGGACCGCTGGTCGGCGGTACGGTCACCGACAACCTCGGCTGGCGCTGGGCGTTCTGGTTCAACCTGCCGCTCGGCGGGCTCGCCCTGGCCCTGGTCGCCCGCTTCGTGCGGGTGCCGAGCCGGCGCCGGCAGGCGCACATCGACTACGTGGGCGCGCTGCTGCTGGTGCTCTGCATCACCTCCCTGGTCCTGGTGCTCACCTGGGGCGGGACGCACTACGCGTGGGGCTCCGGCACGATCCTGGTGCTCACCGCCGCCTCGGCCGCGGCGCTGGCCGGCTTCGTCCTGGCCCAGTCCCGGACCGCCGAGCCGGTGCTGCCGCCGCACCTCTTCCGCAGCCGCAACTTCACGCTGATGTCGGTGCTGAGCTTCACCAACGGCTTCGTGATGTACGGCGCGGTCTTCTACCTCCCGCTCTACCAGCAGGCGGTGAACGGCGCCTCGGCGGTCGGCTCCGGCCTGTTGCTGCTGCCGATGCTCGGCTCGCTCGTCGTCGTCTCGCAGTCCTCCGGGCGGTTCCTGGCGCGCACCGGCAACTACCGGGTCCTCCAGGTGGGCGGTTCCGCGGCCATGCTGGCGGGTGCCCTGCTGCTCGCCCGGGTGGACACCACGACCTCGCGGCCGACCATCGAGCTGTCCATGGCGCTGCTGGGCGCCGGCATGGGGTCGCTGGGGCAGAACGTGGTGACGGTCGCCCAGAACAGCGTCGACCTCCAGGAGGTGGGCGTCGCCGCGGCGGCGATCACCCTCTTCCGCACGCTGGGCAACTCGGTCGGCGTCGCCCTCATGGGCACCCGTTTCAACCACCGGGTGCGCGAGGTGATGGCCGAACGGACCGGCGGCGCGGCGGGCCTGCACCAGACCAGGCTGGACGCGAAGGGCATGGACCGGCTCACACCGGCGGTGCGCGCGGGCTACGAGGCGGCGGTCGCCGGGGGCGTCCGGGACGCGTTCGTGCTCGCCTCGGCGGCCGCGGCCCTCGCCTTCGTGACCGCGCTGCTCGTCCGGCAGGTGGCGCTGCGGTCGGTGCGCGGGCGCCGTTCCTGACGGCGGCGCTCCCGACGGCCCCGGTACGCCCGGCCCGCACCGACCGCACGGACCGCACGGCCCGCCCGACCCGCACGGTACGACCGGCCCGCACCGACCCCCCGACCCGCGCACACGAAACCGGCCCCGCGCCCTTTCGGGTCGCGGGGCCGGTCCTGCGCCGCCGGGGGCGTCAGCGCACCCTCGCCTCCACCACGGACAGCGCCGAGGGCGTCTCCACGACGCGCTCCAGCTCGAACCCGGCCTTGGCCAGCAGGTCCGCGTACTGCGCGCGGGTGCGCTCCTTGCCGCCGACCAGCAGCATCAGCCACAGGTCGGTGAGCTTGCCCGCGTGGGCGGCGTTGCGCTTGTCGGGGATGACCATCTCCATCACCAGCACCCGGCCGCCCGGGTTCATCGCCTTCCGCACGTTCGTGAGGATCTCCACGGCCTGCGGCTCCGGCCAGTCGTGCAGGATGTGCTTGAGCATGTAGGCGTCCCCGCCGGACGGCACCGGGTCGAACAGCCCGCCGTCCGCGATCGAGCAGCGCTCGGACAGGCCCTGCTCCCGGAGGTAGGCGGCCGCGCCGTTGGTGCCCACCCGCGGGTCGGAGAGGATGCCGCGCGCCGAGGGGACCTTCTTCAGCACGCCGGCCAGCAGGTCCCCGCGGCCGCCGCAGAAGTCGACCACGGTGCCGAAGCGCCCGAAGTCGTATGCCGCGAGCAGCGGTTCGGTCTCGGTGGCGGACATCGCGCCCATGCCGGCGGTGAAGACGGCGCCGTACTCGGGGTTGGCCTCCAGGTAGTCGAACGCGCCCATGCCGCGCAGCTTGGGCAGGCTCGGCTCCCCGGTGCGCACCGCGTCGACCAGGCAGCCCCAGTCCTCCCAGTGGATGGGATGGCCCATGAGCACCGCGATGCCGCGCATGGACATCGGCGCGTCCTCGACGAGCGCGCGGGCCATCGGGGTCAACCCGAAACGGCCGTCCTTCAGCTCGGTGAAGACGTCGTAGCTCGCCAGCAGCCGCAGCACCCGGTGCAGCGTGTCGGGGTCGGAGCCGGTGCGCTGCGCGATCTGCTCCGGTCGCAGCGGCCCGTCGGTGAGGGTCTCCGCGACCCGCAACTCGGCGGCCACGTACAGGGCCTGGCTGACCATGGCCCCCTGGACCAGTTCCAGAAGCGCGAACGGCGGCGGTGCGAACTTGCGGGTGAGGCCCTGAAGGGCCGAACGCACGCCTTCGATGGCGCGGACGACGCGGGCGGGCGGCAGTGGCGGCATGGAATCCTCCGGCTGGGGCGATGGGAATGCGGGCGGGTGCGCCGGTCGGCGCGGTGGCGCCGGGCCGGCACGTGGCGGGGCCCGGGGCTTCGGGAACGGACGGCGGGGGTCGGCGCGGGCGGGGTGCCCGCGGGCGGCGGGCGCCGTCTCACGCGCGCAGGGCCCGGTCGACCAGGGGCCCGGCGACCCCGGTGTACCGCTCCGGGTCGAGCAGTTCGGCCAGCTCCTCCCGGTCCAGGACGCCGCCGGCCGCGGGCAGTTCGGCCAGCACCTCGCCGAGCGGGCGGCCGGTCCGGCGGGCCCGCCGCGCGGCGTCGGTGAGCAGGTCCCGGGCCGCGGCCCTGCCGAGCCGGGGCGCCAGGTAGGCGGAGACCCGCTCGGAGACGATCTGCCCGGCGGTCGCGTCGAGGTTGCCGCGCATCCGCTCCGGGTGCACGGTCAGGCCCGCGGCCAGTTCGGCGGCGGCGTGCGCGGCCCCGCCGGTCAGGCGCAGGCACTCGCGCAGCGGCTGCCACTCGGCGTGCCACAGGCCGGCCGAGCGCTCGTCCTCCGCGGGCATGCAGTGCGCCAGGACGGAGCCGAGCGCGGGGACCTGCACCGCGGCCGAGCGGATGAGCGTCGCCAGCACCGGGTTGGCCTTGTGCGGCATCGCCGACGACGCGCCGCGCCCGGCCCCGCCGGGCTCGGCGACCTCGCCGATCTCGGTGCGCGCCATGACCTGGACGTCCGCGGCCATCTTGCCCAGCGCGCCCGCGGTGTGGGTGAGGGCCGCGCCCAGGTCGGCGATCGGGGTGCGCAGGGCGTGCCAGGGCAGGACCGGCCGGGCCAGGCCCGTCTCGGCGGCGAAGGCGTCGACCAGGGCGTCCAGCGCGTCGTCCGGAACCGCTCCCCCGGCCGCGCCGATGTCCGCGGCCGCACCGCTGCCCCCGGCCGCGGCGCTGTCCCGGGCCGCGCGGGTGGCCGCGGCCGCCCCCGTCGCGTACTGGAGGTAGCCGGCCAGGGTGCCGGCCGCGCCGCCCAGGGAGACCGGCAGCCCGCCGTCGGCCACCCGCTCCAGGCGGGCGACCGCGTCCAGGACGAGCTGGCGCCAGCCGGCCGCCTTCAGCCCGAAGGTGGTCGGCACCGCGTGCAGGGTCAGCGTCCGGCCGGCCATCGCCGTGTCCCGGTGCGCGGCCGCGAGGACGGCCAGCGAGCCGGCCGTGGCCCGCAGGTCCGCCAGCAGCGGGCGCAGCGCGCGCGAGGCGACCAGCATGGCGCCGGTGTCGAGGATGTCCTGGCTGGTGGAGCCGCGGTGCACGTACTCGGCGGCCTCGGGTGCCTGCCGGGCGACCTCCCGGGTCAGGGCGGCCACCAGCCCGACCACGGGGTTCGCCGTGCCGCGCGCGGCCAGCGCCAGCGCCCGCACGTCGAACAGCTCGGCCCGGGCGGCGGCGGTGATCGCGGTGCCGGCCCGGGCCGGCACCGTGCCGCACCGGACCTGCGCCCTGACCAGGGCGGCCTCGGCGTCGAGCATCGCCTGCAGCCAGGCGGTGTCGCCGACCGCGGCCTCCACGGCGGTTCCCGCGCGGACCGGGGAGAGCAGCCCGGAGTCCGGCTGCGCGGCGGCGGCCTCCTCCGGAGCGGCAAGGGCGTCCACGGAGGCGGCTGCGTCGAAGCCCCCGGCGCCTCCGGCGGCGACGGCCCCGACCCCGACCCCGGCTCCCGCTCCCGCTCCCGCTCCGGCGGACGCGCTGCGCGGTGGTGTGCTCACGGCTGCACCTCTCTCGTATGGGTGGCGGTGGGCGGCGTGCCGGGTGCCCCGGGAGCGGCCGGCGCGGGGGCGCCCCCGAGGGCGTCGGCGCGGGACATTCCGCCGGTGGGCGTGCCCGCCGTGTCCGGCGCGGCGGGGCCGTCCGCCCGGTGCGCCCCGGCGCCTGCCGGGCCCGACGGGGCGGGCAGCGCCAGCACGGTGCCCGCGATGGCGTCGGAGTCCTCCAGCGTCACGGAGCCGACCCCCGGCCGTATCCCCGCGGCCGTGACCCAGTGCACCGACTCGGTGGGCACGCCGTAGGCGAAGCGCCGGGGATGCGCGGTGCCGTCGGCGCCCAGCAGGTGGTAGGGCCGGGCCGAGACGGCGAGCCCCCCGGTCTCGTGGTCGCCGTCCCGCCCCGGGATGCGGTACGGGCGGCACTGGCCGGCGTCCAGCAGCCACCGCAGCAGCGGGTCGGCGGTGCGGCGCAGGTCCACCGCGCACAGCCGCGCCTCGATCAGCACGCCGGCCCGGACCCGGACCCCGGGCACCGCGCTCGACGTGGCGACGAAGCCCGCGCCCCGCGTGCCGCCCCCGGCGTCGGGGGCGATCCGCATGCCGGGGCCGGTCAGTTCGAGCACCCCGGCGTCCAGCAGCGCGATCATCTCCTCCACCCTGCGGGCGGGCGGGCCGATGGACAGGTAGGCGTTCAGCGGCGTGTACCACGCGTCCAACTCGTCGCGGTACGAGGCCCCGTCCAGCCCGCCGTGGTCGACCGCGAGCCGGATCTCGTTGCGCAGGTCCCGCAGCACGTCCAGCGCGGCCTTGAGCGGCCCGCGCACATTGCCGCGGTGCGCCTCCCGCACGTCCCGTACGAGGTGCTCGCGCACCCAGCCGCGGAACTCCTCCGGGCCGGCGAAGACCCGGGAACCGTACGGGCGGGTGACGACGTCCCAGTCCCAGCGTTCCGCGGGGCCGATCCCGGCGGCGTCGAGCACGGCGTCCTCCGCCTGCTCCGTCGCGGCCCGCAGGAAGCCCGGGGTGAACCGCTCCGCGCCGGCCCGGTCCCCCCGCGCGGTCAGCAGCGTCTCGTAGTAGACGCCGCGCACCTCCTTGGAGATCAGCGGCCACAGATCGGTGCCGAAGCGCAGCGGCTCCGCGCCCGGTGCGCGCAGTTCCGCGACGTGCTCGGCGGTCAGCAGCCGCGGGGTGTGCCGGCCGTGGGCGCCCTTCTCGTTCTCACCGCGCGAGTGGTACGGGACGCCGCGCCGGGAGCCGGCGTACATCTTCGGCTCCCGGCCCGAGGGGTGGTAGACGAGCCGGCCGCCGGCGCGCTCGAACCTGCCGCCCCTGCCGTGGGTGAACAGCGACATGTAGTCGAAGAAGTTGAGGCCCAGCCCGCGCAGCAGGACCGGCTCGCCCGGAGGGACGCGGGACAGGTCCACGTCCGCGGGGTTGCCGGGGGCGATGTACAGCAGGCCGTGGCGCGCGGCGAAGTCCGCCGTCGCGCGCCCGGGTACGTCCGGGTGGCCGGCCACGTGGCCCTGCGCGAGCACCACGGCGGACAGGCCCGTCAGCCGGGTGCCGTCCTCCAGCAGCACGCGCTGCGGCGGAGCGGTGTCCGGGCCGTACGGTGCGGGCGCCTCGTCCTCCAGGGCCACCGCGCGCGCCCGGTGGGTCCTGACCTCCACGTGGGCCGGGGCGTTGGCCACGACCTGGTGGAAGGCCCAGGTCAGGTAGTGGCCGTACAGCGAGCGGGTGGGGTAGGTGTCCGGGCCGAGCGCGCGGGCCTCGGCCAGGACCCGCGGCGCGGTCGGGGTCGCCGGTCCCGGTGCGAGGGTGCCCAGGCCGAGCGCCCGGGCCCAGGTGTGGAGGCTCGGCCCCTCCTCCAGCGGCCCGCGGATCCGGACGCTCTCGTCCGTGTACACGGTGACCTGCGAGGCGACGGTGTTCATCAGCAGGTGGGGCGACTGCGACGGCCGCCACACCCGGCCCGCGCCGGCCGGCTCCGGATCGACGACGTGCACGGTCAGCCGGTCCCATCGCGGGGACTTCCGCTCCTGCGCGCACAGCCGCTCCAGCACGGAGAGCCCGCGCGGTCCGGCCCCGACGAGGCACACCCGCGTACCCCGGCCGCTCACCAAGACGCTCCGCCCGGCAGTGGATCGTGCCTCAGAAGGCCCGTTGGCATGGTCGCGTTCTCCTTGTCACGGAGGGGAAGCCGGCCGGCCGTGCAAGCTGTCGCCGTGCGGCCCGCTCCACACTCCTCACCCGCCGGGGAGGAACGCTGGACCTGCGCTCGCGTCCCGTTGGAGGCCCCGCGGGCCCACCGGCGGTCGAGCCGGACCCCAACCGCCCTACGGCGGCGGGCCGCACCGTGGCGGGAGAGCCGGGAGGTGTGCTGTGGAGCAGTCGGCGGGCGGGGCTGTGCGGGTGGAGCGCGGATCGGCGGACGCGGAGGAACCAGGGCCTGTCCGGCGGATCGTGCCGGTCGGGCTCGCGGCGTCCGGCGCCGTGCATCACAAGGCGGAGAAGCACCCTCGTACCGCGTCGTGCGTGGATGATCCGAGAACTCAGGGAGGTGCGGTGCCGGGCGCCGTGAGCCCGGCAGGATCCGCCGGACGGGCCCAGGCGCTGCCGACCGTCGTGTTGCTGTCGGCGTTCGGCCGGCCGCGGACGACGGCGGGCGCGGCCGACCCGCCGCGGTCCCCCACCGCGTGGCACCGCGTGGCACCGCTGGGACCGCGCTCCGGTCCACCGCTCACCGCGGAGCCGGCAGGCGCCACCGCGGACGTGAGGCGCGGACGTCGGACGAACCCGCGCCCCGCCCACGTACCACCGCGCCCCGGTGGGATTCCGCTAGGCGTCGAGGTCGGCCAGCACCCGGGCGGCGATGGCGAAGGCGGTGTTGGCGGCGGGGACGCCGCAGTAGATCGCGGACTGGAGCAGGACCTCCTGGATCTCCTCGTCGGTGAGCCCGTTGGTGCGGGCGGCCCGCACGTGCATGGCCAGCTCGTCGTGGTGGCCGAGGGCCACGAGGGCGGTGAGCGTCATGCAGCTTCGGGTGCGGCGGTCGAGTCCGGGCCGGGTCCAGATCTCGCCCCAGGCGTAACGGGTGATGAGGTCCTGGAAGGGCGCGGTGAAGGCGGTGGTCGCGGCGCCCGCCCGTTCGACGTGCGCGTCGCCGAGGACGGCGCGGCGGACCGCGGCGCCGGCGGCGTGGGTGGTGGCCGCGTGGCCTGCGGCGGGGCGGCTTTCGGCGCCGAGGTGGTCGAGGAGTGCGTGCAGCACGCGTTGGGGCTGCTCTGCGGGGGCCAAGTGGGCCGCGGCGTCGAGTTCCAGCAGGGTGGACCCGGCGATGGAGTCGGCGAGCAGGCGGGCGTCCTCGGGCGGGGTGGCCCGGTCCTGCCGGCCGGCGATCACGAGGACGGGCGCGGTGACGCGGTGCAGTTGGTCGCGGACGTCGAACGCGGCGAGGGCCTCGCAGCAGGCGGCGTACCCGGCGGGGTCGGTGTGCCGGTGGTCGTCGATGAGGGCGCGGGCGGTGCCGCTGGTGCGGAAGGCGGGGGTGAACCAGCGCTCGGGGGCGGAGTCGGCCAGTGCGCCGAGGCCGTGCGCGCGCACCTGGGCGGCCCGGTCGTGCCAGCCTTGCGGGTCGCCGAAGCGGGCGGCGGTGCACACGAGCGCGAGGGACGTCAGCCGGTCGGGGTGGTGGAGCGCGAGCCAGGTGCCGACGGCGCCGCCCAAGGAGTCCCCGGCGTAGGCGAAGCGGCCGATGCCCAGGCTGTCGGCCAGGTCCAGGACGAGGCCGGCCAGCGCGGCCACCGTCGGCGGCCCGGTGATCCCGGTGAGCAGGGCGGACGGCGAGCCGCCGTGCCCGGGCAGGTCGTAGCGCACGACGCGGTGGCCGCGGGCGAGGGCGGGGACCTGGGCGTCCCACAGGTGGAGCGAGGTGCCGAGCGAGGGGCCGAGCAGGAGCGCGGGCGCGTCGGCGCGGCCGTCGGTGACGTGGTGCGGGAGGGAGGTCATGGCGTCCTTGTCCGAGGGGTCCGGGAGGTCCGGCCGGTACGGCGCAGGGCGCGGTCCGTGAGCGCGGGGGCGGCGCCCAGGTACCCGGTGGGGTCGAGGAGTTCGCGCAGCGCGTCGGCGGTGAGCACGCCGTTCAGCTCGGGACGGCCGGCCAGGACGTCCGCGAGGGGGAGCCCGGTCCCGCCCGCGTGCCGGGCGGCGGTCGCGAGCAGGTCGCGGGCGGGCCCGGCACCGAGGCGCGGCGCGAGTGCGGCGAGCAGGCGCTCGGAGCTGATCAGGCCGGCGGTGAGGTCGAGGTCGGCGCGCATGCGGTCGGCGTGGACCTGGAGTCCGGCGGTCGCGGCGGCGGTGTGGTGGCCCGCGCCGCCCGCCAGCCGCAGGGCCTCGCGCAGGGCCTGCCACTCGGCGTGCCAGGCCCCGGCGGGGCGTTCGTCCTCGGCGGCCATGGAGGCGAAGAGCGTGGCGGCGAGGGCGGGCAGCGGACGGGCGGCAGCCGCGGCGAGGGTGGCGTGGACCGGGTTGGACTTGTGGGGCATGGCGCTGGAGGCGCCGCCGCGGCCCTCGCTGAGTTCGGCGGTCTCGGTGCGGGCCAGCAGCAGGACGTCGGCGGCGATCTTGGCCAGCGCGCCGCCGGTCAGCGCGAGCGCGCCGCCGAGGTCGGCGACCGGGGTGCGCAGCACGTGCCAGGGCAGGTCCGGGGCGTCCAGGCCGACCGCGCGCGCGTAGCGGGCGGGCAGGTCGGGGTCGGCGCCGAGCGCGGCCAGGGTGCCGGCGGCGCCGCCGAGTTGGGCGGGCAGCCGCAGGGCGGCGAGACGGTCGCGCGCGTCGAGGACCAGGGAGCGCCAGCCGGCGGCCTTGAGGCCGAAGGTGGTGGGCACGGCGTGCTGGGTGAGGGTGCGGCCGGGCATCGCCGTGTCCCGGTGCGCGGCCGCGAGGACGGCCAGGTGGTCGGCGGCGGCGTCGAGGTCGGCCAGGATCAGCGGCCGGGTACGGGAGGCCACCAGCATCACGGTGGTGTCGAGGATGTCCTGGCTGGTGGCGCCGCGGTGCACCCAGCCGGCCGCCTCGTCGTCGAGCCCGGCGCGCAGGTCGGCGACGAGCGGGATGACGGGGTTGCCGCCCGCCCGGGCCCGCAGGGCCAGGTCGCGGACGTCGAAGCGGCCGGCCCGGGCGGCGCCGCGCAGGCGGGCGGAGACCTCCTCGGGGGCGCCGAGGGCGCGGCTGAGGGCGGTCTCGGCGTCGAGCATCGCCTGGAGGAACGCCGCGTCGCCGGTGGCCTCCTCCGCGGGGGTGCCGGCCCACGCGGGGGCCAGCAGCCCCAGGTCGGCGCCCCGGTGGTCGTGGTCAGCGGAACTCAAGGAAGACCGTCTCCTGCGCGTCGTCGCCCTGGATGCGGATGTCGAAGCGGTACACGCCGCCGTCCTCGTGGCGCGCGACCAGGGTGGCCCGCCGGGCCGGCGGCAGGGAGGCCAGCAGGGCGTCGTGCGGGGCCTCGGGCAGGTAGGCGCGGGTGTGGAGGTGGTGCAGCAGGCCGCGGGCGAGGAGCAGCACGCCGAGGTACGGGGCGCCGGCCGGCGGGCGCAGGGTGCGCACCGCGTAGTGGCCGTCGGCGTCGGTGGGGACGCGGCCCCACCCGGTGAAGGTGACGCCGTCGCGGCCCGCGTCGCGGCCGGTGGAGTGGTCGCGGCGCATGGAACCGGGCGCGGCGGGGGGCCGCCCGTCCGGGCCGGCCTGCCAGAACTCC
Source organism: Streptomyces sp. SN-593 (assembly GCF_016756395.1). Taxonomy (NCBI): domain Bacteria; kingdom Bacillati; phylum Actinomycetota; class Actinomycetes; order Kitasatosporales; family Streptomycetaceae; genus Actinacidiphila; species Actinacidiphila reveromycinica. The sequence goes on from NZ_AP018365.1 coordinate 1,416,563, forward strand.
AGCAGGGCGTCCGGGATCGGCGCGCCGTCGCCGTCCAGGACCCGGCCGTGCAGGGTGACGGTGTCCGCGGCTGCGCGGGGGGCGATGTCACCGCCGCCCGCGAAGGGCAGCGCGTGGCCGAAGAACGGGCCCACGGTCTGGGAGGGCGTCGGCCCGGCCGCGGGGGCGGGGCCCGTGTCGGCCGCGGGAACGGCGTCGGTGGCGGGGGTGGGAACGGCGGCGGTGCGGCGGTCGGCGGTGGTCAACGGCTCTCCCCGTGCTCGGCGTGCTCGGCGTGCGAGGTGTCGTCGGCGTTCTCGGTCCAGGTGGCGGCCGGGCCGTCCAGCACGATGTCCCATCGGAAGCCGAGGGAGAACTCCGGCTCGGACAGGTCGTGGACGTAGGCGGCGACGAGCCGTTCGCGGGCGGCGGCGTCGGTCACCGACTGCATGATGGGGTCGTAGGGGAACAGCGGATCGCCGGGGAAGTACATCTGCGTGACCAGGCGCTGGGTGAAGGCGGTGCCGAAGAGCGAGAAGTGGATGTGCGCGGGCCGCCAGGCGTTGCGGTGGTTGCCCCAGGGGTAGGGGCCCGGCTTGACGGTGGTGAAGCGGTAGCGGCCCTCGTCGTCGGTGAGGCAGCGGCCGGCCCCGGTGAAGTTCGGGTCGAGCGGGGCGGGGTGCTGCTCGCGCTGATGGGCGTAGCGGCCGGCGGCGTTGGCCTGCCAGACCTCCACCAACTGGCCCCGCACCGGCCGGCCTGCGCGGTCGCGCACGACGCCGCTGACGGTGATGCGCTCGCCGATGGGCTCGCCGGTGTGCTGGCGGGTGAGGTCGCCGTCGAGGGCCGTGACATCGGTGGTGCCGAAGACGGGCCCGGTCCGCTCGACGGCCTCGGGGTCCTTCACCACGACGAGCCGCTGCCGGGGGTGGCGCAGCGCGGTGCTGCGGTAGGGGTCGTAGGAGCGCGACGGGTGCGCGCGGCCGGCCCCGCTGCCGGCGAGCGCGGCGATCCGCGCGTCGATGCTCTTCTGGTCGGGGAGGGGCTGTCGCGGTGTCATGGGTCCTCAGCGCTCCTTCACGGGGGCGGGTGCCCGGCCCGGGCCGGTGCACGGTGTGCCCGGGCCGGTGCCGGGACCGCCCGGCGGCCGGTGGGCGGCGGGGCGTACGGCGCCGGCGGCGCGGGTCCCGTGGACGGTGCCGGCGGTCACCGGCCGGTCCTCCGGGGTGCGGTGCCGGGGGACGGCGGGGTGGGGGCGCCCCCGGAGCGCGGGGTGGGCCCGGGGCGCGCGGTGGGCCCGGCCCCCTCGTCCGGATCGGCGAACTCGGCCGGATCGGCGGGCCCGTCCTGCTCCGCGTCGAGGACGGCGGCGCCGGTGCGCGCGCGCAGTTCCCGGGCCGTCACGCCCGGCGCCAGTTCGGCCAGGCGGAGGCCGCCGGGGGTGACGTCGAGCACGCCCAGGTCCGTGATGACCCGGTCGACGCAGCCGCGCCCGGTCAGCGGCAGCGTGCAGCTCTCCACGATCTTCGGGCTGCCGTCCCGGGCGCAGTGCTCCATGACCACCAGGACCCGGCGGGCGCCGTGCACCAGGTCCATCGCGCCGCCCATGCCCTTGACCATCTTCCCGGGGATCATCCAGTTCGCCAGGTCGCCGCGTTGCGAGACCTGCATGGCGCCGAGCACGGCGACGTCGACGTGGCCGCCGCGGATCATCGCGAAGGAGGCCGCGGAGTCGAAGGAGGCGGCACCGGGCCGCAGCGTGACGGTCTCCTTGCCGGCGTTGACCAGGTCGGGGTCGACCTCGTCCTCGAACGGGTAGGGACCGACGCCCAGCAGCCCGTTCTCGGACTGGACCACCACGTCCACGCCGGGCGGCAGGTGGTTGGGGATGAGGGTGGGCAGGCCGATGCCCAGGTTGACGTAGGAGCCGTCGGCCAGTTCGCGGGCGGCGCGCGCCGCCGTCTCCTCGCGGGTCCAGGGCACGGGTCACCGGCTCCTCTCGGTCGCGGCGCGCGGGGTGACCGTGCGCTTCTCGATGCCCTTGTCGGCGGCCTGCCGCGCGGTGAGCGGGAGGACCCGCTGCACGAAGATCCCGGGCAGGTGGACCTCGTCGGGGTCGATCGCGCCGGGCTCGACCAGTTCCTCGACCTCGGCGACGGTGACCCTTCCGGCCGTGGCGGCGAGGGGGTTGAAGTTCCGGGCGGCCCGGTGGAAGACCAGGTTGCCGTGGCGGTCTCCGCGCGCGGCCCGCACCAGGGCGAAGTCGGTGGTGACGGCGCGCTCCAGGACGTACGCGCGTCCGTCGTACTCGCGGACCTCCTTGGGCGGCGAGGCCACCGCCACGCTGCCGTCCGGGTGGTGGCGCCAGGGCAGGCCCCCCTCGGCGACCAGGGTGCCGACCCCGGCGGGGGTGAAGAACGCGGCGATCCCGGCGCCGCCCGCGCGCAGCCGCTCGGCCAGCGTGCCCTGCGGGGTCAGCTCCAGTTCCAGTTCCCCGGCCAGGTACTGGCGGGCGAACTCCTTGTTGTCGCCGACGTAGGAGGCGGTGACCCGGGCGATCCGGCGTGCCGCGAGGAGCAGCCCCAGACCTCCGCCGTCGACCCCGCAGTTGTTCGAGACCACCGACAACCGCCCGGCCCCGCGCCGCAGGAGGGCGCCGATCAGCACGTCGGGTATGCCGCTGAGCCCGAAGCCGCCGACGGCGAGGGACGACCCGTCGCCGATGTCGGCGACGGCCTCGTCGGCCGACAGGACCACCTTGTCCATCAGTCCGTCCGATCTGCGCTCCGGCGGGGGCGCGACGACGCTTGCGTGTTCGCGGAGTGAACTAAGGTTCACCCGGCTTCGGCGAGTTTCGCCCCGACCCTCACGCGCTGTCAATGGTGCGCTCCGCGCCCACCGCGAGTCCACGCCCGGGCGCCGACCGACTCCCGCCGCCCGCGGGCCCGTCGAGCGCCCGACCGCGAGGCCACCGCGCGCCCGCCGCCCGGCTCCCGCACCCGGCGGGCGGAGCGCCGCCGCGGCAAGAACCCGGCGCGCGGGTCTTGTGGCGGCTCCGCCGGAGTGCCTAGGGTCCTGCAACGTGTTCGTCATACGCTCACAAGTTCACTGGGCGAACGACGTATGCGTCGGGCCGGCCGCCGCCGAGGGGCGGCGGGCCGGCCGCGGAGGCTTTGCGAAAGGACTGGCTCTTGAGATTCCTGAACCGACGATGGCGTCCGGCCCTCGTGGCCGTGACCGCGCTGGCCGCCGTCGCAGGCGGCACGGCGGGCGCGTCCGGAGCGCCGAAGGACTCGCTGGCCGAGTACCACGCGCTGCTGGGCCGGTACGCGAAGGAAGCGGACTCCACACCCGGCACATCGGTGCCCGAGCCCGACCAGGCCGCGTCCTGGGGCACGCCGACCGGTACCGACTACCCGAAGCTGGGCGGGAACCTCGGCAACACCGACTACTCCTCGCTCACCCAGATCAACACCGGGACCGTCAACCGGCTGGGCGGCGCGTGGGAGACGCAGTTGGAGCAGGGCAACACCCCGGCCGCCCAGGAGAGCACGCCGATCGTCTCCGACGGCGTGATGTACGTGCAGACCACCCAGCAGGACCTGTACGCCCTGGACGCCACCACGGGCACGGTCAAGTGGGAGTACAAGTCCGGCTACCCGGCCCAGTACCCGAACTCGCTGCGCGGCGCGACGGTCGGCGACGGCCTGGTCTTCTCCAGCTTCGGCCAGGAGCACGTCACCGCGATCGACCCGGCCACCGGCAAGGCCGTGTGGAACGTCCAGCTCGGCAACGGCGACTACGGCCTGCCGGAGGCGATGGACTTCTACGACGGCAAGCTGTTCGTCGGCACCTCCAACGGCGGCGGCTCGGGCGGCCGGGCCACGGTGTTCGAGCTGAACGCCCGTACCGGCGCGGTGATCTGGTCGCTGGACACCACCCCCGGCCCCGGCCAGCCGGGCAACGACACCTGGGCCGGGAACTCGTGGGCGGTCGGCGGCTCGGACGCCTGGATGCACCCGGCGGTCGATCCGGACGCGGGCCTGGTCTACTGGACCTTCGGCGATCCCGAGTCCCGCTCGGACGGCTCCACCCGGGCCGGCGACGACGACTTCTCCGACTCGCTCGTCGCCGTCGACATCGCGACGGGCAAGGTCGCCTGGCACTACCAGTCGGTCCACCACGACATCTGGGACTACGACAACGTCATGGCCCCCGTGCTGGCGAACATCCACGTCAGCGGCAAGGAGCAGCCGGCCGTCTTCTACGGCAGCAAGTCCGGCACAATGTTCGTGCTCAACCGGCTGACCGGCAAGCCGATCCTGGGCGTGGACGAGGTCCCGGTCCCGCAGGACCCGGCCCAGAAGACCGCGGCCACCCAGCCGTTCCCCGTGGGCCAGCCCTACGTGCCGCTGTGCCCGACGGCGGGCACGGCCAGCGAGGCGGTCCCCGGCTACCAGAGCGGCTGCATCTTCACCCCGTTCGACGCCGCGCCGGTGCTCAGCTCACCGGGGACCGGCGGCGCGGCCAACTGGGGCGCGGACTCCTTCGACCCGCAGACCGGCCTGCTGTACATCGGGGCGTCGCTGGTGAACTCCGCCCACACCAACGGCAGCGACATGTCCGACATCTTCCGCCCCGAGGGCGAGAAGACCTCCGGCCGCCTGGTCGCCCTCGACCCGCGGACCAACACGGTCGCCTGGAAGATCGACACCGACCAGCCGGCCTCCGAGGGCGAGGGCATCGTCACCACCGCCGGCGGCCTGCTGCTCCAGGGGCAGACCGACGGCCAGTTCGTCATCCGCGACGTCAGGACCGGACAGAAGCTGTGGAGCTTCCAGACCGGCGCGGGCATCAACACCACCGCGACGACCTACTCCGTGGACGGCACCCAGTACATGTCGGTGTTCGCCGGCGGCGACACCATCGGCACCACCTCACCGGTCGGCGCGAACCTGTGGACGTTCAAGCTCGGCGGCACCGTGAAGGAGGGCGCCTCTCCGCAGGTCCCGACCCGGATCACCGTCCCGGGCGCCAAGGTCTACGGCGCCACCGAGCACGACACCGTCACCCTGGGCCGTGACTGGCAGGCCGCCACCGGACAGCCCGGCACCACCGAGGACCTGTACGGCATGACCGCCGAGTCCCCCGCCAACCTGGTCGTCCCCCCCGGCACGAAGGTCACCTTCACCAACCCGGCGGGCAACAAGGAGGAACACGGCGCCCAGGCGTTCTTCGACCCGCGGGACTTCTCCACCGGCCTGCTCCGGCCGGGGCAGTCCGCCACCGTGAAGCTCACCGAACCGGGCACGTACTACTACCACGACCCGGCCCACCCGCAGAGCACCGGCACCATCACCGTCGCGGACGACTGACCCGCCGCGCCCGGTAGCCGCCCGGCCGGTGCCGGGCCCCGCCCCGCCGGCGGAGCCCGGCACCGGCCTCCCGCATGTCCCCCGCACGCACCGACCCGCAGAAAGCGACACCCATGGACCGCAGAAGATTCCTCCGGACCGCGGCGGCCACCTCCGCGGGCACCGTCGGGGCCCTGACGGCCACCGGCACCGCGCACGCCGCCGCCCCGTCCGCGCCGTCCGCCCCTCCCACCCTGTCCGCCCCGTCCGCGCCCGCCGCGCACGGGGCAGCCGCACCCCGGCTGACCTGGACCGTCTTCTCCCGGCACCTGCAATGGCTGACCACCCAGGCCCACGCCTGGTCCCACCCGAAGGACACCGGGGCGCTCATCGGCGAGACCGCCGCCGGCCTGGGCTTCGCGGCGGTCGACCTGACCGTCCGCTCGGGCGGGCACGTCGAGCCGGCCCAGGTCGGCACCGCCCTCGCCCCGATGCTCGCCGGCATCCGCGGCGCCGGCGTGGAGTGCGACCAGATCACCACCGACATCGCCACCGCGGCCGGCCCCTACGCCGAACAGGTGCTGGCGGCCGCGGCGGGGTCCGGTGTCCGGCTGTTCCGCTGGAGCTCCCTGGCCTATCCCCCGGGCGCGCCGGCCTTCGGCACCGCCGCGGTCCGCCGGCGGATCGCCTCGGTGCGCGCCGAGGTCGCGGCGGTGGCGGCCCTGGCCGACCGGCACCACCTCGTCGGCATCTACCACCCCTTCTCCGGCGGGGCGGTGGGCTCCGCCCTCTGGGACCTGGTGGACCTGCTCGCCCCGTACTCCCCCCACTCCCTCGGCATCAACTACGCGACCGAGCACATGTTCGCCGAAGGAGCGGTCAGCGCCTGGAAGTTCAACCTCCAGGCGGCGGCCCCGCAGGTCCTCGGCGTGGCGCTGGCGGACATGACCCTGGTCCGCGGTGCCGCCGGCGGCGCGTCCGAGAGCGGCGCCTTCCCCGGCACCGGCCTGGTCGACTTCGCGGCGCTGTTCACCCTGCTGCGCCAGGCGGGCTTCCGCGGCCCGGTCGAGGTGCTGACCGAGTACGTCCACCAGGGCGTGAACCTCAACTCCACGTTCTGGGCCGACAGCCCGGGCTTCACCCTCACCCCCGCCCAGATGCGCGCCACCCTCGCCGACGCCCTCGCCGCGTACCGCTCCTTCGCCACCGCCGGCGGCTGGACGGCGGCCGAGCAGCGCGCCTGAGCCGGCCACGCCCCGCCCGGCCTCCCGGCCTGCCGTCATCCGCAGGATGTCCGCAGGTCAGGGACGGCCGGGACGGGAGCGGCCGGACAGTACACTGGCCGGGCGGGTGCGCCCACCGGGGGCTCCCGGCGGGCGACGGGAGTGCGGTGATGGCCGAGCGGGGCGACTACTTCGTGCAGTCCCTGGCACGGGGACTCGCCGTCGTCCGGGCCTTCGACGACCGGCATCCGCGGCTCACCCTCAGCGACGTGGCCCGGCGCTGCGCCATGACCCGGGCCACCGCCAGGCGGTTCGTCCTGACCCTCACCGACCTCGGCTACCTGCGGGCCGAGGGCAACACCTTCGAGCTGACCCCCAAGGTGCTGGAACTCGGCTACGCCTACCTGTCCGGGCTGTCCCTGGCCCAGATCGCCGCGCCGCACCTCAAGGAGCTGGTGGCACGGCTCAACCGGACCGCCTCGCTGTGCCTGCTCGACGGCGGGCACGTCGTCAACGTCGTGCGGGTGCCGAGCAACCGGATCATCCGGGACAACCACAGCGTCGGCTCCCGCAGTCCCGCCCACGCGACCGCGGCCGGCCGCGTGCTGCTGGCCGCCCTCCCGGTCGGCGGTCCGCTGCCGCTGCCCGACGCCATGCCGGCGCTCACCCCCAAGACCCTCACCACCCGCGAGCTGGTCGAGGCGGAACTCGTCCGCGTCCGGCAGGACGGCTGGGCCCTGGTCGAGCAGGAACTCGCCGAGGGACTGCGGTTCCTGGCCGTCCCCGTGCGCGACCGCGACGGGCAGGTCGTCGCCGCCGCGAACCTCAACTGCTCCCAGGTCGGCCCGGACGCGAGCGACCAGGAGTGCCTGGACGCGCTGCGCTCCACCGTCGAGCACATCGAGGCGGAACTGCGGCTGACCGGCGGCCGGCCCGCCTGACGGCGCCCCGCCGCCGGTCGGCGGGCCGGTGCCGAGCGGCGAGCCGGTGCGGGTCGGCGGCCCCGCCCCGCACGGCCCCGGGTGGCGGGCGAGCGGGACCGGGCCGCCGATGTCACGCGGGGAGCGCGGACTCCACCATGGCGATCTCCTCCTGCTGTTCGTGGCGCCCGCCGAGCAGGGCGACCGTGACCGCGGCACAGGCCAGCGCGGCGATCCCGCAGACCGCGAACCCGATCGAGTAGCCGTGGTGCAGGGCGTCCACGGCCAGGGGTGCGGCCTTGCTGAAGGGGACGTCCGGCGGAACGGAGTTGGTCGCGACGGGTCCGGCTCCCGCGGCGGGCCCGGTGACGCCGGCGGGCAGGGTGGAGCCGGCCAGTGCGTGGTGGAAACTGGTGCCCGCCTTGCTCAGCGCGACGGCGCCGATCAGGGCGGGGCCCATGGCGAAGCCGAAGTCGCGGACCATGCTGGTGGCCGCCGCGGCCATCCCGGACAGCTTCGGCGGCACCGTGTTGACCACCGTCGCGGTCACCGACGAGACGGCGAAGGAGAAGCCGACCCCGACCAGGCCCATCGGCACGATCAGCGAGGGCAGCGACGCGTCGGAGATCGGCAGGTTCGCGGCCAGGAGCTGTCCGACCCCCATCAGCAGGAAGCCGCCGCCGAGCACCCAGCGCGGCTGGAGCCGGGCCATGAGGAAGGACGTCAGCGGCAGCAGGAAGATCGTCAGGCCGCTGAGCAGGATGAACGCGAACGCGGTGCGCATGGCGCTCTGGTGCTGGATGACCTCCATCCGGATGCTGATGGCGTAGGCGGTGCCGAGGAAGGAGAACATGCCGACCACGGTCACCGCGGAGGCCAGCGCGAAGGCTCTGTTGCGGAACAGGTCCATCCGCAGCAGGGGGTTGGACACCTTCAGCTCGATGACGACGAACGCGACGAGCAGGACGGCCGCGACGGCGAAGGAGCCGACGATGGTGCCGCTGCCCCAGCCGGCGGTCGGCCCCTCGATGACGGCGTAGAGCAGCGCGAACAGCGCCAGGCCGATCGCGCACTGGCCGCCGACGTCGAGCGAGCGGCCCTCGGGCGAGCGGGAGTCCGCGGCGAAGAACCAGCTGAACGCGGCGTCGGCGGCGGCGAGGACCATGATGACGAAGAACGCCCAGCGCCAACTGGTGTAGGTGGCCGTCAGTCCGCCGAGGAGCGGGGCGACGAAGTTGCCGGTGGACAGCAGCGCGGCCCACAACGCGATCATGCGGGCGCGCTGGGCGTGGGTGCGGCTGCCGGAGGCGATGATCGCCAGGGTGGTCGGGAACAGGGTCGCGGAGCCGAGGCCCGCCACGAACTGGCCGACGTACATCTGCGCGACGCCGGACGCGGTACCCGAGACCAGCTCGCCGACGAACAGCAGGGCGGCGCCGGCCACCAGCAGCTTCTTGCGGCCGAAGAGGTCGCCCAGCACGCCGAAGGTGAGTTCGAGGGCCGCGATGGGCAGCAGGGTGCAGTCGGATATCCAGTCGAGCTGGGAGGCGCCGGTGGGGTGCAGGACCGTCTGGAAGGTGCCGTTGAGGGTGGCCGGCACCGCCAGCCCGATCTGGGCCAGGCAGACGGCGAAGCCGACCGCCACGATCGTGGCCGTGTCGAGGGTGGTCGCGCGCGCGGCGGAGGAGGGTCGTTCGGCGGCGGCACCGGGCGCCGGAAGCGGTGAGGACATGGGAGGACCTGCTTCTTTCGAGGTCGTGGAGGGGTCAGTGCCGGTCGGGACCGGTCAGCACCGGTCGGGCCCGGTCAGCGCACGGCCACGGAGGCGCTGAACTCGGAGGTGCTGCCGGTCGTCAGGTCGGTGGCGGTCGCGGTGACCCGTCCGCCGTCGGCGGTGATGTGCCGCACCGCCGAGGTGGGCAGCGCGAGCTTCGCGTTGCCCTTGCCATCGGTGGTGACCACCGCGGAGGTCAGGTAGGTCCGCCCGTCGCCGTACCCGGAGGGGTTGGCCTTGCGGTCGGCGTAGAACTCGATGCGGTAGCGGGTGGACGGCCGGGAGGCCAGGGTCGCGGTGACGGAGGTCGTGTTCCGGCTGGTCGCGGTGGTGATGACGGGGAAGTTCTGGATGCCGTCGGTGTCGCCGGCGTCGTCGGGGGTGACCCCGCCGGCACCGCGGTCGATGCCGAGGACGTCGGTGGGGTAGGCGGGGTCGGTGGCGCAGATCCCGCCGGCGTTGCAGGCGGAGACCGGGGCGCCGTCGCCGGAGATCTCGTTCCGGGTGAGTGTGGTCGACGCGCCGCTGACGACGATGCCCTCGTGGTTGCCGGTGAGGGTGTTGTCCTCGATCAGCTGGTGCGTGCCGCCGGCCTGGATCGCCTCGGCCTGGTGCGCGAAGAGGTTGTCCCTGACGACGTCGCTGTCGCCGGACAGTTGCAGGCCGTCGGAGAAGCCGCCGAGGAACGTGTTCCCCGCGATCAGGTTGCCGTTGTCCCCGTCGCCGGCAAACTCGATGTCCTGCGAGGGCAGGAACCCGCCGGGCGCGTCGCGCGGGGCCTCGAAGACGTTGTCGGTGATGGTGCCGTCGGAGGTGCCGCGGGTGTACTCCATGCCGTCGCCGTTGTTGACGAAGGTGTTGTGCGCGACGGTGTTGCGCACGCTCAGGCCCGTGGTGGAGTTGCCCGCGCCGTCGTCGCCGGTGACCTCGATGCCCGCGGCGCCGACGTTGTTCGCGAGGTAGTTCCCGGCGAAGGTGTCGTCGTGGCTGCGCAGCGCGAGCAGGCCGATGCAGAAGTTCCGCACGGTCAGCCCGGAGATCGTCACGTTCCCGCTGTCCTCGACGGCGAGGCCCGGCGCATGGATCGACCGGACGTTGGGCCCGCTGCCGGACGTCCACCCCGGGCAGGAGTCCATCGTCGAGGTGTCGATGAAGGACGAGCCGTCGATGCCGACCACCGGGTGCCCGGCCCGGTCGGTGCCCGCGCCGGTGATCGTCACCGCGTGGGTGATGACGGGCAGCGGCGAGGTGATCCGGATGATGCCGGCCGGCTTCCCGATCTCGATCCGGTCGGTGCCGTCGGCGGCGTTGCTCTGCTCCAGCGCCCAGCGCAGGGTCCCGGGCCGCCCGGTGTCCTCGGTACTGGTGACCCGCAGCACCCGGCCCTTCGCGGGCGCGGCCTGCGCCGGGGCCGCGCCGAGCACGGCGCAGCACGCGGCCGCCGTCGCGGCCGCCAGCAGGACTGTTCTCTTCTTGCTCATCGTGCGGACCTCTCTGTCCGTCGGGGCGTCGCCCGGCCTCACGTAGGTGTTCGCCTGATGAACCAATGCGCGTATGACGAACACACGAGGCGACCCTAGGAGCCCGGCGGGCAGGTGACAAGACCCGCGGGCCCCTCGACCTGGCGGCGGACGGCCGCGTGTTGCCGCAGGTGCGGCGGGACACGCGGGAGGAGGGAGGGGCGCGGGGGGCGGTGGTCCGGGCGATGCTCGCGGCCGGCGCCGCAGGCGCGTCAGCCGCGATCGGTCCGACGGCGTCCGGCCGTACGGCGTCCGGCCGTACGGCGGGTGGCCGTACGGCGGGTGGCTCTGCGGCGCGCTCTATGGCGCGGCTCGACCCCGGGCGGTGCCAGGGCGCGCGGCTCCATGCCGGGAGGCTCTGTGCCGGGCGGTGCCCTGCCGGGCGGATCGGCTCCGGCCGCTCAGGGGCGGGAGCGCGGGCCGGGCACGTGGGGGTGCGGCCTGAAACAGGCGGTGACGTCCTTGCCCCGGGGGCAGGGGCGGGTGTCCCAGGTGTCGGCCAGCGCGTCGACGAGGAACATGCCCCGCCCACCGAGGGCGTCCTCGGAGGCGGGGCGTGGTTCGGGCAGGTGCGGGGAGTCGTCGTGCACGGTGACGTGCAGGCACTCGTGGTCCCAGGTCAGCACCAGTTGCGCGGCGCTGCGGGCGTGGCGGTGGGCGTTGGTGACCAGTTCGGAGACGGTCAACAGGACCGCGTCGGCGGTGTCGGGGTCGCTCCCGAGCCATCCCAGCGTGGCCAGGTGCGAGCGGGTCCAGTCCCTGGCCGCCTTCGGCGCGCTGCTCAACGGCAGCGAGCGCGCCCATCCCACGGCCCTCAGCGACGGGTCGTCCGACATCGTCCCTCCTTCGGCCCGGATGGGAGCCCGCGGTGGTGTCGTGGTGTCCGTACGCGGCGGGCCGGTCCGTACACGCACGGGTGTCCGTACGCGAGGGGCCGGCCGTCCGCTACCAGCGGTACCAGCGGCCGCGGCGCCCGCTGGAGTGCGTACCGCGCATGACGAAGCCGAGCAGCCACACGACGAGGGCGATGACGGCGACCCACCACAGAAGGTGGAGTGCGAAGCCGGCGCCGAAGAGGAGAAGCGCGAGGACGAGGACGACGAGAAGGGGAACCATGATGTATCAACCTCCATTCACCACGCCGTGTGCCCGCCTTCCGCACACTTACGCGAAAGTCCGTTCGGCACCTCCGAGTCGGGACACCAGCGCGGTGACCCGGCGGGCGATGTCGGGCGCCGTCAGGCCGATCTCCGCCATCAGCTCCCCTCGGGAGGCGTGCGGCAGGAAGCGCTCGGGTATGCCGAAGTCGCGCAGCGGCACGTCCACTTCGGCGTCCCGCAGCGCCTGGGCGACGGCCGCGCCCACGCCGCCGGTGCGGACGTTGTCCTCGACGGTGACCACCACCCGGTGGCGCGCCGCGAGCGGGACCATCTCCTCGTCGACCGGCTTGACCCAGCGCGGGTCCACGACCGTGCTCGACACGCCCTGCGCGTCCAGGAGGTCGGCGATCTCCAGGCACATCGGGGCGAGCGCGCCCACGGACACCAGCAGGACGTCGGCCGGGCCCGCGGCGGCCGGCCGGCGCAGGACGTCCATGCCGCCGATCCGCCCGACGGCCGCGACCGCGGGCCCCACCGCGCCCTTGGAGTACCGCACCACCGTCGGCGCGTCCTCGACCCGGACCGCCTCGCGCAACTGCGCGCGCACCTGGTCGGCGTCGCGCGGGGCCGCGATCCGGAGGCCGGGCACGACCTGGAACAGCGACAGGTCCCACATGCCGTGGTGCGAGGCGCCGTCGGTCCCCGTGATGCCGGCCCGGTCGAGCGCGAAGGTCACCCCGCAGCGGTGCAGCGCCACGTCCATCAGGACCTGGTCGAACGCGCGGTTGAGGAACGTCGCGTACACGGCGAAGACGGGGTGCAGCCCCGCCGTGGCCAGGCCCGCGGCGAGGACCGCGCCGTGCTGCTCGGCGATGCCGACGTCGTGGACGCGGTCGGGGAACGCCTCGGCGAACGCGGTCAGCCCGACGGAGTCCTGCATCGAGGCGGTGACGGCGACGATGTCCTCGCGCTCCCGTCCCAGCCGCAGCATCTCCTCGCCGAACACCGACGTCCAGTCCGCGCCGCCCGCCGCGAGCGGCAGGCCGCTGTCGGGGTCGATCGGGCCGATGCCGTGGAAGCGGTCCGCCGCCGCCTCGGCGGGGGTGTACCCGCAGCCCTTCTCGGTGACGCAGTGCACGATGACCGGGCCGCCGAAGCGCTTCGCCCGCCGAAGCGCCGTCTCGACGGCCGCCACGTCGTGGCCGTCGATCGGGCCGGTGTACTTCAGGCCGAGGTCCTCGAACAGGCCCTGCGGCGCGACGACGTCCTTCAGCCCCTTCTTGGCGCCGTGCAGCGTCTCGTACAGGGGCCTGCCCACGACCGGTGCCCGCTCCAGCAGGTCCCGGCCGCGGGCGAGGAAGCGCTCGTAGCCGTCCGAGACGCGCAGGGTGGCCAGGTGGTCGGCGAGGCCGCCGGTGGTGGGCGCGTAGGACCACGCGTTGTCGTTGACGACGATGACGAGCGGCCGGTCCTTCGCCGCCGCGATGTTGTTGAGCGCCTCCCAGGCCATGCCGCCGGTCAGCGCGCCGTCGCCGATGACCGCGACCACGCTGTCGTCCCTCCCCAGCAGCCGGTTGGCCGCGGCCAGGCCGTCGGCCCAGCCCAGGACGGTGGAGGCGTGCGAGTTCTCGATCACGTCGTGCGGGGACTCGGCGCGCGACGGGTAGCCCGACAGGCCGCCCCGCGCCCGCAGCCGGCGGAAGTCCTGACGGCCGGTCAGGAGCTTGTGCACGTAGGTCTGGTGGCCGGTGTCGAAGAGGATCCTGTCGTTCGGCGAGTCGTACACCCGGTGGAGGGCGATGGTCAGCTCCACCACCCCCAGGTTCGGCCCGAGGTGGCCGCCGGTCCGCGCGACCGCGTCGATGAGGAACGCCCTGATCTCGCCGGCGAGTTGCGTGAGCTGATCGGAGTCGAGCCCGTCCAGGTCCCGGGGATCCCTGATGTGCGTCAGCAGTGACACCGTGCCTCCTTCGCGAATGGGCCGGTCGGCGCCGCCGTCCGGCCGATGGTGGTTCCGCCCCGTGGCGCCCGCCGGTTCAGGCCGCGGGTCCTTCCGGCGGTACGGGGCGGACCAGCCGCCCGACCGCGCTCCTGGCGTGGGCGGCCGCCGCCTGCCGCGTCGGCGCGGGGGCCAGCCCGAGCAGCCGCCGGCGGTGCGGTTCGCCCAGCAGCAGGGCGAACAGGGCCTCGGCTGTCTCGGGGTCGGGCGGGGTGAGGCGGTCGGCGAGCGCGGCGACGTAGCCGCGCGGCCCGTCGTCGTAGAAGCGGCGGGCGAGGTCCGGGAAGCGGTGGGCTTCGGTGATCATCAGCCGGTGCAGGCCGACGGCCTCGTCGCCGTGGAGCGCGAAGACGATCTTCGCCGCGAGGTCCACCAGGCCGTCCTCGCGCACGGGCTGTTCGAGGGCGCGCTCCCGGAGCCGTTCGACCGCCGCGAGGAAGATCTCGGTCCGGTCCCCGACGTAGGCGTAGATGGTGCGCTTGGTCACGTGTGCCCGCGCGGCGATGTCGTCGAGCGTGACCTGCTCGAACCCGCCGGCCACGAACAGGCGGACCGCGGCGTCGAGGATCTCGTCCCGGCGCTGGGCGCGCTCGGCCGCGGTCGGGCGGCCGCGCTTGCGCGCCGTCTGCGGCGCGGCGGCGCCCTCGTTGTCCCTCGCAGTCATCGCGCACCCTCCGTGGTCGACAGCGTCCGGGCCCCGATCCTATAATGAACCGAAGCTCGTATCATTAATGAGGTGACCGCCCCGCACCCGCGGGGCGGAACGACGGCCCCCGCGGTCCGGCCGGACCGGCCGGCAGGCGGGCGCGGTCCGTCAGGGTGAGAAGGAGATCTCGTATGCCCCCGACTACCAGGGCCTCAGCGGCCGGGAACCCGCCGGACCGGGGCGCTCGCGCACAGGGCGGCGGGAGGTCCGGACGCCGCAGGGCGGCCGCGGGGACGGCCGGGCCCGGGGCGCCCGCGGCGGAGGGGGAGGTCCGCGCGGGTTCGGGCGGGGAAGCCCCCGCGGACGCGGAGGCCGGCCCCGGTACGGGCGGAGAAGCGCTCGCGGACGCGGAACTGCTCGCCTTCTACCGGCAGATGGTGCTGGTCCGACGGTTCGAGGAGCGTGCGGCCCGCGCCTACACGGAGGCGAAGGTCGGCGGCTACTGCCACCTGAACCTCGGCGAGGAGGCCACCGTCGCCGGGCTGATGGCCGCGGCGCGGTCGGAGGACTACGTCTTCACCAACTACCGGGAGCACGGCTACGCCCTCGCCCGGGGCATCGCGCCGGAACGGGTCATGGCCGAGCTGTACGGGCGGACCGACGGCGTCTCGAAGGGCTGGGGCGGGTCGATGCACATGTTCGACGTCGCCTCGCGGTTCATGGGCGGCTACGGGATCGTCGGCGGCCAGGTCCCGCTGGCCACCGGGGCGGCCCTGGCCGTCGACTACCGCGGCGGCACCGAGGCCGTGGTCTGCCTGATGGGCGACGGCACGACGAACATCGGCGCCTTCCACGAGTCGCTGAACATCGCCGCGCTGTGGGGGCTGCCCGTCGTGTACGTGGTCGTCAACAACGGGCTGGGCATGGGCACCACCGTCGAGCAGTCCTCCGCCGAGCCCGAGCTGCACAAGAGGGCGGCGTCGTACCGGATGGCCTCCGCCCGCGTGGACGGCAACGACCCGGTGGCCGTCTTCCGGGCCGCCCGCACCGCGCTGGACAGCGCCCGGGCGGGGCGGCCGTACCTGCTGGAGACCGTCTCGGGACGCCTCAAGGGGCACTCCGTGGTCGATCCCGCCCGGTACCGCACCCGCGAGGAGGCCGAGGCGCTGCGCGCGGCCGATCCGATCGCCGCCTACGCCGTACGGCTGCACCGCCAGGGCGTGTTGACCGACGAGCTCATCGAGCGGATCGACGCCGAGGCCACCGCCGCGGTGACCGCCGCCGCGGCGTTCGCCGACGCCAGCCCGCACCCGGACGTGTCCACCCTCTTCGACTACACCTACGCCACCCCGGTGCCGAACGACTCCCGGCGCCTGCCGGGCGAGGCGCTGTTCCCGGCGCCGCCGCGCCCGGTGGGCGCCTCGCCCGCGGGGGTGCCGGCATGAGCGTGATCAGCTACCGCCAGGCCCTGCACGCCGCCCTGCACGACGAGATGCTGCGCGACGAGCGGGTGTTCCTGATCGGCGAGGAGATCGGCCGGTTCGAGGGGTCGTACAAGATCACCGCGGGCATGCTCGACGCCTTCGGTCCGCGGCGGGTGCGGGACACCCCGATCGCCGAGGAGGGGTTCACCGGGGCGGCGATCGGCGCGGCCATGGTGGGGCTGCGGCCGGTCGTGGAGATCATGACGATCAACTTCTCGCTGCTGGCGCTGGACCAGATCGTGAACCACGCCGCGAAGGTCTACGGCATGTTCGGCGGCCAGGCGCGCGTCCCGCTGGTGATCCGCACCCCCGGCGGAGGAGGGCAGCAACTTGGCGCCACGCACTCGCAGAACATCGAGCTGTACTACGCCTTCGTCCCGGGCATGAAGGTGGTCGCGCCGTCGAGCCCGGCGGACGCGAAGGCGCTCATGCTGGCGGCGATCCGCGACGACGACCCCGTCCTGGTGCTGGAGAACCTCGCCCTCTACAACACCACCGGCGAGGTCCCCGACGACCTCGGGCCCGCGCCGATCGGCCGGGCCGCCGTCACCCGGGAGGGCGCCGACATCACCGTGGTCGCGTACTCGCGGATGGCCGCCGTGGCCCTCCAGGTGGCCGAGCGCCTCGCCGGTGAGGGGATCGACGTCGAGGTGGTCGACCTGCGCAGCCTCCGCCCGCTGGACCGGGAGTCGATCGTCGCGTCCGTGCGGAAGACCGGGTGCGCGGTCGTGCTGGAGGACGACTGGCTCACCTACGGCATCGGTGCCGAGGTCGCCGCCACGATCGGCGACGGGGCGTTCGACTGGCTCGACGCCCCCGTCCGGCGGGTCGCCATGGCCGAGGTCCCGCTGCCGTACGCGAAGACCCTGGAGACCGCGGCCCTGCCCTCGGCCGACGACGCGGCCGCCGCCATCCGCGAGACGCTCGACGCCGTCGCACGGCGCCGCTGAGCCCACGGAACGACAGAAGAGACGCCATGATCGACATCCTCATGCCCCGCCTGTCCGACACCATGACGCAGGGGGTCGTCGCCGCCTGGCTCAAACAGCCCGGCGACACCGTGAGCCCGGGCGACGTGCTGGTCGAGATCGAGACCGACAAGGCCCTCATGGAACACGAGGCGTACGACGCCGGCACGCTGGCCGAGATCCTCGTCCCCGAAGGGGGGAGCGCGCCCATCGGCGCACCCATCGCCCGGCTGGACGACGGTGCGTCCGTGGCGGCCGGTGCGGGGGCCGACGCCATGGGCGACGGTGCCCGGGCCGGTGCCGGTACCGGTACCGGGGCCCCGGGTGATGCCGCCGGTGGTCCCGTCGGTGGTGCCGGTAGCGTCACCGGCACCGGCACCGGCGGCAGCGGCGGCAGCGGGAGCGGCGGCACGCCAGGCGCCGCGGGGGCCTCCGGGCCGGGGCCGGCCGCGGCCGAGGATCACACGGAAGCCGGGTCGCCGTCAGGGCCGCCCACGACCGCGCCCGATCTGCCGGAGCGCCGGGCGGCGACGCCACTGGTGCGCCGGCTGGCGCGGGAGCGCGACATCGACCTCGCCACGGTCGCCGGCACCGGTCCGGGCGGCCGGATCGTGCGCGCCGACATCGACGCGCTCGACACGCTCGCCGCGCTCGCCGCGCCGGAAGCGCCGGGCGGGCAGGGTGCGGTGGACGCCGTGAACGCCCTGGACGCGGCGGCCGCCCCGGGTACCGCGAAGACGCCGGACGGGCGGGAACCGCGGCCGGTGCCGTTCGACCCGATCCGCCGGGCGATCGCCGCACGGCTGACGGAGAGCGGCACCACCGTCCCCACCTTCACCGCGACCGCCTCCGCGGACGTCGGCGACCTGCTCGCCCTGCGCGGGCGGATCAACGCCTCCCGCGCCGAGGACGGGGTGAAGGTCAGCGTGAACGACCTCCTCGTCCGCGCGGTCGCGCTCGCGCTGCGCGGGCACCCCGGCGTCAACGCGTCGTACTCCCCGGACGGTCAGGGGCAGACGCTCCTGCACGGGCGGGTGCACGTCGGCGTCGCCGTCGCGTCACCCGCCGGCCTGGTCGTCCCCGTCGTCCGCGACGCGGACCGCGCGTCGGTCACCGCGATCGCCGCCGCGACCCGGGACCTTGTCGCGAAGGCCGCGGAACGGCGGCTGGCCGCCGCGGACATGGGCGACGGGACGTTCACGGTCAGCAACCTCGGGATGTACGGCGTGGAGCACTTCACCGCGATCATCAACCCTCCCCAGGGCGCGATCCTCGCCGTGGGCGCCGCCGGCGACGAACTCGCCCTCGCCGGCGGTGAGGTGGTGACGCGCAAGCGGCTGCGGTACACGCTCACGGCCGACCACCGCGTCATCGACGGGGCCCTGGCGGCGCAGTTCCTCAAGACGCTCACGGAGCTGCTGGAGAACCCCCTGCGGATCGTCGCCTGAGCGGGCGCCACCGCCGGTACGCACCAGCGACGTGTCACCGCCGGGAGGTGGCGGTGACACGTCGCCGTCGGATGGAGGCGGCGGGCGCCGCCCCCCGTCAGAAGCTGACGACCGTGGCCTGTTCGAGGGTGAAGCGCACGAACTCGTCGCGGGCGACGCGCAGGCGCAGGCCGCGCCCGGTGAGCAGGTCCTCGACCCCGTCGGCGCGGGCGGAGTTGACGCACGCCCCCACCACGACGCCCGCCGCGACCAGTTCGTCGATCTGCCGGTTGAAGGTCAGGACGGCCGCCGAGCCGCCCTCCTCCCCGAGCCGGCGCTGGGCGGGCCCGAAGCAGAAGACCTCGACCTCGCTCCCCCGCTCCTGTGCGACCTCGTGGATGCGCTGGGCCACCCGCGTTCCGGTGGCCAGCGCGTCATCGTCGTCGTGGAACACATGAATGACCGTCTTGGGCATCGCGCACTCTCCGCTCGTCCACTGCCTCCAGGGCACTGCGGAGCCTAGTGAACTTCTCAACCAACGAGACGTCTTGTCTCATCATGCGAACGGCGTGACGCTGGGAGGGCCGGGGCGCCGGGCACCGGGCGGCGGCGCCCCGGGCCGGACGGAGGCTCAGGAGGCGATGTAGAGGCTGGGACTGTCGACCTCGGGGCTGGCCCAGTAGTAGCCGTCGGGGAAGGTGATCCCGGTGACCGCGGCCGTGATGTACGTCCCCGCGCCGTGCGGCGTGTCGGTGGTCTGGCCGCCCAGGTTGGTGCTGTACGAGTAGCGCACCGTGCTCCGGGCCACCACGGAGCTGTTCTTCACCAGCGCCACCTGGACCGCGATGGTGTTGACCAGGTTGTTGCACTGGACGCTGCCGATGGCCTCCACCCCGCCGCCCGGGTACGCGCCCCCGTAGTAGCGCAGCGGGTCGCTGGCGGTGAGGGTGCAGGTGATCGTGTAGTACGGCGCGGTGGTCGAGGTGTGGGTGAAGCTGGTCGTCGCCACCGCCGGGGACACCACCGTGGCGGGCGCCGCGTGGGAGGCGGACAGGTACCCGGCGGCCGACCGGTCGGCGTTCGGGGCCGCGGCGCCCGCGGCACCGGCGGCGCCCACGGTGGTCGCGAGGGCCAGCGCGGCCCCCGTCAGCAGCCGCGCGGTACGGCGGCCGGATCTCTTTCGGCCGTGTTCCTGGGACATCGGAGTCTCCCTGTGTCGTCGGTGAGGTGCCGGACGGGCGCGGGCAGGCGCGAGCGCGCCCGGGACGTGCCGTCCGGGTGTACGGGGCTTGCTTCGTGGTGGTGCTCGCGTGCCGTGCCGCGCCGTGCCGCGCCGCGTGCTGTGCCGTACGCCGTGCCGTGCCGTACGCCGTGCGCGGGCCGGTGCCCGCCGCGGCGCGCCGGCGTGGTGCCGTCGTGCACGGCGGCGCCCCGGCCGTCCGCCGCCCCGTGGCGGGCGGGGCGCGCCGCGCCGTGGTCACGTCACGGCCGGGCACCGGGCCGAACCGCCGCGGCGAACGCGGCGGGAGGAACGTGTGGTGTGGCTCAGCATCACCGGAAGCCCACACTCCGTCAATGAGCGCCGGAGAAGAGGCGAGATACCACCATAAGGGAGGCTGGCCGGTCCGCTACGGTCCCGGCGCCCCATCCGGCCACCCCGGACGGGGCACCCCGGCCCGGCCGCCCGGCGGCACCGCCGGGACCACCGCCCCCGCGGACGTGGGCGTACGCGCCAGGGCGCCACACGCCCGGGCACGCTCCCCGCACGGCCCGAGGGCTCGGCTCCTCCGCCGGCTTCCGCCCGGCCGTCCTGAACACGGCGTCCGCCGGGCCGTGTTCGCGCCACCGGCCGGCCCCGTACGGGCGGCGGCCCGGCCACCCCGGGAACGCCGGCCGGAGCGGCCCGCTTCCGCGTGACCGGCGCACTCCCCCGGACACGGGAAGCCGCCTTCCGGCAATTTTCGGACTCCGTATGCTTTTCCCGCCCATCAGACCGTATGGACACCCGCGAACCCCTACACTCCGGACCCCGCCGGACCACGCGCCGCCCGACCCGCCACGCGCCGCCCGACCCGACCCCGTACCGGCCGCGCCGTACGCCACCGACCGGCCCCACCGGATGTGCGGCATCACCGGGCGGGGATACACCGCGCGCATATTCTCGGCATGATCGGGTCGGCGGTGGGAAAGCGGCGGCTCGGAGGTTGATAATCATGGGACCGTTGCTCCTCGTTCTTCTGCTGGCTCTGATCCTCTTCGGTGCGGGATTCGCGCTGAAGATTCTCTGGTGGGTCGCCGTGGTCGTGCTGGTGGTCTGGCTGCTGGGCTTCGTGGTCCGCTCCACGCACTCCGGCGGTGGGCGTAGCCGCTGGTACCGCTGGTGACGCGGCGAGTGCACGCCGTATCGCCGTATTGACGTCGCCGCCGGGGGAATACATCCCGCATTCGGGGAAAGGCGCCGTGAAGTCGGGGCGTGTGATCGCGTGACCGTTTCCCCGGTGGCGCCGAGCGCATCCCCTTCCCGGATTTCTGCGGGACCTGCGCGGCAGGTACATCCGCAGCGCGAGAAAAAGGAGTTGTGATGAGCACCGATGACAAGACCAAGGCCAAGGTCGAGCAGGGCAAGGGCAAGCTCAAGGAGACCGCCGGCCGCGCGGTCGGCAACGAGCGGCTGGAGGCCGAGGGCCGCGCGGAGCAGGCGAAGGGCGATGTCCGCGCCGCGGGCGAGAAGGCCAAGGACGCCGCCAAGGACGCTTTCGGGAACTGACCCCGTCCTCGGTCCGCCCCGGACACGACGGCGGCGGCCCACCGCGATCGACGCGGTGGGCCGCCGCCGTCGTGTCACACCCGCACGACCCGGCGGAGGCCGGGGACGTCAGCCGTCGCACCCGACCAGTCCGGCGAGTGCCGCGTCGAGGATCGGCTGCCGGTACTCCGGGGTGCCGGCGATCTTCGCGACGGCCACCACGCGATCGAGGATCTGGTCGAGGTCGACGCGCGGCGCGCCGAGGAGGCCCTGCGTCGACCGGATCAGCGTCACGGACCACGTCCGGCAGATGCCGACGCTCGGACCGCCCGAGCACGAGATGCGGGAGGCGTACACGAGGCTCGGTTGGCTGGCGGCGAAGACCGAACGGGTGAAGCTGCTCGCGCTGGTGACCGCGGTCGTCTTCCGCGAGCCCGGGCTCCTCGCGAAGGCCGTGACCACCCTCGACGTGCTGTCCGGCGGCCGGGCGGTCCTCGGCATCGGCGCGGCGGCGCACGCGGACACGCACGCGGACGCGGCCGGCCCTTCCCGCCGGTCGCCGAGCGGATCGAGCGGCTCAGGAGGCGCTGCGCGTCGTCCGGCACATGTGGAGTGGTTAGGAGGGCCCGTTCGACGGCCGGCACTACCGCCCGGCCCGTACGCCCAACTCCCGGCAGGCGCTGTCCCTCCGCACCCGACGATCCTGGTCGGAGGCGAGGGCGGGAGGAAGACGCTGAAGCGCGTCGCCCGCCACGCCGGCGCGTGCACCATCGGCGTGTACGACCTCGACGCGACGCCCGCCAACTGGACGTCTTCCGCCGGCACTGCGCCGACGAGGGCCGCGATGACGACCGGATGGATAAGACGGCAGGGCATCGCTTCGACCTGGGGAGGAACGGCGAGACGTCAACAGGACGTCGAGCACCTGCACGCGGTCGCCGAAGTGGCATCACCCAGCCCCACGGCCCCCTGCTCCGGGTCGGCGAACCCGGTCGGCTCGACCCGTTCGGCGAGCGGGTCGTCCCCGCCGTCGCGACGTTCCGGCCGACGGTCCCGACGCGGAAACCCATGCCGGATGCCCGACTGGCCCGGGTGAGCGAACTGCGAGCGACCGAGACGTCGTGCGGTCGGAGAGCGGCCGTCGCCTCGCCGGTCCCGGCATACCGCCGCGCATGGATGACGGGCTTCCCGCGCGTGCTCCTACGTCGCGCGCGTGATGCTTCGCGGGCAGCCGGTGCCGGCGCGGGCGCGTTGTCCTCGGCGTTGGGACTCGGCATTGGATGATCGCGGTATGCGTACCCGACCGGTAGTGGTCTTCGATGGGGACTGTGCCTTCTGCACGGCCTCGGTTCAGTTCGGCGAGCGGTGGCTGCGGCCCCGTTGTGATTTCACGCCGTGGCAGCGCGCGGATCTACGGTCACTGGGGCTCGAGCAGCAGCGAGCTGAGTACGAAGTGCTCTGGGTGACGCCCGCAGGCGTGGTGTACGGAGGCGTCCAGGCCGTCGCGCAGCTGTTGCTCAGTTTCGGCAACACCGTCGGCGGCAACACCGTGGGCGGTGGCAACACGATCGGCGGTGGCAACACCGTCGGGGGTGGCAACACCGTCGGGGGCAGCACCGTCGGCGGCAATACGGCCGGCAACACCGCTGGCAACACCGGCGGCGACCACGGGAAGCCTCCGCACGAGGAGAAGCCGCCGCAGCACGGCAAGCCCCCTTACGACGAGAAGCCCTCCTACGGCGACACCCCTCCCTCTGAGGGCAAGCCCACGTACGGCGACAACCCGACGTACGGCGACAACCCCTCGTACGGAGACACGCCGCAGCAGTCGGACGATGACTACCCCTGGGCGCAGAAGGCGAAGGAGCAGGAACAGGAGAGCTAGGCCCAGGAGCACTGATGCATCAACCCGTCCTGGCCCGGCCGACGCTGCGACGCGTCTGCCGGGCCGGGCCTCCTGGCTCTCCAGGTACGGGGAAGTTCAGCGGAACGTTGTGAGAGGAGGGCCGGGATGACAACGACTGGCCCAGAAGGCGTACTGAGCGGGGGCCGGCCGGTGGACGTGAAAGCGCCGGACGCCGCCTCGTCGCGCGGCCACGGCACTGTGCCCACCGCGCTGCCGGACCGACGAGGAGACAACCCACCCGGAGGGCCGGACGCGCCTGCCGCCCTGCCGCCTGTACTGCGGAAGGCGACCAGGAGCATCTCCGTCATGCTGGTGTGCTTCGCTCTCCTGCACCTGTTCTTCCTTTTCCTGCACGTCGCGCCAGAGAACCAGATCTCCCGGCGCTACGCCGGGCAGATCCAGAGCTGGGTCTTCCCGTTCTTCGAGCAGAACTGGCGCCTGTTCGCCCCCGACCCCGAGTCGGCCGTCCCCCAGATCTCGGTCCGCACGGCCCACACCTCCGCAGACGGTCACTACCAGGTCAGCGCCTGGTTCGACCTCACAGCGATCGACAACGCAGGCGTCAGGCACAACCCCTTCCCGAGCCACACCACGCAGAACATGCTCCGCAGGGCATGGACCGGCTACCTCGACTCCCACAGCACCAGCGACGTGTCCTACACCGACCGCGCGAAGATGTGGCAGGAATACCTGCGGAACATCGCCGTCGACCGTGTCGACACGCGGCCCGGCGCCGTCGAATGGGTCCAACTCCGCGTCCGCACGAGCCCGGTGCCCAACTACGACGCCGCCGGTCACACTCACCCGCTGCCGCCCTCGGCGGTCGACACCCGCAAACTGCCCTGGTGGAAGGTGACCGCCCATGACCACTGACCGGAACACGACACCCCGGCCTGCCATGAGCACCGGCCCCGGTCTCGTGCGGGCAGCCCGGGCCAGTCTCGGCGGCTTGATCACCCTGCTCACCACCCGCCATGTCTCGCTCTACGCGGCGGCGGTCCTGCGCTTCGGCTACGGCCTGTGCTATCTCGTGTTCCTGCTCCGCGAATTCCCGCACCGAGACGAGATCTGGGGTCCCGACTCCCCGTGGACCCCGGCGCTCGCGCACCAACTCTTCGCTCAAACCGGCTGGTTCAGCTTCCTCACCCTCTCCAACAGCCTGATCTACTTCGACTTCTGCTACGCGGCGGCCATCATCGTCTGCGCGCTGTTCCTGCTGGGCTGGCGGACCCGGGCCATGTCCGTGGCTTTCGCCCTCGTCGTGGCCTCATTCCACGCGCGGGCCATCTTCATGACCGACGGAGGGGACAACCTGGTTCTCCTGATGGCCTTGTACCTCACCGCGACTGCCTGCGGCCGACGCTGGTCGCTGGACGCGCGGCGCGAAGACCGTCGGGTACGACCCCGCGGCCGGGCCCCACGGCAGGCCGGCAACGACGTGTGGACCCCGCTCAGCCTGGCCCGGCAACCGGTGGTCACAGCCCTCCACAACTGCGGCATGTTCGTCATCTGTGCCCAGGTGTGTCTCCTTTACGGCTCCGCGGGCCTGTACAAGGTGCAGGGCAGTTCGTGGCAATCGGGAACCGCCCTGCACTACGTCGTGAACCTCGACCTCTTCAGGCCCTGGCCCGCGCTGTCCGCGCTCCTCGACCACTACCCCCTCCTCCTCGCGGTGCTCGGCTACCTCACCGTGCTGATCCAAGTGGCCTTCCCCTTCGCCCTGTTCAGCCGCCTGAAATACGTGCTGCTCGTCATGCTCCTGGCCATGCACCTCGGCATCGCCGTCCTCCTCGGGCTCCCGCTCTTCTCCGCCGCCATGATCGTCGCCGACGCCGCCTTCCTGCCTGACCGCTTCTACCGCGCGGCGGCACACACCGCCCGCCGCGTCCTCGACCGTCTGCGCACCCACGCATCCACCACGCCCTCCCCGCACGTGGCGATGGTGCCGTCGCAGCCGGGGGAACCCGGTCTTCCCAGGTCCGGAGACGACCCGGCCCTCCCCGCCGGCGTCCGCGCACGCGGTCAGAAGTAACCGGCGGGGTCCAGTGACGGGCATCGCCGCCCGGCCCGGTCGCTACCGTGCTCGTGCCGCGGGGACCGTGGCCGTTCTCCCCGCTGATGACGGCCTGACGGGCGCGCTTGTTCAGCGCGATGACACGCACGTGCCAGTGGTGAGCGGTTTCGGCACAAGCGATCGCGGAGTCGAGCAGGCGCGTGGCCCGTTCGGCGTCGGGCGCGGTCGGGCTCAGTGAAGGGGTGGGATGAGGGTGCGGACGCCGATCGTGGAGGTGGCGTGGGCGGTGTTCTGCGGGCCGTTCTCCGGCGGCCAGATCCCCCGGTCGTCGTGGGACTCCTTGCGGATCTCCAGCCGTGCGTCGAGGTCGGAACGGCCAGATGTGCGTGATCCTGGGGATACCGTCCAGGCCGTACATGGCCGCGGTCAGGGGGTACATCCGGGTCCGTTCGGGCACCGCTATCCGCCAGCCGTTCATCGTGGGGGTCAGGCCGCCCAGCCGCAGGTGGTAGGTGCGGAACTCGTACACGCCGCCGTAGCCGCCCGTGGTGACCTCCGGGAGGAACGGGAACATGCGGTAGGTCTCCACCGTGAAGTGGTCGAGGTGATCGCCGATGCCGAACGGATCGGTGCTGGTGAGCAGGCGCTCGCGCTCCCGCGCCAGTTCCGCGGCGTCCTCGAAGCCCCGCAGCACCAGCAGGCGGCGCCCGAAGATCTCGCCGCGCTCGGTCTCCCAGCAGCCCAGCAGCACCCCCGGCGCACCGGCCGCGTAGGACTCCAGCTGCGCAAGGCGCTGTCGATGGGTGCGGACAGGGGCGTGCACGTGGAGGACGACGCGCTGCACGGCACCGATGTGATCGGCACGTCCCTGGTGCTCGCCAAGGCGGTCGAGCACGTGGGCTTCGACCTGGTCGTGACACGGGGCGGTCCGGGTGCTGGCCGCGGACGCGCCGGAGTTCGCGGACTATCTGGTGGTGCCGAAGGTGGACGCGTTGCAGGCGGCGGTCGCGGCCGTCGAGCCGCTGGCGGTGCTGGTGCCGTCGTCGGCGGAGGGCAAGGAGGTCGCCGCGCGGCTGGCGCTGCGGATCGGTCCGGGCATCCTCACCGACGCGGTCGACGTGGAGGCCGGCGGGGAGGGGGTGGTGGCCACGCAGTCGGTGTTCGCCGCCGCCTTCACCACCCCGAGAGCGCGCGCGGAGTCGCGCGCTTCGGGGACGTCGGCCAGCTCCCTGTGTTCGGTCTCGATGTGCTGGGCGTCGTCCCTCCGGCTCAAGTCCACGCGCATCAGCGGGAACAGGTGCACCTGGGAGCGGATCGCCTGCCATGCCCCCTCGGGGCGGCCATGGTGCGCGGCAGTGTAGGCAGCGTCGTGGAACTCGAAGCGGTCCAGGCGGACGTCCTGCACGGGCTGAGCCTGGAGGGTCGGTGGTCGAACATCCGGCCGGAGGGGTGCGGGTGCTGGACACGGCCTGGGGGCGTGCGCTGGGGCGGGGTGCCGCCCCAGCGCCGGCGCGACTACTCCCGCAGGTACGTCTCGCTGAAGCTGGTGCCGCTGGTGCCGAGCGCGCTGGTCCGGGCCTCGTACGCGCCGTTCGACGGGTCGAGCGCGGTCGGGCCGTAGGAGCCGAGGGAGCTCCCGTTGACGGTGGCCGAGGTGAAGTTGAGGGTGCCGAAGTTCGGGTAGGCCCCGGTCGGCGACTCGATGATGACCTCGGCGCTGGCCCGTTGGGCGGAGAGGGACTTGTTGATGCTGTAGGTCCAGCCACGCGTGGAGTCGGTCAGCTTCAGCGCGTACGTGCTGCCGCTGGTGTTGGTCACCGAGGCGGTGATGTGGTCACCGGCCGCGACCGGGTACGAAGTGCGGCTGAGGTAGACCGGACTCGCCGGGTACATCTCGTACCAGGCCTGGTGAACGGGGCTGCCGCTGGAGCAGTCGGTCGCCACGCCTGTCTGCTCCACGGTGGACGAGCCGTACCCGTCGATGCCGACCCAGGGGGCGTAGAGGTCGTTGGTGGAGTTGCAGGTCGCGTTCGCTTCGGTCCAGGCGGCCGAGACCGAGGTGAAGCCGCTGCCCGTGGCGGCGTACCCGCCCCAGTTGTAGCCGTTGATGTTGTAGTGCAGGGGGCGGAAGGACAGTCCCGGTGCGGCCGCCGCGGTGGCCGGAACGGCCGGAGCGGCAAAGGCCGCCGCAGCCGCGACGGTGGCGACGCGTATCAGGAATCTGCGCATGCTGGCTCCTTCGTGGGGGGTGCAGGATGCTCAAACCGCCGGCCTTGGGGGTGTGCGGGACGCGGCGCGGCAATTCAGAATCATCGATAGTCATGGACCTGTCAATATGGCCTCTGTGGACCTACCACCCTCCCCGGCAGGAGGCCGGACGCGCGCTCGGCGGGTGCGGCGAGCGGCGTTGGCGTACCCCGGGGACAGCGTCGAGGCGGACGAAGTGGCCGACGCCGTCGGGGGCGAGGTGCCGGTAGAGGGCAACCGCCAGTGCGGCACCGAGGACCATGGGGAGCAGCAGTCCGGTGAGGCGGACCGCGGCCACGGCGCCGCGGGCGATGCGGCCGCCGCCCAAGGGATCGAGTTGTCCCCGCGCAGCCCCCGGGCGATCCGGCTCTGGGCGAAGGGCCGCGCCCGTGCACTCGCCCGGCAGGGCGACTGCGCCGGAACGGCACGAGCGATCGGCCGAGCACTCGACCTGACGACCACGGCGTCGGCACCGCCCGCGGCAGTGATGGCCAGGTTGCGAACCCTCAAGGGCTGATGACGGCTACCAGCGCACGGGGCTCCCGGAGGTGTCCAGGTGCTGTTGCGAACCATCCAGTGCTGATGACGACCTGTACGACGTCGCCGCCGTCCTGGAGGACCCACCGCGGGACGGCGTGCCGGACTTCACCCCCGTCGAGTCCCACGCCCCGGCACATGGCGCGTGTTTCGGCCCCGGGGCGACGTTTGTCCGGGAGTCCACCAGCTGTCCCGGCACCGCGGAGGAGGAGGCGCCGGGCCGGACGCGAAGCGCCCGAGAGCGCTGCTGACTACCGGTCAGCAAACTCGGCATGAGGTCAGCATCCGTCCTGGCACACCCTGTCACACGCGGACGCACAGGCGAATCCGCGACCGCGCCGACCACGCTTTCCGAGCCTCGCGAGCGCGGGTGGTGGACGGCGTGCGGCGCCGTCACCCGCCCGCTCGGGCGCCCTCGGTCAAGGGCACGGGTGGCATCGGCGTTCTTGCAGGTCAGCGCTCGCGGCCGCGCGGTTTGAGGGGGGTGGGCGGGAGCTCCGGGGCCAGGAGGCGGTCGCCGTCGTAGCCGTGGACCTCGCCGAAACGGTTCCCGGTGTGCCAGTCCTCACGGGCCTGGGCGATGTCCTCGCCGGTGCGCCCGACGAAGTTCCAGAACATGACCAGCTTCTCCGCGAAGGGCTCGCCGCCCAGCAGCATGAGGGAGGCGGAGCTGTCGGCCAGGAGGGACAGGTCCCGGCGCCCGGCGCCGAGGTAGAGGAGCGACCCCGGGGTGACGGCCACCCCGTCGACGTCCACCCGCCCGGACATCGCCAGCGCGGCGTACTCGAAGTCCGGCTGGAGCGGCAGCCGCGCGGCGGTGCCCTCGGCGAGGGTGAGGTCGGCGCCGACCAGGGGCGTGTGGACGGTACCGGGCGACACCGCACCGTCGAGCTCGCCGAGGATCACCGTGGCGTGCAGCCCGTGCGCAGTGACCTCGGGCAGCTCCGCGTGGTGCTCGAACGCGGGCTCCGTGTTCCGGTGCGCGTCGGGCAGCGCCACCCACAACTGGGCGCCGTGCAGGTAGCGGCCGTGGTCGCGCGGCGACTCCTCGGAGTGCGAGATGCCCCGCCCGGAGGTCATCAGCCCCAACTCCCGTGGCCGTACGGTCTGCTTGCTGCCGAGGCTGTCGCGGTGCAGCACCTCGCCGTCGTGCAGCCAGCTCACGGTCTGCAACCCCGTGTGCGGGTGCGGCGGCACCTGCATGCCCGGTTCGCGGGCGATGTCGTCGGGGCCGTAGTGGTCGACGAAGCACCACGCGCCGATCATCCGGCGGCCGAGGTTGGGGAGCAGCCGGCGCACCCGCGTGCTCTCACCGAGGGGCGTGATGCGGCCGGTGAGCAGTTCGCGGACCGGGGCGGCGGACACGTCCTCGCGGCCCCCGCAGACGCTCGCGGACGGTTTCACATCGAGATTGCTCATGGTCCGATCATGCACCGGGTTGCGGCCGGGGCGCCCGAGGCGGCTCCACCAGCCGTTCCGGGATGTCCGCCAACCGGCCGCGCAGCCGCTCCCCGAGCGCCTTCGCCTGGGGGTCGGCACGGGTGGACGCCGCCACCCCGTCGCCGAGCAGGTCGTGCACGACGAAGTTCAACGCCCGCAGGTTGGGCAGTTCGTAGCGGCTGACCGGCAGCCGGGCCGCCTCGGGCAGCAGCGCGCGCAGCCGGGGCACGTCGAGGTACGTACGCAGCCAGGCGTAGGCGTCGTCGTCCGCGACCCACAGGCCGACGTTGGCGTCGCCGCCCTTGTCCCCCGACCGCGCGCCGACCAGCGTGCCCAGCGGCAGGCGTACGGTCCTGCCGGGCTCCGCGCCGGTCCGCCCACCGTACGGCTCCGCGCGCTCGGGCCGCGGCGCGCCCGCGACCGGGGGCGGCGGCGGGGGCACGGCGTCGGGCCTCACCCCCGGCGCGACGCGCCCCGGCAACAGCCCGCCGCCCGGCCCGCCCCCGACCGCTACGGCACCGGGCGGTACGGCACCGGCCGCTACGGCACCGGGCGGTACGGCACCGGGCGGTACGGCACCGGACGCTGCGCCTTCGGCCCCGGGCCCCTCCGCCCCCGACCGCCCCGGGCCGCCGGCCCTCGGCACCGCCAGCCGCGTACCGTCCGCGAGCACCGCGACCTCCGCCACCTCTTCCGCCGGGACCAACGCCGGCCAGTACACGCCGTACTCGGTCGGGCGGGCGGTGGCGTGCTCCAGGTAGAGGCCGGGGTAGCCGGCCAGCGCGGTGCCGGCGACGGCGGAGAAGAAGCCGCGGCCGACCTTGCCGGGGTCGGGGTCCTTCACCGTCAGGGTGAGCCGGTCCACCTCGTGGCCGTGCTCGCGCCGCAGGTCGTACCCGGCGAACGCGGCCGGGCCCCCGGTGGCGTCGCGCAGCGCGGCCTCGGCGAAGTCGGCCTTGGCGTCGAGGTCGAGGCCGGTGAGCACGAACACCGCGGAGTTGCGGTGGCCGCCGACGTGGTTGACGCAGACCTTGAGGGTGTCGGGCGCCGGTTCGCCGGTGACCGGGCCGACCGCGACCCGGTCGGTGCCCTCCTGGGTGAGGCGGACGGTGTCGAACCGGGCCACCACGTCGGCGTTGAGGTAGGCGGGATGGCCGGTCTCGTAGAGAAGTTGGGCGGTGACGGTGCCGACGGTGACGGCACCGCCGGTGCCAGGGTGCTTGGTGATGACGCTGGAGCCGTCCGGGTGGACCTCGGCGATGGGGAAGCCGGGGTGCACCGGGTCGGGGATCTCGGTGAAGAAGGAGTAGTTGCCGCCGGTGGCCTGCGTGCCGCACTCGATGATGTGGCCGGCGGTGACCGCGCCGGCCAGCGCGTCCCAGTCGTCGGGCGCCCAGCCGAACGCCCACGCGGCGGGCCCGACCACGAGCGACGCGTCGGTGACGCGCCCGCAGACCACCACGTCGGCGCCCGAGCGCAGCGCCCGCGCGATGCCCCAGCCGCCGAGGTAGGCGTTGGCGGTGACCGGCTCGACGCCCGCGGCGGCCAGCGGGCGGCCGGTGGCGAGGTGGGCGAAGGCGTGGCCCCGGGAGCGGAGTTCGGGCAGCCGGCCGAGCAGGTCGTCGCCCTCGACGTGGGCGACGGAGGGCCGCAGCCCCGCCGCCGCGGCGAGTTCGCGGAGCTTCGCGGCGAGCCCGGCCGGGTTGAGGCCGCCGGCGTTGACCACGACCTTGATGCCGCGCTCCAGGCAGGTGCCGAGCACGTCGTGCATCTGGGCGAGGAAGGACAGCGCGTAGCCGCCGTCCGGGTCGCGCCGCCGGGCCTTCCACAGCAGCAGCATGGTGAGTTCGGCGAGGTAGTCGCCGGTGAGGACGTCGATCGGGCCGCCCTCGACCATCTCGCGGGCGGCGGCGAGCCGGTCGCCGTAGTAGCCCGAGCAGTTGGCGATCCGCAGCGGTGCGGTGCGCCCGCGGCCGTGGACCGGCTCGCCGGCCGGAGCGGTCGTGCCCACCGGACCGTTCGCCGCACTGGTCACCGTACTCTCCCGTCACTTCGCCCCAGGGTCACCGGCCCCGGCGATCATCGTGCCGATGCCCGCGCCGCGCAAGACCCCGTGAGGGCGGGGATCGGACGGCCGGTGGTTGAATCGCGGGATGAACCAACCTCCCGCGCGCCCCGATCCGGCCGAACGCCCCGATCCGGCCGAACGCCCCGACGCCGGCGCGCCCGACGACGACGGCGGCCCGCTGTCCGTGCACGAGGTCATCGACATCGTGGACGAGGACGACCACGTCGTCGGCACCTCGCCGCGCGGCGAGGCGTACGCGCGCGGGCTGCGGCACCGCTGCGCGTTCATCCTGGCCCGCGACGACCGCGACCGGATCTTCGTGCACCGCCGCACGTCCCGCAAGCTCGTCTTCCCGTCCCTGTACGACGTCTTCGTCGGCGGCGTCGTCGGGGCGGGCGAGTCCTACGACGAGACGGCCCTGCGCGAGGCCGAGGAGGAGCTGGGCGTGTCCGGACTGCCGCAGCCCACCCGCCTGTTCAAGTTCCTCTACCGCCAGGAGAACGGCCCCGGCGGCTGGTGGTCGACGGTGTACGAGGTACGGGTCGACGGTCCGGTGCGGCCGCAGCCGGAGGAGGTCGCCTGGCACGCCTTCGTGACCGAGGAGGAGCTCGAAACGCGGTTGCGCGAGTGGGAGTTCGTGCCGGACGGGCTGGAGGCGTACCGCCGGCTGGCCCGCTGGCGGGCGGAGCGCTGAGGCCGTCCGGCGGGTCGTGCCGGGTCCCGGGGCCGGTCCCGCCCGCGGCTTCTCAGGTCAGGCCGAGCGCCTGCGCGATCACCGGCCACGACGTCTTGTACTCCTGCTTCCAGTACGTCCAACTGTGCGTGCCGCCGGTGTAGAAGTGGGTCTGGACCGGGAGGCCGAGCAGTGCCAGCCGCACGGCGAACGCCTGCGAGCCGGGCCACAGCGTGGTCTCCAGCGCTTCGGCGCTCAACTCGCCGTTCCCGCCCACGACTCCGGTCCCGGAGGAGAGGAAGAGCTTGGTGCCCTGGAGGCCCGAGGCGAGCGCGAACGGGTTCTCGGCGTTCCACAGCGGGAAGTTGAGGACGGGCGAGCCCCACAGCGACATCGGGTCCAGTCCCTCGCGGGCGACGATCGCCTCGACCACGGTCGGCATGCCCGGCATCGTGGTGTCGAGCACGCCGCTGTAGGAGGCCGCGGCGGCGAAGGTGCCCGGGTGCCGCGCGGCGAAGGCCATCGCCGCCCAGCCGCCGGTGGACACCCCGCCGATCGCCCGGGTGGCGCCGGCGCGGTAGTCCTGCTGGAGGAGCTGCATCAACTCGGTGACCTGGAAGGTCTCGTAGTCCGGGTGGCCGCTGCCGTAGTTCCACCAGGCGCTGGGGATGCCGGTGGGACCGGACGACGGCATGGCGACGATCACCTCCTTGTCGGCGGTGAACTGCTCGATGTCGGTCTCGCGCGTCCACGAGGTGTAGTCGTCGTGGGCGCCCTGGAGCAGGTAGAGCACCGGCCAGGTGCGGCCGGCCTGGGCCGACCAGTCGGCCGGCAGCAGCAGGCGGGTGGAGACGGTGCCGCCGACCGCGGGCGAGGAGATCCGCAGGTCCACGGTGCGCGCGTCGAGCCAGGTCTGGGAGACGACGGACGCGCCGTCCGCGGCGGTGCCTGCGGGTACGGCGGCGGCACCCTCGCGCGCGGTGGCGGCCGGTGCCGGGCCCGCGGGGCCGAGGACCAGCGCCGCGCTGGCCGCGAGCGTGACGGCCAGTGCCGCGGCGGCCCCCGGAAGACGGCGGTGCGTGTGCATGGGACACCTCATGTCGTAGGCGGTTCGGGGCGGAAGGGGTTCATGGCGTGGGGAGTTCGCGGCGGACGGTCCACCGGCGCGGACACCCGGGTTCGGGGTGCCGGGGACGGATCCGCCCGGTGCGGACGTGCCGGGGGCGGACCCGCCGGGTGCGCGTTCACCGTTCGCCCGGCTCGGGCCGCGGGGGCTCGGTGGCGCCGCCGGCCAGGTCGCGGGCCAGGAGTGCGGCGAGTTCGTCCACCACGGGCGGGTCGAGCAGCGCCAGGTGGTGGCCGGGCAGCGGGCGGACGGTCAGGTCCCGGCAGTGGGCGTCCCAGCCGAGCGCCGGGTCGTCGCGGTCGTAGCGGGGATCGCGCACCGTGTGCGGGGCCGGCTCGGTGGCGCGGTAGAGCAGGGTCCGGCCGGCGTAGGGGCGCGGGGTATGCCGCTCGGCGCTGCGCAGGTCGAGGTACGACGCGCGCTGGTGCTCCAGCACGGCCGCCGGCAGATCGGCCGACCGGGCGAGGGCGCCGACGACGAGATCGACCTGCCCGGCGTCGTCGAGTGCCGCCAGCCGGTCGTAGGGCAGGTCGAGCCGGGCGCCGTAGGTCTCCTCGACGTACCGGGCGAAGCCGGAGAAGCGCCGCAACGCCTCGTCGCGCGGGGTGAGTCGGGGCGCGGGCAGCGGCAGCACGCTGTCCACCAGCACCAGCGCGGCCACCGCCCCGGGCGTCGTACGCCGCCGCGGGTCGCGGTGCGGCTCCGGGGCCGTGTCCTCGGGGGCGGCGAGCAGCCGGGCGGTCTCCTGCGCCAGCAGCCCGCCGTACGACCAACCGCCCAGCACCCAGGGTCCGTTCGGCCGGACATCGCGGATCGTACGGGCGTACGCGCGGGCGCGGTCGCCCACGTCGGCCAGGGCGGGCAGCCGGTCCAGGCCGTAGCAGGGGCGGTCGGGGCCGAGCCGCCGGACGAGGCCGCCGTAGACCGCGGAGGAGCCGCCCGCCGGGTGGAAGAGGAAGAGCGGCGCACCGGTGCCCGCGGCGCTGAGGGTGCGGACGGGGCCGCCGGTCGCCGACTCCAGCCGTGGGCGCAGGAGTTCGGCGACCGCGGAGACCGTCGGCGGACGGGTCAGCAGCTCCCCCGGCGCCACCCTGTACCCGCTGCGCCCGGTCAGCTCCGCGGCGAACCGCGCCACGTCGTCGAACGGCCGGCCGGGCAGCCCGAGATCGTCCTCGGCGCCGGGCGGCGGACCGCCCGCGACGGTGGCCCAGGCATGGGCGACCAGCCGCTCGGCGGCGTCGCGCGGCTGGATACGACGCCGGCGGCCGTTCTGCCCCGACCGGGCGGGGGCGGCCGCGTCCTCCGACGGCCGTGTGGAGGCGGCGGGTTCGGTCACCGGCGGGGTGGGCGGCACGGGCACGGGCGGCGCGGTGTCCGCCAGGACTCCGGTCGCGGCGTCCGCCGGGGCTCCGGTCGCGGCGTCCGCCGGGGCTCCGGTCGCGGCGTCCGCCGGGGCTCCGGTCGCGGCGTCCGCCGGGTCGTCGCCGTGGCGCGCCAGCCAGGCCGCCAGCGCCTCCACGGTGCCGTGCCGCAGCAGCACGCGCGGCTCGACGGCGACGCCGAAGTCACGCCCCACGGCGGCGAGGATGCGGGCCGCCATCAGCGAGTCGAGGCCGAGGTCGGTGAGCGGGGTGCGGGGGTCGATGTCGGTCGGGGCGTAGCCCATGACCTGGGCGACGTGGCCGAGCAGGCGCCCGAGGACGGTCGGGGCGCCCGACGCCGCCACCGCGCCGCCCGCGCCGGGGGAACCGGCAGCGGGCTCGGAAGGGGGTCCGGAAGGGGGTCCGGAAGGGGGTCCGGAAAGGGGCTTGGCGGCAGCCCCGGCAGTGAATCCGGCGGCAGGCGCGTCCCCGTCCGTACCTGTGGCCGCCGCGCCGAACTCGCCTGGGGCGGCGGCCGGTTCGGGCCCGCGCCGGTGCACCGCCGTGGCCGTCTCCACCCAGTACCTGCGGTGCCGCCAGCCGGCCGAGGGGACGTCGGCGGGCCGGGCCCCCGGGTGGAGCAGGTCCCGTGCGACCGCCGTGCCGTGCAGCAGGTGTGCCGCCAGGCCCGTGCGGAAGGTGCGGGCGTCGTCCGTGTTCCGGCGCAGCGTCGGCAGCAGTACCGCGCCCTCGATCCCCTGGGCGGCCAACGTCTCGGCGAGCGGGTGCAGTTGGGTCGGGTGGGCGGAGATCTCGACGTAGGTCCGGTGGCCGTCCTCGGCCGCGGCGGCGACCGCCTGCGCGAAGCGCACCGGTTGGCGCAGCCCGGCGGCCCAGTAGCCGGCGTCGAAGGCGGGCACCTCGCGCGGGTCGTCCAGGACGGTGCCGTAGAACGCGCGGCCCGGCACGGTGTGCGGCACCTCGCCGAGTTGGCGGGTGAGCGGCGCCAGCAGCGGGTCCACCTGCGGGGAGTGCCCGGCGGCGACCACCCGCAGCGGGCGGGCCAGCCCGCCGAGCCGCCGCACCATGGCGACCAGGTTGTCGATGTCGGCGGCCGTCCCGGTCACGACGCTCTGCGCGGGCGAGGAGTGCACCGCGACCCGCACGCTCGGGAAGGTCGCGGCGTGCCGGCGCACCTCGGCCGCCGACAGCTCCACCACCGCCATCGCGCCACCGGACAGCCCGTCGAGCAGCCGCGCCCGGGTACCGATGACCCGCGCGCCGCTCTCCTCGTCGATCGCGCCCGCGACGACCGCGGCGGCCACCTCCCCCATCGAGTGCCCGATGACGGCGGCCGGTTCCACGCCGTACCACCGCCACAGGCCGGCCAGCGCGACCTGGAGCCCGAAGAGCACCGGCTGCACCACGGAGGGGGTCGCCAGGTCGGCGTCCGGCCGCAGGTGCGCGCGCAGCGAGAGTCCGGCGTGGCGTTCCAGCAGCGGTTCCAGGCGGTCCACGGCCGCGGCGAACGCCGGCTCCGCGGCCAGCAGCCGGCGGCCCATCCCGGGCCACTGCGAGCCGTAGCCGGAGAAGACCCACACCGGCCGGGGCGCGCCGCCGTTCGACGGGCTCGGCGGGTAGGCCGGTCGGGGGCCGTCGGGTGGCGGCGGGGCGGGGCGTGCCAGGGCCGGGTGCGGCCGGCCGGTGGCCAGGCGGGCCAGCGCGGCGGCGGCCTCGTCGTGGTCCGCGGCCACGGCGGCGGCGCGGTGCCTGCCCCGCCCGGTACGGCCGTGCAGGGTGCGGGCGAGGTCGCGCAGCGGCACCGCGCGGCCGGGCGGGGAGGCCAGCCAGCGGGCGAGTGCCTCGGCGGCGGCCCGCAGCCGGGCGTCCGACGGGGCGTCCAGCACCAGGACGGCGGGCGGCGGTTCGGCGACGACCACGGGCGCCGGCCGGCGAGCGGCTGCGGTCACGGGCTCCGGCCAGCGAGCGGCGGCGGCCGCGGTCGCGGGTTCCGGCCCGGGAAGCGGAGCGGTCGCGGCGTCCCCGGGGGCGGCCGCGGTCACGGGTTCCGGGGTGGGCGCGGAGGACGGCGCGGCGGCGGGGCCGCTCGCGTGGGCCGGTCGGTGGAGGGCCGCCGGGGGGCAGGGCCCGGTGGGCCGGTACTCCGCCAGCGTGACATGGGCGTTGGTCCCGCCGAATCCGAACGCGGAGACACCCGCGGTCGCGGTGCCGGAGTAGCGCGGCCAGGGTTCCGGCGCGGTCACGACGCGCAGCCCGAGCGCGTCGAAGTCGATCAGCGGGTTCGGCTCGGTGAGGTGGAGGTGGGCGGGCAGCAGGCCGTGGTGCAGCGCCAGCACCGTCTTCGCCAGGCCGACCATTCCCGCCGCGGCCTCCAGGTGCCCGAAGTTGGTCTTGGCCGAGCCGATCAGCAGCGGCTGGTCCGGGTCCCGGCCGGTGCCGAGCACGGCGCCCAGCGCCTGCGCCTCGATCGGGTCGCCGAGCGCGGTGCCGGTGCCGTGGGCCTCCACGTAGTCGAGCAGCGCGCCCCGCGGGCCGTGCGCCTGGCGCAGCAGGGCGCGCTGCGCCGCCGGGTTGGGGGCGAGCAGCCCGTTGGAGCGGCCGTCGGAGTTCACGGCGGTGCCGTGGACCACCGCCAGCACCCGGTCGCCGTCCCGTTCGGCGTCGGCGAGGCGCTTGAGCACGGCGACGACGCAGCCCTCGCCGCGCACCATCCCGTCGGCCGACGCGTCGAAGGTCTTGCAGCGGCCGTCGGGCGCGAGCGCCCCCGCGCGTTGGAACGCGAGGGTCAGCGCGGGGGACAGCAGCAGGTTGACGCCCGCGGCGAGCGCGGTGTCCGTCTCGCCGGTGGCGAGGCTGCGCACCGCGTGGTGCACCGCCACCAGCGACGACGAGCACGCGGTGTCCACGGCCATGCTCGGCCCGCGCAGGTCGAGCGCGTACGACAGCCGGTTCGCGGCGATGCTCAGCGCCGCGCCCGGCGGGGTCCACGCGTCGACCGCGCCGAGGTCGGCGGTGGTCAGCGACGCGTACTCGTTGCCGCTGATGCCGACGAAGACGCCGGTGGCGGTGCCGGCCAGTTCGGTGGCGGGGATCGCCGCGTGGTCCAGGCCCTCGCGGGCGACCTCCAGGAGCAGGCGCTGCTGCGGGTCCATCCGCACGGCCTCGTGGGGGGAGATCCCGAAGAACTCCGCGTCGAAGGCGGCGATGTCCGGCAGGAACGCGCCGTGCCGGCTGACACCCTCCAACCCCGGTCCGCCCGGCCCAGGTTCGCCGGGCCCCGATGCGGACTCCGCCCCGCCGGTGGCGCCTTGGCCCCCCGGAGCCGCACGATCCGGCTGCGCCAGGTTCACCCCCGGTCCGCCCGCCCCCGGGCCGCCCGGCCCCGGCTCGCCGGGCCGTCGGCCGGCACGGCTGCCGACGGCGGGCGGGAGGAACGGCGCCCAGCGGTCGTCGGGCACGGTGCCCACCGCGTCCCGCCCCTCGCGCAGCAGCTCCCACAGTGCCGCGGGCGAGGTGGCGCCGCCGGGCAGGCGGCAGCCGAGCCCGACGACGGCGACCGGGACGGCGGCCGGACCTCGCCCCGGCCCCGGCTCCGGGGCCCGCTCCGAGCCGTGCTCCGGACCTCGGCCAGGCCCCCCGGCCGGACCGGGGACGGACAGCTCCGGCCGGGGGTGTGCGGCCGCGTCCTGCGCGGCACCGCCTTCGGCGAGCGCCCCGAGCAGCCGGCCGAGCGTCGTGGCGTCCCACAGCGCGGTCGGTGCCAGCGGCACCCCGGTCAGGGCCCGCAACTCGCCGCTGAGCGCGACCGCGTCCCGCGAGGTGAGCCCCAACTCGGCGAACGGGCGGTCGTCGTCGATGTCGGAGGGGTCGAGCCCGTACCAGGCCCCCAGCCGCGCCACGATCGCCTCCCGCACCTCCGCCCCCGCCTGGCGCCCGCCCCCGCCGCCGTCCCCGGCGCCCGGTGCCGGTGCACCTGCGACACGGCCTTCCCCGACCGGGGCGGGCGGCGGGCCCGCGGCCGTACTGCGTCCCGCTTCGGACGCCGCGGGCACGGCGAGGGACGGGGTGGACGCCGGGACCGGGGGCTCGGCCGGGCCGGGCGGCGGAGTGGGGTGGTCAGGCACCGGGTGCGGCCTCCTTCGCGAGGGAGCCGGTCAGATAGCGGTCGCGGCAGGCCGAACGGGAGACCTTGCCGCTGGACGTGCGGGGCACCGCGCCCGGGGGCACGAGCACCAGACGGGCGAGCCGCACACCGTGGCGGGCGGACACGGCGGCCCGCGCGGCGCCCTCGGCGGCCGTACGGTCCTGGGCGGTGGGCCCGGCGCCGCGCCGGTACTCGGCGACGGCGACGATGTCGGGGGCGGCGTCGGCGTCCCGGGCGCCCCGCGCCGGCGGCACCGCGAAGACGGCGAGGCGGTCCCGGCGTACCACGGGGAGCGCCGCCTGGACGGTCTCCTCCAGGTCCTGCGGATAGTGGTTGCGGCCGTCCACGACGAGCAGGTCCTTCAGCCGGCCGGTGACGTACACCTGCCCGTCGTGGAGCGCGCCGAGGTCGCCGGTGCGCAGCCAGTCGCCGTACTCGCCGGTGATGCGGGCGGCGAAGGACTCCGCGGACCGGTCGGCGCGCTTCCAGTAGCCGAGGCCGATGTTGGGGCCGCGCAGCCGGATCTCGCCGACGTGTCCGGTGGGCAGCGGGCGCCCGGTGCGCGGGTCGGTGATCCTCAGCACCTGGCCGACCGGGATGCCGCAGCCGACCAGCGTCACGGGGGCCGGGCGGCCCTCCACGGCGCCGGCCGCCTCCCGCTCGCTCCCCCCTTCCGCCGCGCCGGCCGGCGTCCGCTCGCCCGTCGCCTCCGCCGCCCCGACGTGCTCCTCCGCGCCCGCCGGCACGATCCGGCCCTCCGCCAGCGCGTCGGCGTCGCAGGCGAGCGTGCGCGGCGGGGCGGTCGGCGGGTCCGTCGTGGCGAAGACGGTGGCCTCGGCCAGGCCGTAGGAGGGGCAGTGCGCCTGCGGGCGCAGCCCGGCGTCCGCGAAGGCGGCGTGGAAGCGGCCGACGGTGCCGGGCCGGACCGGCTCGCTGCCGTTGATCAGCGCGCGGACCCCGTCCAGCCGCAGCCCCGCGGCCTGCTCCGCGGTGATCCGGGCGGCACAGTAGTCGTACGCGAAGTTGGGCGCCGCGCTGATGGCGCCCCGGTAGGTGGAGAGCAACCGCAGCCAGCGCACGGGCTGTTCGAGGAAGGCGACCGGGTCGGTGAGGACCGAGGGGAAGCCGCCGACGACCGGCGCGGCGACGCTGAGCACCAGGCCCATGTCGTGGAAGAGCGGCAGCCATCCGACGGTGGTCGTGTCCTCGGGCGTGGCGGCGAACGCGTCGATCGCCTGCTGGGCGTTGGCGACGACGTTCCCGTGGCTGATCATCACACCGGCGGGGACGCGGGTGGAGCCCGAGGTGTACTGGAGGTAGGCGATGTCCTCGGGGTCGGCGGTCGGCCACGGGATCCGGGGCGGCGGCTCGGCCCCGGGCGTCCGCTCGACGTGGAGCACGGGTACCGGCGGGATGCCGTGCTCGGCGAGGAACGCGTCCACCGCGGGCGCGGTCGCGGCGTCGGTGAGCACGCAGCGGGGCTCGCAGTCGCCGAGCACCGCCGCGAGCCGGTCCGCGTGCCCGGGCAGGTCGGGGCCGAACAGCGGCACCGCGATCACCCCGGCGTACAGGCAGCCGAGGAACGCCGCCACGTAGCCGAGCCCCTGGGGCAGCATCAGCGCGGCGCGCTCGCCGGGTCCGACCCGGCCGCGCAGCCGCAGCGCGATGTCGCGGGCGTGCTCGTCCAGCCGCCGCCAGGTGAGCGTCCGCGCCCGCCCGGGCGAGTCGGGGTCCGGGTAGTCGACGAAGGTGAACGCCCGCTGCCCGCCGCGCTCCGCCGACCAGCGGCGCAGCGACTCGGTCAGCGGGACGGGACGCGCGGGGGGAGGTGTCGGCACGGGCACTCCTGGAGAGGGGTAGCGGCACGGGCGCACGGGGCCGGCCGGGTGTGCGGGAGATCGGGGCGCGGGGCGGAGCGGAGCGGACGGCGGGGGCGGATCAGGGGGCGCGGGGAGGGGGCGCGGGGAGGGGCAGGAGACGGGGCAGGGGGCAGGAGGGGGCGGGTCAGGTCAGGTCAGGTCAGGGGATCAGAGCGGGATGTTGCCGTGCCGGCGCTGCGGCAGGGCCAGTTCCTTCGTCCGCAGCGCGCGCAGCCCCCGGACGATCCGGCCGCGGGTCTCGTGCGGCATGATCACGGCGTCGAGGTAGCCGCGCTGCGCGGCCTGGAACGGCGTGGCGAAGTCGTTCTCGTACTCCTCGACGAGTTGCTTGCGCAGCAGTTCGGGGTCCTCGGCCTCGCTCAGCGCGCGGCGGTGCAGGATCGCGACGGCGCCCTGCGCGCCCATGACGGCGATGCGGGCGGTGGGCCAGGCGAGGTTGAGGTCGGCGCCCAGGTGCTTGGAGCCCATGACCGCGTAGCCGCCGCCGTACGCCTTGCGGACCACGACGGTGACGGTGGGCACGCTCGCCTCCGCGTACGCGTAGAGGAGTTTGGCGCCGCGCCGGACGATGCCCTCGTGTTCGAGCCGGACCCCGGACAGGTAGCCGGGGACGTCCACGAAGGACAGCAGGGGGATGCCGAACGCGTCGCAGAACCGTACGAACCTGGCGGCCTTCTCCGACGCGTCGATGTCGAGCGCACCGGCCGAGTGCAGCGGCTGGTTGGCGACGACGCCGACCGAGGAGCCCTCGACGCGGGCGAAGGCGCAGATGATGTTGGGTGCGAACAGCTCCTGTACCTCCAGGAGTTCGGCGTCGTCCACGACGCGGCGCAGGACGTCCCGCATGTCGTAGGCGCGGCCGGGGTCCTCGGGCACGATGGCGTCGAGTTGCAGGTCCCGCGCGGTGACCGAGGGGTCGGCGCGCAGGCCGTAGTCCGGGGGCGCGTCGCGGTTGTTGGCGGGCAGGTAGGACAGCAGCACGCGGACGAAGTCGAAGGCGTCCGCCTCGTCGTCGGCGACGTAGTGGGCGGTGCCGCTGACCGTGCCGCTGGTGTGGGCGCCGCCCAACTCCTCGGCGGTGGTGACCTCCCCGGTCACCGAGCGGATGACGTCGGGGCCGGTGACGAACATGTGCGAGGTGTCGCGGACCATCACGGTGAAGTCGGTGAGCGCCGGCGAGTAGGCGGCGCCGCCCGCGCACGGGCCGAGGACGAGGGAGAGCTGGGGGACGACGCCGGAGGCCCTGACGTTGCGGTGCACGAGTTCGGCGTAGTGGGCGAGGGCGACGACACCCTCCTGGATGCGGGCGCCGCCGCCGTCGTTGAGGCCGATGACGGGACAGCCGACCTTGACCGCGTGGTCCATCACCTTGGCGACCTTCTGCCCGAACGCCTCGCCCATGCTGCCGCCGAAGACGGTGGCGTCCTGCGCGAACACCGCGACCTGCCGGCCGTCCACGGTGCCGTGGCCGGTGACGACCCCGTCGCCGTCGGGCCGCCGGGAGTCCATGCCGAACGCGGTCGCGCGGTGCTGGACGAAGGCGTCGAACTCGGTGAACGACCCCTCGTCCAGGAGCGCGTCGAGGCGCTCCCGGGCGGTCAGCCGGCCGCGGGCGTGCAGGCGGGCCACGGCCTCGGGCGGACCGCCGCGCAGCAGGCGGGCGCGGCGGGACTCGAACTCGGCGGTGCGCGTCATGCGCGGTCCTCCTCCGGCCAGGGATGTCGTGGACACCACAGGCTCCGCTCGGCCGGGTGGGCGGGGGTAGTGCGGGGCCTGACAGCGGGCGGCACGGGCGCTGTCACTTCGGTGACAAGGCGGTCGGAGCGCCGGGCGGGGTGTGCGGGGGCCGCGGCGGGAGCGCTGAGGTCGGTGAGCGCCCGGGCCGGGCCCGCTGTCATCCGGATGACAACGCAGCGGCCGCCGCCCGCACTGTCCGGTTCACCACTGGTGCAGGTGTTGCTACCGGAGAGTAAGGTCACGGCACTCCACCCGATCGAGCGGAAGGGGCCGTTCCGTGGTGAGACATGGGGCCGTACTGGCGGAGGAGCCGTTCCACCGGTTCTCCGCCGACCTCGCCGAGCACCTGCGCCCGCTGACCGAGGACATCCGGCGCGAGGTGGTGAACGCCATCCTCGCCGGCATCCCCGAGTACGCCCGTCCGACCAACGCCGCCTACACCACCACCATCACCACCGGCGTCGAACTCGGCCTGAACCTCCTGCTCGACCGGCTCACCGCGCCCGGCATCGGCGCCCGGGAGGTCTTCGACATCTACCACGCCATCGGCCGCGGCGAGGCACGCGAGGGGCGCACCCTCGACTCCTTCCAGGGGGCGCTGCGCATCGCCGCCCGCATCACCTGGCGCACCATCAGCACCCTCGCCGACTCCGACACGCTGCCCCGCCAGGAGCTCGCGCTGCTCGGCGAGGCCGCGCTGGTGCACCTGGACGAGATCGCCGCCGCCACCTCGGCCGGCTTCGCCGAGGCCCAGGCCCACCTCGCGGACGAGCCGCGCCGCCGCCGGCTGCGGCTGCTCGACATGCTCACCGACGAGCAGCCGCCGACCGCTCAGGCCATCGCCACGCTCGCCCCCGCCGCCCGCTGGCCGGTGCCCTCGCGGATCGCGGTCGCGGTGCTCGACGGCCACTGGGAACGGGAGGAGTCGCGGCCGATCCTGCCGCCCGACCTGCTCGCGGACTTCGACCGCAAGCCGGTCCGCGTGGTGGTGCCCGACCCCGAGGGCCCCGGCCGGGCGCGCGCGATCGAGGCGGCGCTGCGCGGCCACCGCGCCGCGCTGGGACCGACGGTGCCGCTCACCGAGGGCGCCAGGTCGCTGCGGTGGGCGCTGGACGCACTGGGTCTGGCGCGCCGCTCCGTGCTGCCCTCGCGCGGGCTGGTGCGCTGCTCCGACCACCTCACCACGCTCCTGCTCTTCCAGGACGAGGACCTGGTGGACGCGCTCGGCACCCGCCACCTGGACCCGCTGGAGCGCATGCCCCGCCCGTACCGCGACCGGCTCGCGGAGACGCTGCTGTCCTGGCTGCGGTGCAGCCGCAACGCCAGCGAGGTCGCGGTCAGGCTGGGCATCCACCCGCAGACCGTCCGCTACCGCTTACGCCGCCTCGACGACCTGTTCGGCGACCGGTTGCAGGACCCGGACGTGTGCTTCGAGATGGAACTCGCGCTGCGACTGCGGCAGATGCGGCCGCGGCAGGCCGGTTGAGCCGGAGCGCGCCGCGCCGCCCGCTCCGGCCCTCGCCCGTCGGAACGGACCGTGGGAACCGCCCGTCGGAACGGACCGTGGGAACCGACCGTGGGCCGTGGGCTGCACCCGCGGGAGGCGCCCGCGGAATGCGCCCGCGGACCGTCGACGCGGCGCCGTCCCGGGCGCGTTGTCAGCCGGGTGATGACCGAAGGCCGCACGGTGCGCACACGGTGCGTAGCCGAGGTGACGGACCGTCAGTAGGCTGCGAGCCGTCCGAGCGCAGGCCCGAGCGTGCCCAGGAGGCTTTTGATGGCAGCGAGTTCGGCGGAGGCGGCGCCCTGGGGTGAGCCGATGCGCACCTCCGACCGGGTGGTGGTCGGCCTGTTCGTCGGCGTGCCCTTCGCCGCGGTGATCGCATCCGTGGCGGTGCTGTGGGGCTGGGGCATCGGCTGGCACGACGTGGTGATCGGCGCGGTGGCGTACGCGGTGGCCGTGCACGGCGTGACGATCGGGTACCACCGGCTCTTCACC
The DNA here is from genome assembly GCF_016756395.1 of Streptomyces sp. SN-593. Classification (NCBI taxonomy): domain Bacteria; kingdom Bacillati; phylum Actinomycetota; class Actinomycetes; order Kitasatosporales; family Streptomycetaceae; genus Actinacidiphila; species Actinacidiphila reveromycinica. Next base: position 1,460,856 of record NZ_AP018365.1, read on the forward strand.
CACCGGGCCTTCCGCGCGGCCCGCCCGCTGAAGATCCTGCTCGCGGTGGCCGGCACGCTCGCGGTGGAGGGCGACGTGATCACCTGGTGCGCGGACCACCGCCGCCACCACCAGTTCGCGGACCGGCCGGGCGACCCGCACTCACCGTGGCGCTTCGGCACGTCGGCGGCCGCGGTGGCCAAGGGCATGGTGTGGGCGCATATCGGCTGGACCTTCACCAACGAGAAGACCAACCAGGCCCGTTACGTGCCCGACCTGCTCGCCGACCGCGACCTCGTCCGGGTGGCGAGGTGGCAACCCCTGGTCGTGGCGGCCTCGTTCGGGCTGCCCGCGGTGGCCGGCGGGCTGTGGGGGCCGGGCGGCTGGGACGGCCGGGCCGCGCTGTCGGCGTTCTTCTGGGCCGGCCTGGTGCGGATCGGCCTGCTGCACCACGTCACCTGGTCGATCAACTCGATCTGCCACGTGGCCGGTGCGCGCCCCTTCCGCTCCCGCGACCGCTCCGGGAACGTCTGGTGGCTGGCGCCGCTGTCCGGCGGCGAGTCCTGGCACAACCTCCACCACGCCGACCCCACGTCGGCCCGGCACGGGGTGCTGCCCGGGCAGATCGACTCCAGCGCCCGGCTGATCCGGATCTTCGAACTGCTCGGCTGGGCCCGCGCGGTGCGCTGGCCCGACCGCCGACGGCTGGCGGCCAGGGCGGTCCGGGACGGCGCCGAGGGGTGAACACCGGGACCACGGCGACCGGCGAACGGTGACCGGCGACCGGTGCCCGCGGGGTCCACGGGGGCCGGCGGCCGCGGGGTCCACGGCGGCCGGCGGCCAGCGGCCGCGCGGATCACGGACGCACCCGGAACGCCGGTGCGGCCTGAGGGCCTACCCGGCAGATCGTGGCGAGCCTGCGACGCCCGGCACGATCCGCCGGACAGGCCCCACCCGGCAGAACACCCCGGTATGGCGGCAATGTCCCCCGCCGCGCCGCCCCGGACTTGAACCGGGCCCGCGCCGGCGTGTTCAGTGGGCGCCATGACAGCCCGACCCGCCGCTCCGCTCCCCCTCGTCGTGATCATGGGGGTGTCCGGGTCGGGGAAGACGACGATCGGCGGCCTGCTGGCCGCGCGGCTGGGCGTGCCCTACGCCGAGGCCGACGACTTCCACCCGGCGGCCAACCTCGCCAAGATGGCGTCCGGCCGGCCGCTGGACGACGCCGACCGCGCGCCCTGGCTCGACACGATCGCGGAGTGGCTCGCCGGGCGCGGTCTGCGCGGCGGCGTGGTGAGCTGCTCCGCGCTGCGCCGCCGCTACCGGGACCGGCTGCGCGAGGCGGCACCCGGGCTGTTCTTCGCGCACCTGGACGGCACGCCGGAGCTGATCGCGGCGCGGCTGGCCGGCCGCACGCACCACTTCATGCCGCCGGCGCTGCTGGCCTCGCAGTTCGAGGCGCTGGAGCCGCTGGAGCCGGACGAGTCGGGCACCGCCGTGCCGATCGACGGCGACGCGGAGCCGACGGTGGAGCGCATCCTGGCGGCGCTGCCGGCCTGATCCCGGGCTACCAGCGGGGCACCGACGGCATGCGCCACTCCGGATCGGCCTTGCGCATCGCGGCGGCGTCGTCCCGGTCGCGCATCGTGCCGTCGTCGTCCTGCCAGCGGCGGTGCAGCCGGGCGAGGGCGTCGCGGTCGAGTTCGACGCCCAGCCCGGGGGTGTCGGAGACGGCGAGCCGCCCGCCGGTGAAGACGTGCCGCTCGGTGATGACGTCCTCGCTCTGCCACGGGTAGTGCGAGTCGCAGGCGTAGTCGAGGTTGGGCACGGTCGCGGCGACGTGGGTCATCGCGGCGAGGCTGATGCCCAGGTGGGTGTTGGAGTGCATGGACAGGCCCACCCCGAAGGTGCGGCAGATCGCCGCGAGGTGCTGGGTGTTGCGCAGCCCGCCCCAGTAGTGGTGGTCGGAGAGCACCACCTGCACGGCCCCCCGGGCGAACGCCTCCGGGATCTCCGGGAACGTCGTCACGCACATGTTCGTCGCCAGCGGCACGGACGTCTGCGCGGCGACCCGTGCCATCCGGTCGGTGCTGCTGGCGGGGTCCTCCAGGTACTCCAGCACGTCGCCGAGTTCGCGGGCGACCTCCAGCGAGGTCTCCACCGACCAGGCGCCGTTGGGGTCGAGCCGCAGCGGCTTGCCGGGGAACGCCTGCGCGAGCGCCCGTACGGCGGCGATCTCCTGGTCGGGCGGGAAGACGCCGCCCTTGAGCTTGAAGGAGCCGAAGCCGTACGCGTCGGCGAAGCGGCGGGCCTGGGCGACGACGCCGGCCGGGTCGAGGGCGGCGCCCCAGTCGTCCGCCTCGCCGGCGCCCTGCGGGTGCTCGGCGAGGCGGTAGAAGAGGTAGGCGCTGTAGTCCACGGCGTCGCGGACCTTGCCGCCGAGCAGCGCGTGGACCGGCAGGCCCACGACCTTGCCGAGCGCGTCGAGGCAGGCCACCTCGAAGCCGGAGATCACCGACAGCCGGAGCTTGTCCGCGGTCTGCACGCCGCGCAGGCCGCTGCTGGTGACGGAGTCGGAGACCTCCCCGGGGTCGCCGCACACCCGCTCGGCGAGGGTGAACAGCCCGTTCAGGTCGTCGAGCCGGTGGCCGGGCAGCGCCTGGGCCAGCGGCGCGGCCAGCCGCAGGTAGCCGGAGTCGCCGTACGTCTCGCCGACGCCGGTGGTGCCGTCGGAGGTGACCACCTCGACGATCAGACGCGGGGTGTAGGGCTGGTGAACGCCCTGGGTGTTGAGCAGCGGCGGATCGGCGATCAGGATGGGAGTCAGCCGCACCTCGGCGATGGTCGCCGAGGCGGCGCCGCTCGGAGCACCCGCCGTCTGTATATATGAATCGCGTTCACCCATGGAATCGAGCGTAGGCGGGCGGACCGGCGACCGTCAATGCGGCCCGCGGCGCGGCGAGCCCCCGTGGCCACCCGCGCGCGGTGGCGTCCGGAAGGGCGCCGGAGCACTGGACTGCATACCGACCAGTCGGTACGATCCCGGCATGACCGCATCCGCCAACCCGCCGGGCCTGGATCTCGACCGCCTCCGCCGCCACCTGGACCGGGAGCTCCCCGGCCTGGTCCGCGGCGGGCTGCGGGCCGATCTGCTGGAGGGCGGCCGCTCCAACCTCACCTACCGCGTCACCGACGGCGCCGGCACCTGGGTGGTGCGCAGGCCGCCGCTGGGCCATGTGCTGGCCACCGCGCACGACATGGGCCGCGAGCACCGCGTGATCAGCGCGCTCGCCGACACCCCCGTCCCGGTGCCGCGCACCCTGCTGCGGTGCGACGACCCGGAGGTCGTCGGCGCGCCCTTCTACGTGATGGAGTTCGTCCCCGGCACGCCCTACCGCAGCGAGGACCAGCTCCGGGAGATCGGCCCCGAGCGCACCCGGGCGGCCGTGCACACCCTGGTCGACACGCTGGTGGACCTGCACGCGGTGGACCCCGCGGCGGTGGGCCTGGCCGACTTCGGCCGCCCGGAGGGCTTCCTCGACCGGCAACTGCGCCGCTGGGGCAAGCAGCTCGACGCCTCCCGCAGCCGCGAACTGCCGGGCGTGGACGAGCTGCACGCCGCCCTCGGCCGCTCGCTGCCCGACTCCCCCGCGCCCGCGATCGTGCACGGCGACTACCGCCTGGACAACGTGCTGATCGACGCCGGCGGCCGACTCACCGCCGTGCTGGACTGGGAGATGTCCACCCTCGGCGACCCGCTCACCGACCTCGGGCTGCTGGTGATGTACACCGAGCAGCGCAGCAGCGACCTGCTCTCCGCGCCCGCCACCGGCGGCGCCCCGGGCCACCCCGGCGCCCGCGAGATCGTCGCGCGCTACGCCGAGCGGTCCGGCCGCGACGTCACCGCGGTCGACTGGTACACCGCGTTCGCCTACTTCAAGCTCGCCGTGATCCTGGAGGGCATCCACTACCGGTGGACCCTCGGCCAGACCGTCGGCGCCGGGTTCGACCGGATCGGCGACGTCGTGCCGGTCTTCATCGACCGCGGGCTGAACACCTTGCGGCGGTCCGGCGCCGGTCACCTCCCCACCACCCGAGACGAGGACTGAGCGCCCATGGACTTCGGCTACGACACCAGGACCGAGGAACTGCGCGCCAGGCTCTCGGCGTTCCTCGACGAGCACGTCCTCCCGGCCGAGCCGGTGTTCGCGCAGCAGCGCGAGCAGGCGGTCGGCGACGACCGCTGGACGGCTCCTCCGATCGTCGAACTGCTCAAGGCGGAGGCGCGCTCGCAGGGCCTGTGGAACCTCTTCCTGCCCGGTGAACACGGCGCGGGGCTGACCAACCTCCAGTACGCGCCGCTCGCCGAACTCACCGGCCGCAGCCCGCACCTGGCCCCGCCGGCCCTCAACTGCGCGGCGCCGGACACCGGCAACATGGAGGTGCTCGCCGAGTTCGGCACCCCCGCGCAGCGCAAGGAGTGGCTGGACCCGCTGCTGGCCGGCGAGATCCGCTCGGCGTTCGCGATGACCGAGCCCGAGGTCGCGTCGTCGGACGCCACCAACATCGAGACGCGTATCGAGCGCGACGGGGACTCGTACGTCATCAACGGCCGCAAGTGGTACATCTCCGGGGCGATGAACCCGAAGTGCGCCGTGCTCATCGTGATGGGCAAGACCGATCCGACGGCCGAGCGGCACCGCCAGCAGAGCCAGGTGCTGGTCCCCCGCGACACCCCGGGCGTCGACGTCCGCCGCGGCATGCGCGTGTTCGGGTACGACGACGGCGACCACGGCGGCCACGCCGAGATCGTCTTCCGCGACGTGCGGGTGCCGGTCGCCAACCTCGTCGGCGAGGAGGGCGGCGGGTTCGCCATCGCGCAGGCGCGGTTGGGCCCGGGCCGCATCCACCACTGCATGCGGCTCATCGGCATGGCCGAGCGGGCGCTGGAGTTGATGTGCCGGCGCGCGAACGCCCGTACCGCCTTCGGGAAGCCGCTCGCCGCGCAGGGCGTGGTGCAGGAGTGGATCGCCGAAGCACGCGTGGAGATCGAGCAGTTGAGGCTGCTGGTGCTGAAGACGGCGTGGCTGATGGACACCGTCGGCAACCAGGGCGCCCACACCGAGATCCAGGCGATCAAGATCGCCACGCCGGCCGCGGTGCAGAGGATCGTGGACCGCGCGATCCAGTTGCACGGCGCCGGCGGGGTGTCCCAGGACTTCCCGCTGGCGGAGCTGTGGGCGGCGGTCCGGACCCTGCGGCTGGCCGACGGCCCGGACGAGGTCCACAAGCGGTCGCTCGCCCGCCGCGAGCTGCGCCGCTACGCCTGACCCCGGGGCGGCGCGTCACACCGGTCCGGGGACGTCCCCCCGGCGGTGGGCCGGCCGCGCGGGTTCCCCCGCGCCCCTGGGTTCGGACGGCTTCCTCCGTGCGAGGGGCGGCACCCGCCCAGGGGCGCGGGGGAACCTCACGGAAGGACGACGAGCCGTCCCACCGTCGTGCCGTCGCTGACCCTCTGGACGGCGTCGGCGGCCGCTGTGAGGGGAAGGCGTTCGCTGACGAGCGGCTTGACCGCGCCCTTGGCGGCCAGGTCGGTGAGTTCGTCGTGGGCCCGCCGGACGGCCGCCGGGTCCTGCGTGTTGTACAGCCCCCAGTGCAGCCCGAGGATCGTGTAGTTCTTCACGAGCGCGTGGTTGAGCCCCGGCGCGGGGATCGTCCCGCTGGTGAAGCCGACCACCACGATGCGCCCTTCGAAGGCGATGCACTTCGTGGACCGGGTGTAGGCGTCGCCGCCGACCGGGTCGTAGACGACGTCGGCGCCGCGCCCGCCGGTGGCCTCCTTGACCACGGCCACGAAGTCCTCGCGGTGCCGGTCCACGACCACGTCGGCGCCCGCCTCGCGTGCGGCGCCGGCCTTCTCCGGCCCGCCGACCACGCCGATGACGGTGGCGCCGGCCGCCTTGCCGAGCTGGACGGCCGCGCTGCCGACGCCGCCGGCCGCAGCGTGCACCAGCAGCGTCTCGCCGGGGCGCAGCGCGGCGCGGCGGTGCAGGCCGAACCAGCCGGTCTGGTAGCCGATGTGCAGGGCGGCGGCCTCGGCGTCGTCGAGCGCCTCGGGCGCGGGCAGCACGCCGGCCGCGGGCACCACCGCGTACTCGGCGTACGCCCCCGCGGGCAGGGCGACCGGGCTGATGACGCGGTCGCCGGGGGTGAGCCCGGCCACGCCCTCGCCGGCGCGGACGACCTCACCGCACAGCTCGACGCCGGGGGTGAAGGGCAGCGGCGGCCGGACCTGGTACTGGCCGCGGCACAGCAGCGCGTCGGGGAAGTTGACGCAGGCGGCGCGCACCCGCAGCAGCACCTCGCCGGGGCCGGGCGCCGGGGTGGGTATCTCGTCGAGGCGCATCGCCTCGCGCGGTTCGCCGTTGTGGTGGACGCGCCATGCCTTCACGTGGGATCTCCCGGGGTCGCGGGCGGCCGCAACGAGTGCAGCAGCAGGTCGGAGAACTCGGCGGCGACCTGCTCGGCGGTGAGCGGGCCGTCCGCGTGGTACCAGGTGCCGAGGTGGTGCACCGAGCCGAAGAAGTAGTCCACCACCAGGTCGGGGCGGGGTTCGGGCCGCAGGAGGCCGTCGCGCTGCCCCTCCTCGATGAGCGCGCGGAACGTCTCGTGGTAGCGGCGGCGCTCGGCGCGCACCGCCTTCTGCTTCTCCGGACCGAGCTGGTGGATCGAGCGGAAGAAGATCTTCGTGTCGTCGAGGTTCTGGATGCTGGTGACGACGACGTCGGCGGCGGCCTCGGCGATCCGCTCGGTGACGGGGACCGGGCGGGCCGCGATCGCGTCGAGCCGTTCGGTCTGCAGCCGCAGCACCCGCCCGTAGATCTCGTGCAGCAGGTCGTCCTTGGAGCCGAAGTAGTGGTAGAGGGCGCCCTTGGTGACGCCGGCGGCCTCCACGATCTCCTGCACCGAGGTGCGGTCGTAGCCGCGCTCGGCGAACAGCCGGGTGGCCTCGGCGAGCAGCCGTTCGGGCACGGCCGCGGTCGCGCCCGGTGCGGTGGTGCCCGGTGCGGTGGCGCCCGCTCGCGCGGTGCCCGGTCCCGTACCGCCGCCACCGCTGCTGCCGCTCGTCGCCTTGCGTGCCATGGCTGCCCTCTCCTCGTGCCGTCCGGTCGGCCGGCGGCGTTCCGGCCGGTACGGACCCTATCCGGCCGCCGCCCTCAGTTCGCGGCGCAGGATCTTTCCGGTCGTGGTCTTGGGCAGCTCGACGCGCACCTCGACCTGCCGCGGGTACTTGAAGGCCGCCAGCCGCTCCCGGCAGTACGCGACCAGTTCCTCCGGCTCGACGGCGGCGCCCGGCTGGAGACTGACGTACGCCTTCACGCTCTCGCCGCGGTAGGCGTCGGGCACCCCCACGACGGCGGCCTCGCGGACGGCCGGATGGGTGTAGAGGACGTCCTCGACCTCGCGCGGCCAGACCTTGAAGCCGGAGGCGTTGATCATGTCCTTCTTGCGGTCGACGACGTACAGCCAGCCGTCCTCGTCCATGAAGCCGACGTCGCCGGTGCGCAGTTCGCCGCCGGGCAGGCCCGCCGCGGTCTCCTCCGGCTTGTTCCAGTAGCCGGGCACCACCATCGGACCGCTGACCGCGATCTCGCCCTGCTGCCCGAACGGCACCTCGGCGCCCGTGTCGTCGAGGATGCGGACCATGGTGCCGGGGCCGGGCACGCCGACCGCGAGGGTGCCCGACTCCGGGTCGACCGGCGCCTCCAGGCCCGGCGGCACGCTCGCGCACGGCGCGGTGCACTCCGTCAGGCCGTAGCCGTTGGCGAGGTAGCGGCCGCCGGAGCGGGTCCGGAAGGACTCGACCACGGCGGGCGGCAGCGGAGCGCCGCCCGAGGCGATATGCCGGAAGGAGGCGAAGTCGCCGGGCGCGGCGTCGGGCCGGGCGAGCAGCGCCATGAACGCGGTCGAGGGGCCGACGGTGAAGGCCGGGCGGTGCTCGCGGAACGCGTCGAGCACCACGCCGGGCTCGAAGCGGTAGGCGAGCGCCACGCTGTGGCCGCCGGCCAGGGCCGCGGCGAGCTGGCAGACCATGCCGGTGATGTGGAAGAGCGGTGCCAGCACGAACACCACCGCGTCGTCCGGGAGTTGCTGGAGGCGGACCTGGCGGTGGGCGTTGAAGGAGATGTTGCCGTGGGTGTTGAGGGCGCCCTTGGGGTGGCCGCTGGTGCCGGAGGTGTAGCTGACCAGCGCGGTGTCGTCCGCGGCGGGCAGGTCCGCGGCGGAGCGTACCGGGCTGGGCCCGGCGTGGGCGCGGGCGACGGCGAGGACGTCCGGCGGCACGCCGGGGCCGTCGGAGGCGGTTCCCGCCGGGGTGGAGCCCTCGGGGGCGGGACCGTCGGAGGCCGGGAGCTCTGACGTCCCGGGCCGGGGGCGCTGCCCGAGCACCCGGGCGTCGTCGCGGGTCTGCAGGTCGTGCTCGTCGGCGGTCAGCGCGATCCGGACCGGCGAGTCGGCCACGGTGTCGCGGACGTACGCCTCCCAGGCGGTGCGCGAGCACAGGATCGCGGCGGCCCCCGCGTCGTGCAGGATGTGGGCCAACTCCCCGCTCTTGTACATCGGGTTGACCGGGATCACGACGCCGCCCGCCTTCCACGCGGCGAGCAGGCCGATCACGAACTGCGGCACGTTCTGGAGCATGACCGCGAGGCGGTCGCCGGGGGCGAAGCCGCGCTCGGCGAGGTGGCGGGCGAGGCCGTCGGAGAGGGCGTCCAACTCGCCGTACGCCAGGGTGCCGTCGAAGTAGCGCAGCGCGGGGCGCTCGGGGGTGCGCCCGGCGACGGCGAGGAAGGTGTGCAGCACGGACGGCGGGTGCTCGCTCGCGGCGCGCTGCTCCTGCGTGAAGTGCTTCAGCCAGGGCTGGTCCGCGGAGGTCGTCATGCCCGTCCGCCCCTCTCCGCCCCGGCGGCGTCCGCCGGTCGCTCCTCCGCGGCGGCGAGTTGCTGCTCGTACTGGCGCTGGAGCTTGTTCATGCCGCCGAGCCAGCGCTCGGGTTCCGCGGCGCGGGCGGCGTAGTAGCCGGCCACCTCGGGGTGCGGCAGGATCAGGAACCGCTCGGCCGCGATGCCCTCGATCACCGCGTCGGCCACGTCCTCGGGCTCGATGGCGGTCGGCGCGAGCACCAGGTCGCCGGCGGGACCGGTGGTGGAGAGCATCGCGGTGCGCACCCCCTGCGGGCAGACCGCGTGCGCGCGGACGCCGCGGTGCCGGTAGGTGAGCGACAGCCACTCGGCGAAGGCGAGCGCGCCGTGCTTGGTCACGGAGTACGGTGCCGCGCCGATCATCGTCAGCAGGCCGGCGGCGGAGACGGTGGACACGAAGCGGCCGGAGCCGCGCTCCAGCCACTCCGGCAGCAGGTCGCGGGCGGCGCGGACGTGGCTCATCACGTTGACGTCCCAGGCCAGTTCCCAGGCGTCCTCGTCCGCCTCGGGACCCCCGCCGGTGCCGACGCCCGCGTTGGCGCAGAACACGTCGATGGTGCCGCCGAGCGCGGTCCGCGCGGCCGGCACCACGCCGGAGGCGTCGCCGGGCACCACCGCCGCGTCGATCTCGGCGGCGGTCGCGCGGGCGGCGTCGGCGTCGAGGTCGTTGACCGCCACCCGGGCGCCCTCGGCCGCGAACCGCCGGGCGAGTGCGGCCCCGATCCCGCCCCCGGCCCCCGTGACGACCACCCGGGCGCCGCTCAGCGCTTCCACGACCACGACGTGTCTCCTTCGACTCGACGGTGCGACCTTCTGCATACTAAGCGGTCGGTCACCGCTGCGGAAGGGCGGACGCGGCAGGGCCGGGCCCCGTCCGGGACCCGGCCCCACGCCGTACGGTCGGCGCCGCCGAGCGGCGCCTCACGTGTCCGGCGCGTCCGGCGCGTTCAGGCGCGCTGAGCACGTCCGGCGCGTTCAGGACATCCAACGCGATCAACGTGCTCGGCGTGCTCAGCGTGCTCAGCGTGCTCAGCGTGCTCAGCGTGCTCAGCGGTGCGAGGGGAACTCCACCACCTGCTGGTAGGTGGGGCGGTTCTGCCAGCTGATCCGGTCGTCGGTGATGCCGCCGAGCGGCCGCTGCACGATCGAGTCGGCGCACCACTGGTCGCCGGCCGCGCAGCCGCCGTCGTCGCCCGGGTAGACGGTGGTCGCCGGGGTGGCGGCCGCCTGCTTCAACGTGGACAGCAGGATGTTCCGGCAGGCCGAGAGCTGCCCGCCGCCGCAGTAGGTGTGCGCCAACGGCCCCTGCACGCTCTGCCCGAGCACCTTGCGCAGGTCCTTGTCGACGTACGACCACCAGCCGTACTGGAAGGAACTGCCCGCGTGCGAGCCGGTCGGCCCGTGCCCGGCCGACGGCGACTCGTCGATGGTCAGGTCCGCCGCCAGCGCGTTGTACAGGTCGGTGCCGAGCCCCGTCTGGAACTCGCCCTGCACCAGCAGCGGCCACCACGCGTCCATGGTCCGCACCGCGTCCGCGTCGGCGTACGTGTGCGAACCGGCCGAGGTCTCGGTGCGCTTGGTGCCGTCCGCCAGCCACGTGGTCAACTGCTGGACGGCGGCGGCCTCCTGGCTGTCGGTCACCGGCGCGCTCTTGATCACCTGGAGCAGTTCGGGCAGAACGTCCTCACCGCGCAGGTCGGTCAGCGACGCGCTCGACATCGCCTTGACCAGCGACGCCCGGGTCACCCCGCCGGCCTGGACCAGCGCCTTGACCCGGTCCTCCAGCAGGTCGGCCCGGTGCACCGAGCCGTTGCCGAAGCCCGCCGAGGTGTAGCCGGGGGCCTGCTTGTTGTTCCAACTGATGTAGTAGTCCTGGTCGACGGACTGCGGGTGCTGCGAAGGCGGCGTGTAGGTCGCCGTGTTGTGGGTCGGGTCCCAGCCCTGCCAGTCGTAGGCGCCGGTCCCCCACACCGGGAAGGACGCGTCCACCCCGGCCGCCCGCACCGGGTTGGTGCCGCTGTTGTAGTACGCGGTCTGCCGGGAGTCGGCGTAGAACCAGTTGAAGGTGTAGTTGATGTCCTGCGCCGCCTTCTGGAACGACGCCGCGTCGTGCACGAACCCCGGGTCGTTCAGCTCCTGGAAGCCGATGATCGAGTCCGCCTCGTGCATGTACGAACTGCGCAACTGCGTGTAGGCGACCGGTTTTCCGCCGACCGTGGCCCGGTAGATCACCGGCCCGTACGCCGTCCGCCACACCTGCATCCGGTACGACCCGGCGGGGGTGGAGTCCGCGAGCGTCGGCGTCCAGGAGTTGGTGCGCTCCAGCTTCTCCATCGGCACGCAGCTACCGTGCAGGATGTAGTGCGTGTCGTCCTGGCAGAGCTGGACCGCGTAGGTGTCGGTCACGTCCTGCGAGGCGGAGGTGGCGCTCCACGCGTAGTCCTGGCCGCGGCCGAGTTCGACGTACATGCCCAGCCCCGCGAACGACGCGCCGCGTGCGCTGATACCCGGGCCCTGGAGCTCCTGGAGCATCAGCAACTGCGGTGCGAAGTAGCCGGTCTGCGGGCCGAACACGGCGACCGGGTGGCCGCTGGCGGTGTGCGCGCCGCTCACCACCAGCGCGTTGGACATGCCCTTGCGGGGGTCGGAGAACATGTTCGAGGGCAGCACCCCCGGGCTCTTGGTGGTCGACTGGGTCGCCCCGCCGGTCGCGTCGTAGACCAGCGGCTCCGGCACCACCGAGCCGGGGTCGGGCAGCGCCTCGCCCTGCGCGCTGGCCGGCTTGCCCGCGTACGGGAACGAACTGCCGTCGTGCACGGTCGAGGTGGCCTCCGGGTCGTCCCGCTCCCGGAACGACTCCCACACGTTCGTGCCGTCCTGCACGCCGTACTTCTGCTGGGCGGCCAGCAGCGACAGCGCCGACTGCACCTCTCCCCCGCCGCCGGTGCCGAAGAGCGCGCCGATCACCGAGGCGAGCGCGATCAGGTCGGTGAGCTGGAACGGCTCGATGTCCCCGGCGTTGGTGATGGCGTTCACGTGCCCGGTCAGGTCGTACTCGCCGGGGAAGTACCGGCCGCTCTTCGCCGCGGTGATGTAGGCGTTGATGCCGTCGATGTAGTCCTGCGCGTCCGCGAGCGCCTGCCTGCCGCGGTCACCGCTGTTGTTGCTGAGCCAGTCGACCTGGGCCTGGAGGTCGGCCTCGGTGTAGGGCGCCTGCTGCCAGAACTCCTGCTCCAGGCCGCGGTTGGCCGCCGCGCCGCCGGCGAACGACGACAACTCCCCCCGGCCGACGTGCCGGAAGAGGTCCATCAGCCACAACCGGTCCTGCGCGGCGGCGTATCCCGCCCCGAACTCGGTGCCGTCCCGCGTGGTGCCCTTGATGTGCGGCACCCCGGTGGCCTTGTCGCGGGTGATCGTGACGTCGGAGCGCGGGCTGACCACCGAGGCGACCTGGTTCGAGGGCACCCCGAACGAGGACGAGTTGAAGAAGTTGCTCAGCGTCGCGTCCGTCAGGTTCTGGTACCCGGTCGCGAGCGAGGAGTACGGCCCGAGCTGGTCGGTCGTGTGGGCCGGGCGCGTACCGAACGCCTTGTTGGCGAGGATGTCGGCGAGGGTGGCGTTGCCGTTCTCGCCGGGCGGCAGGATGTCCGAGCACTGCCCGCCGCAGTAGTCGGTGGTGGGGTCCGCGGCGTGCGCGGCCATCGCGCCCGGCGCCAACAGGGTGGCGCCGAGGGCCAGCAGCGCGGCGGCGGCCGCGGTTCTCAGGGTGCCGATCCGCCTGCCGACGCGCGTGCCGATCCGTCGTGGGGTCCGTAGCGGCATGTCTGCTCCTTCCGGATACCGGTGCGCGGAGGTTACCGCCGGTACGGACTCCCCGGAAGATGAACATACGTCAGCTTTTCGTTTTCTCCGGCGCTCCATTTGGCGTGAACACGACGATACGTGCGCACATCGCCCGGACCCGCGGGGCCGCCGCCGTCACACGGCCCGCAGCACGAACACGCCCCACCCCAGGTAGCGGCGCTGGTACTCCAGATGGGTACGCCGGCTGTGGGCCAGGAACTCGCGCATGTCCGCCGCGTCCCGGTGGTCCGCCGGCACCGCCCGCAGCCAGTCCGAGATCGCGAACCACTGCTCGGCGACGTAGCGGTCCCAGCTGTCCCCGTCGGCCAGCACCATCTCCACCAGCTCCGTGCCGGCGGCCTCGAACCGGTCCAGCGTGCCCACCAGCGAGGTGAAGTCCTCCGGCTCGAACCCCATCGCCTCGAACGCCTCCTTGGGCGCCGGCTCGGTCAGGTACGGCTCGCCGACCAGCATCAGCCCGCCCGGCCGCAGCGCCCGCCGCAGCAGGTCGACGGTGCCGCCGAGCCCGCCGCCGATCCACGTCGCCCCCACGCAGGACACGACGTCGAACGCCGCCGGCTCCGCCTCGTACGCCCCCGCGTCGCCGCGTACGAAGTCCACCCGCTCGGCCACCCCCAGCTCCGCGGCCCGCAGCCGGGCCGCCGTCAGGAACACCTCGCTCAGGTCGACCCCGACGCCCCCGGTGCCGTACCGCTCCGCCCAGCGGGTCAGCATCTCCCCCTTCCCGCACGCCAGGTCGAGCTGCCGCTGCCCCTCCTTCAGGCGGCAGACCTCGCCGAGGAGCATCAGCTTCTCGTCCGTGATGGGGTTCAGGATGCGGTGCCCGGACTCCGCGATCTCGTGATGGCGCAGGCTCATGCGACTCCTCGGCCGTACAGGCCCCCGGCGGGGGCAGAACCCGCGCATCGTGCCTGATCCGGGGGCACGGGTGCCAGTCGATATCGCGCGGCCGGGGAGGAGGTGGAGCCGCAGGCCCGGCAGCCGGGACGCCTCGGCGGTCCGGGCCTGCTCCCGGGCCGGTCCGGCGGCTCCCCGCCGTGAGCCCGGCAGGATCCGCCGGACAGGCCCTAACGCCGGTCGAGCCGCAGCAGGCTCTCCGCCGTCGCGAGCACGGCCTCCTCGCCCGGCCGGGGCGCCCAGCCCAGCAGCCGTCCGGCCTTCGCCGCGCTCGTGCGGCGGATCGGGACCGGGCGCGCGGCCGCCTGGCCCGCCGGGTCCGCGTCCGCCGGGCCGGCCCCCTGCGAGACCTCCTCCGTCGGCACCCGCGCCCCGGCCGCGCCCAACCGCTCCTTGAGCAGCACCGCGACGTCGCGCAGGGACGTCACGTCCCCGGCCGCCGCCACGAACCGCTCACCGGCCGCGGCCGGGTCGGTCATCGCCCGCAGGTGGAGGTCGGCGACGTCGCGGACGTCCACCACCGCGAAGTACGTCCGGGGCACCGCCGTCATCCCGCCGTCCAGCAGTTGCCGGACCAGGCCGACCGAGGCGGAGTAGTCGGGCCCGAGGACCGGGCCGAAGACGCCCACCGGGTTGACCACCGCGAGTTCCGTCCCGCCCCCCTGCGTCGCGGCGAACTCCCAGGCGGCGCGCTCGGCCAGCGTCTTGGACTTCACGTACGCGCCGACGCCCGGGCCCTCGACGTCGGTCCAGGTCTCCTCCGTGAAGGGCGCGTCGGTCGGCGGGTGGCCGTAGCCGATCGCGCCGAAGGACGAGGTGAGCACCACACGACGGACCCCCGCGTCGCGCGCCGCCCGCAGCACCCGCAGGGCGCCGTCGCGGGCCGGGACGACCAGGTCGTCCTCGTGGGCGGGCTCGCCGGCCGGGAAGGGCGAGGCGACGTGCAGGACGTACGCGCACCCCGCGACGGCCTCGGCCCAGCCCTCGTCGGCGCCGAGGTCGGCGACGGCGAAGGTCAGGGTGCCGTCCGAGCCGTCCAGGACCGTCCCGTTCGGGGTCGTACGGTCCGGGGTCGTACGGTCCGCCGCGCCGCCCGCCGCCGCGCGTGCCTCGGTGCGGCCGGCCGCCACCATGGCGCGCACGTCCGCCTCGCGCGCCGGGGAGCGGACCGTGGCCCGTACCCGGTGGCCCGCCTCCAGCAGCCGCACCACGCAGTGCGCGCCCACGAATCCCGAGCCGCCCGTGACCAGTACCAGTTCGCCGCTCATGCCGTCCGCTCCCGTCTTCCCGGATCTCCGGCGGACGCCCGCCCGCCGGCACCGTCGATGATGCGGCCGCCCGTCACGGACAGTAAGACCCCGCGGACCCTGGTAACGCCAGGGACAGGATGAGCGGCGCGTCCCGCCGTACGCTGGGCCCCATGGACACGGTGGGTGAGCTGGGCGCGTACCTCCGGGCGCGCCGCGAGCGGCTGCGTCCGCAGGACGTCGAGCTGCCGCCGGGAACCAGGCGCCGGGTGCCGGGGCTGCGGCGCGAGGAGGTCGCGCTGCTCGCCGGGATCAGCGTCGAGTACTACCTGCGGCTGGAGCAGGGCCGCGACCAGCGCCCGTCGGACCAGGTGCTCGACAGCCTGGCCCGCGCGCTG
This sequence comes from Streptomyces sp. SN-593, assembly GCF_016756395.1. Lineage (NCBI taxonomy): Bacteria > Bacillati > Actinomycetota > Actinomycetes > Kitasatosporales > Streptomycetaceae > Actinacidiphila > Actinacidiphila reveromycinica. The sequence continues at coordinate 1,476,222 of NZ_AP018365.1, forward strand.
CGGCTGGACGCCGACGCGGAGGGGTACCTGCGTACGCTCGCCCGGCCGCGGCCACCGGCGGCGCGGCGCCGACCCACCCGGCCGGAGCGGGTCGGCCCGGGCCTGCGCGCGCTGATCGACCAGTGGACCACCACGCCCGCCACGGTGGTCGGCCGCTCCCTGACGACGCTGGCGGCCAACCCGCTGGCCGTCGCGCTCAACCCGTACTTCGCGCCCGGTGTCGGCACGCTGCGCGCCGCGTTCCTCGAACCGGGGATGCGCGCGTACTACCGCGACTGGGAGACCATGACCGCGAAGACCGTCGCCCACCTGCGCTCCATGGTCGCGGGGGTGGACGACCCTCGTGTGCTGGAGCTGATCGGCGAGTTGAGCCTGCGCAGCGAGCGGTTCCGCACGCTCTGGGCCCGGCAGGACGTCCGCGTCAAGGCCAGCGGGGTCACGCTGCTGCGGCATCCGCAGGTGGGTGACCTCGACCTGCACTACGAGAAGCTGGCGCTGCCGGAGGCGCCCGGGCAGATGCTGGTCACGTACCACGCACAGCCGGGAACCGCGTCGTACGAGCGGCTGCACCTCCTGGCCCACCTCGCGGAACGGCCCGAGCAGGGGGCCCGGTGGCAGGAGGAGGAGCGGGCGGAGGAAGGACGGGCGGCGACGAGGCAGCCGGGCGCGGGTCGGCCCGGCGCAGGTCGGCCCGGCGCGCGGCAGCCGGAGGAGGGCGCGCGGCAGCCGGAGCTGGGCGCGCCGCCGGGGGATGCCGCGCCGCCGCTTCGTTGAGCGCCGGCGCCGTGGCGCGGACGGTGCGGACGGTGCGGACGGCCTGGAACGGCGGATACGGCGTGTCGGCCCCGACACGTTGACACGCCGAGGGGACGCAACGATCCTGAGCAAGCGCTTGGACAGCCGCACCCCAGGAGGTCACCGCCATGCCGCAGCCCCGCGTCTTCGCCTCGCTCGACGAGTTGCGCGCCGCCGTCGGCGAGCAGCTCGGCTGGTCGGACTGGATCGAGGTCGAGCAGGAGCGGATCGACCGGTTCGCCGAGGCGACCGGTGACCACCAGTGGATCCACGTCGACCCCGAACGGGCGGCGCAGGGCCCCTTCCACACCACCATCGCGCACGGCTTCCTCACGCTCTCGCTGATCCCGTCGCTGACCCCGCGGCTGTTCCGCGTCGAAGGGGTCCGGATGGGCGTCAACTACGGCGTGAACAAGGTCCGCTTCCCCGCGCCCGTGCCGGTGGGGTCGCGGCTGCGGGCCACCGCGACGGTCGCCGACGTGTCGGAGGCGGGCGGCGGCGTCCAACTCGTCACCCAGGTGACGGTCGAGCGCGAGGGCGGCGAGAAGCCGGTGTGCGTGGCGGAGACGGTGTCGCGGTTCTACCTCTGAGCGGCGCCGACGTGGCGCGGCTCGCGGGCAGGCGCGGCGGGTCGGCGCGGCAGGTCGGGCGGCGTATCGGCGTATCGACACATCGGTGTACCGGCGTACCGGGTCGTCGTGCGCGGCGACGGGTGACCGTGTCGACATGGCGACTGCTCAGTCGATCCGGCGGACCATCCGCAGCACGAGCCCGGCGTACAGGGTCCCGACCTCGTCGGGCGTGCGGCTGCCGTCCGGGCTGAACCAGCGCGCCACGTCGATGCAGAGCGACAGCACCGCGAGCGTGGTGCCGGAGACGTCGGGCACGTCGAACTCGCCGGTCGTCACGCCGTCCTTGACAATCGTCCGGATCGCGTCCTCGCTCCGGCGGCGCAGCACGACGATCTCGCGGTAGTGCTCGGGGGCGAGGGCACCGAGTTCGTACTGCACGATGCGGCCGGTGGTGTGGTGCTCGGCGTGCCAGCGGACGAAGACGCGGACCGCCGCCGCGAGGCGTTCGGCCGGTGCGCCCTCGGCGTCGCGGGCCTCCTCCAGCATGGCCAGCGAGCGGTGGTGGCCGACCTTGCTGATCTGGTAGAGCAGCTCCTCCTTGGTCTTGTAGTGGATGTAGAGCGCGGCGGGGCTCATCCCGGCCCGTCCGGCGATGTCCCGGGTGGTGGTGGCGTGGTAGCCGCGCTCCGCGAACGCCTCGACCGCGGCGATCACCAGCCGCCTCGCGGCGTCGGGGGTGATGTCACCCCACGCCTCGCCGGTTGCCGCCTCCGCAGCCGTCATCGCACGCTCCTCACACCCGTCACACCCATGTGGTCGACAGGGCCACACCCTACCGTCACGGGTGAGCAAGCGCTTAGCCGAAGCTCGGGAGGCGGGGGCGTGCAGGGGCCGTCCCCGCCGGCGGGGCGCGCGGCCCGGGCGCGCCGGGGCGCGCGGGCAGGCAGTGCCTAGAACGCGGAGATTCCGGTCAGCGCCCGCCCGATCAGCAGCTTGTGTATCTGGCTGGTGCCTTCGTACAGCGTCATCACCCGCGCGTCGCGCAGCAGCTTTCCCGCCGGGTACTCGTCGATGTAGCCGTAACCGCCGAACACCTGGAGCGCGTTGTTGGCGCAGCGCACCGCGGCCTCGCTGGCGTAGAGCTTGGCGACCGACGACTCGGTGGCGAAGGGCCGCCCGCGGTCGATGAGGTCGGCGACGCGCCAGGTGAGCAGCCGGGCGGCGTCCACGTCCACGGCGATGTCGGCGATCATCTCCTGGACGAGCTGGTGCCGGGCGATCGGCACCCCGAACTGCTCGCGCTGCCCGGCGTAGCCGGTGGCCGCCTCCAGACACGCCTGCGCGATCCCGACGCACCCGGCCGCCACCGACATCCGTCCCTTGGCGAGCGCGGACATGGCGACGGAGAAGCCCTTGCCCTCGGGCCCGAGCATCGCGTCGGCCGGGACCCGCACCGCGTCGAGCACCAGCTCGGCCGTGGCCTGGCCGCGCAGGCCGAGCTTGCCGTGCACCTCCCGGCGGGTCAGGCCCGGGGCGTCGGCCGGCACGAGGAACGCGCTCACCCCCCGGTGCCCCTCCCCGCCGGTGCGCGCGAAGAGCAGCACCACGTCGGCCCAGGTCCCGTTGGTGATGAACATCTTGCTGCCGGTGATCACGTACCCGTCGCCGTCGCGCACCGCGCGGGTGGTGAGATTGGCGGCGTCCGACCCGGTCCCGGGCTCGGTGAGGCCGAAGCAGCCGATCGCGTCGCCGGCCGTCAGCCGCGGCAGCCACGCCCGCTTCTGGGCCCCGCTCCCCCAGTGCGCTATCGACTTGGCGACAAGGCCGAGCGAGACCGACACGATCCCGCGCACCGCGGAGTCCCCGCGCCCCAGTTCCTCGGTGACCAGGCAGTACGCGAGGTGGTCGCCACCCGAGCCACCGTACTCCTCGCCGATGGTCAGGCCGAGGAAGCCGAGCGAGCCGAGCTTCTTCACGATCCCGCGGTCCACGCCCTCCGCCCGGTCCCACGCGGCGGCGTGCGGAACGATCTCCCGATCCGCGAAGTCCCTGGCCAGCGCCTTCACGGCAGCCTGTTCCTCGGACAGCTCAAGGTCCACCGCGGTCACCCGGCCCTTCTGGACTTCCCTAAACTACCGGCGCTAGTTTTTGGTCGGCAGCCTCTACTATGTGCCGCATGGCCCGCCCCCGCAAGCCCCTGCTCAGCCGCGACCGCATCGTGACGACGGCGCTCGCCCTCATCGACGAGGAGGGCCTCGCCGCGCTGTCCACCCGTCGGCTCGCGGCGGAACTCGGGGTCAGCGGGCCGTCCCTGTACAACCACTTCGCCACCAAGGAGGCGATCCTCGACGCGGCCGCCGACACGGTCATCGGCCAGGTCGACCTGTCGATGTTCGCCCCCGCGCCCGAGGGCCCGCCGGACTGGCGCGCCGCCCTGCTGGCCTGGGCCCGCTCCTACCGTGCCGCGCTGACCGAGCACCCGCACATCGTGCCCTTCCTCGCCACCGGCCCCGGGCTGCGGCCGGCCGGCCTGCGGATGGCCGACGCGGTGTTCGGCGCCATGGTCGAGGCCGGCTGGCCCGCCGCCCAGGCGACCCGGATCGGCGCGCTGATGCGCTACTTCGTCACGGGCTCGGCGCTCGGCTCCTTCGCCGCCGGCTTCGTCGGCGACCCGCAGGCGTACGACCCGGCCGACTACCCGCACCTCGGCCAGGCCCACCTGCTGGCCGGCCGCCGCGAGCGGATCGACGAGGCGGCGTTCGAAACCGGCCTGCGTGCGCTGATCGACGGACTGGCACTCCAATTCCGCTGAGCCCGCCGCACCCCGGGTGACAGGATGACCCGCATGCCCGCTTTCGACGGCACCGCCGATGATCTCGTCCAGGTCAACTACACCAAGTACGACGGCTCGTTGCACTGGAACCTGCGGATGCGCAGGCTCGGCGAGGACGAGCACGGCACGTGGCTCGGCCTCCCCGCGGACAGCACCACGCGCAAGGGCTACGACCTGACCATGACCCTTCCCGAGGCCCACATCATCCTCTTCCCCACCGACGCGTGGTGGACCGCCACCTTCAACGCCGCGCCGCACCGGACCGAGATCTACTGCGACATCACCACCCCGCCGCACTGGCCGGCCACGAACGAGGTGACCATGGTCGACCTCGACCTCGACGTCCTGCGCCGCCGCGGCACCCGCCTACCGATCCTGGTCGACGAGGACGAGTTCGCCGAGCACCAGGTGCAGTACGGCTACCCCGCCGACGTCATCCGCTCCGCCGTCCAGTCCGCGTCCTGGCTGATGAACGTGATCGGCGAGGGCTCCGGGCCCTTCGACGGCGCCCACGAACGGTGGCTGGCCCAGGTCGCCCAACCCTCGCCCTGACCCGCGCCGGTCCGGCCCGGCCGGTCCGCGGCGATCCGGACCGCGGCGATCCGGACCGCGGCGATCCGGTCCGCGGCGGCCGGTCAGAACACCACCAGGGCCCGGCCACCGCGTCCGGCGGTCATCGCCTCGAAGGCATCCGGTATGCCGTCGAGACCGATGCGGTCGGTGACCAGTGCGGACAGGTCGAGCCGCCCTTCGCGTGCGTGCCCGGCGAGGACGGGGAGATCCTTCGCCGGGTCGCAGTTGCCGTACACGCAACCGGACAACGTGCGGCCGAAGTAGAAGAGTTCCAGCGCGGAGAAACTCACCTGCTGGTCCTGCCCGCCGATGCCGACGACCGCGGTCCGGCCGCCCCTCCGGGTGGACGACCATGCCGTGCGGATCGTCTCGGCCCGGCCCACGCACTCCACCGCCGCGTCCGCGCCGTGGCCGCCGGTCAGCTTGCGGACCCGCTTGGCGGTGTCCTCGCCCGCGACCACGAAGTCCGTGGCACCCGCCGCCCTGGCCAGTTCCTCCTTGCCCGGTGCCACGTCGACCGCGATGATCCGCTCCGCCCCGGCGATCCTGGCCGACTGCAGCACGGCCAGACCGACCCCGCCCACTCCGTACACCGCGACCGACTCCCCGGGCCGCACCCCCGCCACGTGGTGCACCGCACCGTAACCGGTCAGCACGGCGCACCCGAGCAGCGCCGCGTCGCCCAACGGCACCCCCGCGGGCAGCGGCAGCACCGCGTTCGCCGCCACCACCGTCTCCTCGGCGAACACCGCGGTGCCCAACCCCGGGTACAGCTCGCTCCCGTCGGCCGCCAGCCTCGCGTACGGCGCTGCCGCCGCCGCGCCCGCGTTCGCGCACAGCCACGGCTCGGCCAACCCGCAGAAGTGGCAGCTCCCGCAGGCGGGCGCCCAGTTCAGCACCACCTCGTCGCCGACCGCCACGTGGGTGACGCCCTCGCCCACCTCCGCCACGGTGCCCGCGCCCTCGTGGCCGAGCACCGCCGGCACGGGCTGCCGCAGGGTGCCGTTGGACAGCGACAGGTCGGAGTGGCACACCCCGGCCGCCGCGAGCCGCACCCGCACCTGTCCCGGCCCGGGCGACGGCAGCTCGATGTCGGTGACCTGCAACGGGGCGTTCACTGCGGGCAGTACGGCGGCGCGGACCACGGTCACTCCTGGACTTCTCGCGGTGGATGGGGGGTCAGAACTGAAGCGACTTGGTCTGGAGGTACTCGGCCAGGCCGTGCGGGCCCAGCTCGCGCCCGACCCCGGACTGCTTGTACCCGCCGAAGGGGGCCCGCGGGTTGAACCGGCCGCCGTTGATGTCCACCTGGCCGGTGTCCATGCGTCGGGCGAACGCCACCGCCTGTGCCTCGTCCGCGCCCCACACCGCTCCGGCCAGCCCGTAGACCGTGCCGTTGGCGATCCGCAGCGCGTCCTCCTCGTCCTCGTAGGGTATGAGCGCCACGACGGGGCCGAAGATCTCCTCCTGGGCGATCGTCATCTCCGGTGCCACGTCGGCGAAGACGGTGGGGCGCACGTAGTACCCGGTGGCGAGGCCCTCGGGTGCCTCGGGCCCGCCGGCCACGATCCTCGCGCCTTCCTCGACGCCCTTCTCGATGTAGCCGCGGACCCTGTCCCGCTGCTTCGCGCTGACCACCGGACCCAGCCGACCGCCGGGCACGTACTTCGCGGCGGCGGTCGCGGCCAGCCCGACCGCCTCTTCGTACCGGGCCGCGTCCACCAGCATCCGGGTCCAGGCGCTGCACGTCTGGCCGGAGTTGGCGAAGACGTTCGCCACGCCGACGTTCACCGCGCGGGCCAGGTCCGCGCCGGGCAGGATCACGTTCGCCGACTTGCCGCCGAGTTCGAGCGCCACCCGCTTGACCGCCCCGCCGGCCGCCGCGCCGATCTGCCGGCCGACCGCGGTGGAGCCGGTGAACGACACCAAGTCGACGTCCGGGTGCTCCGCGAGCGCCTGGCCCGCGACCGGGCCGAGCCCGGTGACCAGGTTGAACACCCCCGCGGGCAGGCCGGCGGCGTCCAGCACCTCCGCCACAAGCTGGGCGACCAGCGGGGTGTCCTCCGCGGGCTTGAGGACCACGGTGCAGCCCGCGGCGAGCGCGGGTGCCACCTTGGCCACCACCTGGTGCAGCGGGTAGTTCCACGGCGTGATGGCTCCGACCACGCCCACGGGTTCGTGCAGCACCCGGGAGTTGCCGATGCGCTCCTCGAAGGGGTGCTCGGCGGCGAGGGCGGCGAACGACGCCATCACCGAAGTGGGCATGTCCGCGTGCACCGCGGTGGCGAAGGCGGGCGGCGCGCCGAGTTCGGCGGTGACCGTCGCCGCGATCTCGTCGCGCCGCCCGGCCATCAGCTCCGCCGCCGCGGCCAGCACCGCCGCCCGCTTCGCGGGTTCGGTCGACGCCCAGCCGGGCAGCGCCCGCCGGGCCGCCCGCACCGCCGCGTCCACGTCCCTGGCGTCCCCCGCCGGGACATGGGCGATGACCTGCTCGGTCGCCGGATCGACCACGTCGATCCGCCCCTCGGCCACCGCGGGCCGCCAGCCGCCGTCCACGTACAGCGCGTCGCGTCCCCGGTGGACGCGCGCGCCACCGCCTGCCGTACCCGTCCTGCCGTCCACGCTGCCGCCCTCCGGATCGCGCTTCGCCTGCGACGCCTAAACTAGCGTCGATAGTTTTATGTGACCAGTGCTCGCCCCGCCGCCCTGGGGCGCGCCCATGTGATCGGTGGCCACCCGCACCGCGCTCGCCGGTCCCGTCGATCCCGTCCGACCGGTGCCGAGCGGCTCCGACAACGACCTACCCGCCGGTATGCGCCGCCACCCTTCGAATGCGGGTTCGTTATTCGAGCACAGTCCCGAGATAGGCCCTGACCAGCACTTTCACTTCGGCGATGACGCGCGAATCACCCATTTGGCCGGTCCGGAAGGCGAGTTGCAGCGCGGCGTCGGCGGCTTCCACGGCGACGGTCAGGGCCAGCCGCAACCGCGGGTCCGCCGGGTCGGCGGTGAGGCGGTCGCCGAGCAGTTCCGGCAGCCGGTCGGCGAGGTCCTGGTTGGTCTCGCCCGGGGCGCTGAACTCCACCAGCGCGAACCCGGGCGCGGTCCGCTTCATGGCGGTGTACTCGTCGACCAGCACGTCGACCGCGGCACGCCAGTCCGCCCCGGTGCCCGGTCCCGCCAGCCGCGCCGCCGTGCGGTCGAGGAACTCGTCGAGGTTGCGGCGGCCCAACGCGTCGGCCATGGCGCGCTTGTCGGAGAAGAAGCGGTAGACGGAACCGATCGGCACCCCCGCCCGCGCCGCCACCGCCCGCGTGCTCAACCGCTCGTAGCCGACCTCGTCGAGTTCCCGGGCACAGGCGTCGAGGATGCGCGAGAGGCGCTCGGCGCTGCGGCGCTGGACGGGGACGCGGCGCAGCGCGCCGCGCGCGGACTCCGGCCCGGGCGCGGCGGGTCCGGTCCCTGGCCGCGGCATCGCACCTCCCGCCCCGCCCGCCGCTCGAACGGGCCCGCCTGCTGCTCACTCCACCCTAGCCAAGGCCGGTCCACCGCCCCGGCACCCGCGCACCGCACCCCCGCCGGTCCAGCCGGTCCGCGCCCCCTCGGCCGACCCGGCCCGACCGCCCCATCCGTCCGCCCCTCGGCCGACCCGGCCCGCCCCGTCCGCCACAACCGCCCCACAGGCACCGCCATGAGGCTTGCCGCCACGATTCCTATGGCCCAGCATAGGAATCACGATGGCGAGCGGGGAGTGGAGCATGGAGCTGCGGGACGCCGGGCACGGCGACGAGGGCAGGGACCTCGGCTACCAGCCGGGGTTCGGCAACGAGCACAGCACGGAGGCCGTACCGGGCGCCCTCCCCGTGGGGCGCAACGCCCCGCAGCGCGCGCCGCTCGGGCTGTACGCCGAGCAGCTCAGCGGCACCGCTTTCACCGAGCCCCGGGCGCACAACCACCGCAGCTGGCTCTACCGCATCCGCCCGTCCGCCGCTCACCCCCCGTTCCACCGGGTGCCGAACGGGGCGTTGCGCAGCGCGCCGTTCCACGACGTGGAGCCCGACCCCAACCGCCTGCGCTGGGGCCCCCTGCCGCTGCCCGACGAGCCCACGGACTTCGTCCAGGGCCTGGTCACCGTGGGCGGCAACGGCGACGTGCTGCGCCGCGAGGGCATCGGCATCCACTGGTACGCGGCCAACGCCTCGATGGACCGCCGGGTGTTCTCCTCGGCCGACGGCGAGTTCCTGATCGTCCCCCAGGAGGGCGCCCTGCTGCTGCGCACCGAACTGGGCGTGCTGCGCGCCGACCCGGGCCACGTCGCGCTCGTCCCGCGCGGGGTCCGCTTCCGCGTGGAACTCCTCGGGCCGACCGCCCGGGGCTACGTGTGCGAGAACTACGGCCGCCCCTTCCAGCTCCCGGACCTCGGCCCGATCGGCGCCAACGGCCTGGCCAACGCGCGGGACTTCCTCGCCCCGGTCGCCGCCTACGAGGACCGGGAGGAGGACACCGAGGTCGTCAACAAGTTCGGCGGCAACCTGTGGGCCGCCGTCTACGACCACTCACCCCTCGACGTCGTCGCCTGGCACGGCAACCACGTGCCCTACCTCTACGACCTGCACCGCTTCAACGTCCTGGGCTCGATCAGCTACGACCACCCCGACCCGTCCATCTTCACCGTCCTCACCTCCCCCTCGGACACCCCGGGGCTCGCGGGCGCGGACTTCGTGGTGTTCGCCCCCCGCTGGCTGGTCGGCGAGGACACCTTCCGCCCCCCGTACTTCCATCGGAACGTGATGTCGGAGTTCATGGGACTGGTCGAGGGCGCCTACGACGCGAAGGCCGAGGGCTTCGTCCCCGGCGGCGCCTCGCTGCACAACATGATGTCCGCGCACGGACCGGACCACACGACGTTCGACCGGGCCAGCACCGCCGAGCTGCGCCCGCAGAAGGTCGACGACGGCCTGGCGTTCATGTTCGAGACGCGCTGGCCGGTGGTGCCGACCGGGTTCGCCCTGGGCGCCGGGCACCGGCAGGAGGGGTACGACGCGGTGTGGGAGGGCCTGCGGAGGAACTTCCGCCCGTGACGCCGGTGAACGCCTTCGCCCCCGACTCCCTGGTGCTCAACCGCAGGCTGCCGCTGTGGTACCAGGTCTCGCAGTCCCTGCGCGCCTCGATACTGGGCCGGCGGCCGGACGCCCCGCTGCGGCTGCCCACCGAGGAGGACCTCGCCGCGCACTACGGGGTGAGCGTGCTGACCATGCGCCAGGCGCTGAAGGAGCTGGAGGCCGAGGGGCTGATATCCCGGCACCGCAGGCGCGGCACCTTCATCGAACCGACCGCGCTGCGCGGGGCGCCGGTACGCCTGCTCGGCTCGGTGGACGCCGTCGTCGCCCAGCAGTCCGGGGGACGTACCACGGTCCTGGCCCACGGCCCCGCTCCCCTGCCGCCCGAGGCGGCCGAGCACTTCCCGGACCTGACCGAGGCCGTCCGCTTCCGGCGGCTGCGCCACGACGAGTCCGGCGAACCCTCCAACTGGGCGGAGAACCACGTCCGTCCCGAACTCGCCGCCCGCATCGACCCCGCCGACCTCGAACGCTGGCCGATGACGAAGATCCTGCGCGACGTGCTGGGGGTGCGGATCAGCCGCATCACCGACACCCTGGAGGCCGGGCTCGCCGACCCCGGCACCGCCCGCCTGCTCCGGGTGCCGCTGCTCAGCCCGATCCTGCACTGCACCGGCGTGACCTACGACGAGACCGGCAGGGCCGTGGACGTGGTCCGCATCCACTACCGCGGCGACAGGTTCTCCTTCACCGTGACGATGGAGGCACCCTGACGGGCGTCAGTAGCATGCGTGTGGTGAGCGATGACGCGCCTTTGCTGCACGACCTGATGCCCTGGTCGGTGCGCCCGCTGCGCATCGGCCGCGGCTGGCCGATGGCGTCCGAACCCGCCTGCCTGCGGGCCCGCTGGACGCTCCTCACCACCGCGCCGGACGAGGCCACCAGAAACGCGTTGCTGCGCCCGACCCGGGCCCGGGGCCCGCACACCCCGGTCGGCCAGCTCCCCGGCCACCCCACTCCCACCACCGCGATCGCCCGCGAGGCCGGCCGCTGCCCGGAGCCGGTCCGCGTCCAGCACGGGCCGTTCGACCAGCAGTGGCTGATACCCGACCACCGGCTGATCGACGTGGCCCGGCCCGAGTTGTGGCGGATCGCCGACGACCGGCAGCTCTTCGCCGTCGAACACAGCCCGCTGCCGGACACCGCGGAGGCCGTGGTGACCTTCAGCGCGCTGCTTCCCGACGGGCGTTCGCCGGCCGGCAGGCCCGCGCTGATCCGGCCGCTGTACCGGCGCCCCGGCGGCCGCGACCCCAACCTCGCCCCGGGCCTGACCGGTTGGCTCGCCTCCCGCCTGGACACCGGCGTCACCGCCGAGGACACCCTCGCCTGGATTGCCGCCGCGGCCCGCCCCGGCCACCGGGGCTGCGAGGTGCCGCTCCCCCGCGACCTGGACCAGTGGCAGGAGGGGACGGCCCTGGGCCGCAGGTCGCTGTGGCTGCACACCCGGGGCGCCCGCTGCGCCGACCCCGGGCAGGGCCGCGACGCGTCCCGGCTGCGGCCTCCCGGGGGCAGCCGCCCCTACGTCCGTGCGGCGCTGCCCGAACGGCCCCGGCCGGACGACCTGCGGTACGACCCGCAGGAGCGCGCCCTGTGGGTCGGAACCGGCCAGGTGGCTCCGGTGGCGCCCGAGGCGTGGGAGGCCACCGCGGGCGGCGTGCGGGTGCTGGAGGCGTGGTACGGGCGGCGGACCGCGCCCGGCGAGCCCGGCTCGCTGGAGGCCCTGCGCCCGGCCGCCTGGACGCGGGCGACGACCTCGGAACTCCTGGAGCTGATCGGCGTGCTGACGCTGCTGGCCGGTCTCCGGGAGGAGGTGGCGGACTTCACGGCGCGGTCGGCAGCCGAGGGGGTCGACAGGGCGGGTGCGGCCGGCGCGGCGGCGCTGCGGGCGGCCGGGGTCCTTCCGGTGCCCGCGGCCAGGCGGAGGCCGGCCTCGGTGCTGGAACACCACGAGGAGGGCCCGGACGGGCAGTTCGCCCTGCTGTGACCGCGCGTGTGACCGCGCGTGCGGTGGTCGGGCTGCGGCCGCTGGGGAGGACGGCCGCATGCACCCCACCACCGAGGTGACAGCAGGACGGACGCGAACTGCTCGCGGACTCAGCGGTGATTGCCGAAGAGCGACCTCCGCAGCCGGCGCAGCGGCGCGAACAGGGACACCCGGGCGCCCTTGTCGGTCCTGACACGCGTGGCGTCACGCGAGGTCAGCTCCCGCAGCAGCACGGTGGCCTCCTCGGCCTCACGCTGCGGCACTGCGGGGCCGGCCAGTATCGAAAGGTGCCGGTCCAAACGCGCACTGGACGCCGTAGTACCGCAGTTGATGGCAGGCACTCTTGGCCTGCTGTGCATCGCTATCTGTTCCATGACTCTCCCCACCCTGTCGAGGGCACCCAGCACGGGCAGGGTAACCCTATCGCCCCGTCACGTCACGTGCGCGTCCCCCGTGCACCCCTGTCGCCCGATTCACCTTCCGCACAAGGGGGTTGACGCGGTAGTGCACACAAAGGGGCGACGTCGCACGTCGCGGCCCCGGCCGCACCGGAATCCTTTCCGGACACGCGTGCGGCGAATCAACCCTTTCGAGGGGTTTGGAAGTTCACACCAGGGCCCGAATCGAACCGAAAAGCACTGGGCGATCGCCCCTCCGTGCCGGATCATGGGCCCCATGTCCGCCACACCCCGTCCACCGAGGAGGCACGTGCCGCCCACCTCTCCCGCCGCCGACGCGACGGACGCCGCGGCCGCCGATCCGTTCCGCACCCTGCCCGTCCACCTGCGGCTGGACGACAGCGACTCGCCGTCCGACGTCGTCGACGCCCTGTTCCTGGGGCGTTTCACCTCGGGGCGGCAGCCCTTCGCCCGCAGCAGCTCGCTGGAGAACGTCAAGCCCGGCCTCACCCTGCTGCCGCCGGACGCGACCGTACTGCGGCAGGCGCGCGACAAGGACCGCAGCGCCCTGCTGGCCGAGGGGGAGGACTGGACGATCCTCGTCTCGCGCTGGAGCCGGGGCGCGGACGTCACGGTGACGGCGACCTCCGACGAACTCGCCGAGCGGGTGCTGAAGTCGGCGGTCGAGGACGCGGAGGACGAACCGGAGCCGCAGCCGGAGAACGTCACCATGGGCTTCTGGTACGTCTCCCCCCGGCGGGGCCCGCACCGCACGACCCGGAAGATCTCCGCCGGCACCTGGGACGAACTGCGCGGCAACTACTCGGCGCCGGTCGCCGACGCCATGGACGGCCTGATGAAGATGACGGCCGACGACATCACCGGGCGGCTGCTGCTGCTCCACGGACCGCCCGGCACCGGCAAGACGTCCGCCCTGCGCACCCTGGCGCGCTCCTGGCGCGACTGGTGCCAGGTGGACTGCGTCCTGGACCCCGAGCGGCTCTTCAACGACGTGGGCTACCTGATGGACATCGCCATCGGCGAGGACGAGAGCGAGGGCGGCCGCTGGCGGCTGCTCCTGCTGGAGGACTGCGACGAGCTGATCCGCGGGCAGGCCAAGCACGAGACCGGCCAGGCCCTGTCCCGCCTGCTCAACCTGACCGACGGCCTGCTCGGGCAGGGCCGCAACGTCCTGGTCGGCATCACCACCAACGAGGCCCTGGAACGCCTGCACCCGGCCGTCGTACGGCCCGGCCGCTGCCTCGCCCGCATCGAGGTCGGCCCGCTGAACCGGGAGGAGGCCGTGCGCTGGCTCGGCACCGGCGAGGGCGTCGGACGCGAGGGGGCCAGCCTCGCCGAGCTGTACGCCCTGCGCCGCGGCACCTCGCCGACCCTCGCCGTGCCGCCCCAGGCGGACGGCGGCCTCTACCTGTGACGCCGGCGCCGGTCCACCGCCGGCGTCCGCCGCCCCGGTCCGGCGCCCGGACCTACCCGCCGTACTCCGCGCGCAGCGCCTCCTCCACGGCGGCGCGTGCGGCGTCACGGTCCAGGCCGAGGCGGTGGACCCGCCGGGCGTAGCCGGCCGCGGCGTCCGCCACCTCGCGGGCCATGGCGTCGCCGGCCGCGACGTAGGTCCCGTGGCGGCCCCGGGTCTCGATCACCCCGTCCGCCTCCAGCGCCCGGTACGCCTTCGCGACGGTGTTCGCGGCGAGGCCCAACTGTTCGGCCAGCCCCCGTACGGTGGGCAGCTTGTGGTGGACGGGGAGCTCCCCCGAGCGGGCCTTCTCGGCGATCTGGCCGCGCACCTGCTCGTACGGCGCGGCGGTGGCGTCCGGATCGATCGTGATCTTCAGGCTCATACGCCGGATACTGGCACAGCGGCCGCCGCCAGCGGCACCGCTCGGGCCGGCCCGTCCGGGGCGTGGGCGATGGAGTCCCCGCTCTCGTGCAGGTGGAGCAGGAAGCGGTGGCCGGCCAGGAAGCCGTCCACCGCCGCACGGCAGTAGGCGACCATGTCGTCGGGCAGCGCGTCCAGCGGGTACCAGCCGAGCTCGGAGCACTTGTCCGGTTCGCGGTTGACCGGCTCGGGGCTCCCGGCCGCGTGGTGCGCGACGAAGAACCAGCCGATCCTGGCCCGGCCGTCGGGCGCCCGGTGCTGCATCACCATCGCGGCTTCCAGGTCGCCGGGGGCCAGGTCGAGCCCGATCTCCTCACGGGCCTCGCGGAGCATTCCGCTCCGGACGTCCTCGCCGTCCTCCAGGTGCCCGGACGGGGCGTGCAGCAGGCCGTCCGCGTATCCGGTCCCGTCCCGGCGGGAGAGCAGCACCTCCCGGCCGCGCAGCAGGAGCAGGTGCACGTCGACGATCTCGGTGTGCCGGCGGGCGGCCCGGTGCGCGGGGCGGACCACCGCCACGTACCTCTCGTCGCGGACCGCGCGTCCCCACAGCGGCGTGTCGTGTCCGAGCTGTTCGACCTGGACCGACCCGCCGAGCGGAGCGGCGAGTCGGACGAGGGTGTCGGCCGCGATACCGGCCGGGGGCGTCCCCCACCGGCCCTCCACGAGGACCAGGCGGCCGCCGGGCCGCAGCAGGTCCGCCCACCGCCGCAGCACCTCCTCGGGGTCCGGCAGCGCCCACAGGACGTGGCGGACGAGGACGACGTCGAAGCCGCCGGCGGCCACCGGCGGCCGGGCCGCGTCGCCGACGAGCACCCGCGCGCGCGTCCCGGAGAGTTTGGCGCGGGCCAGCGCGACCATCCGCTCCGACCGGTCCACCGCGGTGACGCGGTGCCCGTCCGCGGCCGCGAGGAGCGCGAGGCTTCCGGTTCCGCAGCCCAGGTCGAGGACGTCCGACGGCCCGGCGGGCAGCCAGGACCGCAGCCGCGCCTCCCAGGCCGAGCGCACGCCCGGGTCGCGCAGGCCGTGGTCGGGCTCGTCGTCGAAGTGGTCGGCGGCGGCGTCCCAGTACTGCCGGGCGTCCGGGTCCGGGCCCGATTCCGTGCTCGTGGCGTCCGTGCTCATGGGAGGAGCCTCCCACCTGCCACCGACAGCCGGGCGGCCCCGGACCGCCCGGCTCCCCGCCGGGAATCGACGATCCCCCCGAGGAGCCGGCCGGCCCGCGGGCGACCACGGACGCCGGGTGCGCGTGCCGGGCGTCGCGGGCCCGGCACGTTCCGCCGGACAGGGCCTGACCGGCTAGCTCGCCGCCGACAGGCAGGTGGTCCGGGTGGCGTGCGCGGGATCGAGCGCGTTGGCCGCCTCGTGGAACGCGATGCGGTCGGTCAGGCCGATGGCGACGTGTTCGGAGACGTCGAGCGGGCAGAGGTCCTGGAGCACCACGTTGTGGACGTTGGGCCCGGACAGTGCCTGCGTGGTGTAGGGGGTGACGACCTCGTCGTAGATGGTGGAGATCACGGTGTACTGCACGCCGGGCACCGTGTCGCCGCCCGCGTTCAGTTCACGCTGGAAGTCCGAGCCGGCCACCTGGTCGGCCAGGCCGGGAAGGTCGTCCTGGAGGAAGTCGGACGCGCCGGGGAAGTACGGCAGCAGCGCGGTCAGCCCGTCCAGCGTGGTCCCGTGGTTGTCGGGGGCGAGGGCGACCAGTGCGTTCACCTTGGACGCGCCGCCGAGGAACTGCAGGTAGTAGCGCGGCATCATGCCGCCCTGGGAGTGGCCGACGATGTCGACCTTGGACGCGTGGGTGGCCGCCAGCACCCGGTCGGTGAAGTCGGAGAGCTGCTGCGCCGAGTCGGCGATCGGCCCCAGCCCGCCGATCAGGTTCTCGCCGGGGAGCATGCCGTAGTCGAGCGAGAAGACGCAGTAGCCGCGCGCCACCAGGTAGGGGGCGAAGGCGAGCCAGTTGTCGGTGCCGTTGGCGAAGGTGCCGTGCACCAGGACGACGGGCCGGGGGTGTTGGGCGGAGGGGCGGCAGGAGTAGTTGTTCCAGCCGCTGGTCGGCGCGGAGCCGGCAGACGCGGAGCCGGTGGACGCGGAGGCGACGGCCGTGGGCGCGACCGCCATCGCGGTCGTCAGGGCGAACACGGCCAGGAGCCGTCTCCAGGACAGCCTCATGGGAACTCCTCACAGGGAAGCGGGGGCGCGACAACGACACCCGGCAGCCTGTGATCCGGATCACTTTGCTGGGCTCATGACAAGTTACGCACGAGTAGGAAGCCGCTGACTAGTTACGCGTGAGTAAAAAATGGCGCACCCGCCGCATCGGCCCTCCCGCGAGGGCGTTCAAGCCGGACGCGGGTCGGACGCGGGCGGGCTCGGGCCGGGCTCAGGACCGCCGGGCGGCCAGACGTGCGGCCATGGCCGCGAGGTGGTCGCGGTGGCAGCCGGGGGGCAGCTCCTCCAGCGCGGCCAGCGCGACGGCGAGGTGGTCCGCGGCGGTGGCCCGGGCGG
The DNA here is from genome assembly GCF_016756395.1 of Streptomyces sp. SN-593. NCBI lineage: Bacteria > Bacillati > Actinomycetota > Actinomycetes > Kitasatosporales > Streptomycetaceae > Actinacidiphila > Actinacidiphila reveromycinica. Next base: position 1,492,902 of record NZ_AP018365.1, read on the forward strand.
CACCCAGCGCCCCGCCGGCCTCCAGGAGTTCGGCCAGGGCGTGCTGGGCGTCCTCCGCCGGCCGCCGCCACAGGTCCTGCAACAACAGGCGCTGCCGGGGGGCCGCGTCGGCGAAGGCGATCAGCACGGGCAGGGTCGGGCGCCGGTTGCGCAGGTCGCTGAGCGCGGGCTTGCCGGCCGCCCGGCCGTCGTCGGTGTACGGCAGCAGGTCGTCCTGCATCTGGAAGGCGACGCCGAGGTGGTCGGAGAACCGGGCCAGCGCCCGGGCGTGCGACGGTTCTGCGCCGGTCAGCACGGCGGCGGTGCGGGTCGCGGCGTCGAGCAGCGCGCCCGTCTTGAGCCGGACCATCCGAAGGTACTGCGCCATGGCGCAGTCCATGCGCCCGGCCAGGTCGGCCTCCATCATCTGGCCCCGGCTGACCTCGATCGCGGCCGTGCTGATCACCTCCAGCACCCGCAGGGCCCGGTCGGCGCCGTAGCCGCTGGAGGCCAGGGCCCTGGCCTGTCCGAGCGCGGCGCACATCATGGCGTCCCCGCCCACCAGGGCGTCGGCCTGGCCGAACCGCGCGGCCACGCTGGGGCGACCGCGCCGCAGCGCGTCCTGGTCGATGATGTCGTCGTGCACGAGCGTGGCGGCGTGCAGCATCTCCAGGGCCGCGGCGGCGGGCAGCGCCGCACCCGGGTCACCGCCGAGGGCCGCGACGGACTCCAGGAGGAGCAGCGGGCGCAGCAGCTTCCCGCCGGGCAGCAGGGCGTGGCGCATCAGCGCCCCCAGCCGGTCGTCCGAGGCGCACACGGACTCCAGGTGCCCGAGCAGGAGCGCGGCCATCTCCACGGCGCAGCCGTCCGCGACGGCGTCGGCGGGCGGGGAGAGCACCGTCAGGGGCTCGGGGCCGAGTTCCACGCCACCGCGCACACTCCACCAGCTCTCGGGCAGGACGGACGACAGGATCCACGCGCCCGCCCTCCGGCACGACGAACCGGGCGCAGGCCGACGAGCGGCAGATACCCACACAATATGCCGACCGTGTGGAGCGGCTGCCAGCGCCCCATGGATGGCGTGGGCGGCGGGCGGCCGGCGGGCGCGTTCGGATCGCCGCGCCTCGGCGTCGCGGCGCGGCCGGCCGCGGCCGGGCCGTGCCGTGCCGTGAGGAACGTCATGGCGGTCGGCGGCGCCGCGCCGCGTGCCGCCAAGTCCGTTGCCGGACCGCGGAGATGCCGCGCGGGCGTTCGATCCGGCCACCGCCTCCCGCGGTCCCGTCCGTCCGACGCGGGCGCGTTCGAGTCGCTGACCTGGGGCGACCGCGCTAAGCTAATCGAACGAACGTACGAGGAACGTTCCGGGTGGATGGCCGAAAAGGGGTGGAGCGGGAGGTGCGGCATGGCGGGCTTCGCCCATCTGCATGTCGCGTCCGGCTACTCCGAGCGGTACGGCGCCGCGCACCCCGAACAGCTCGCGCTGCGGGCCGCCGAGCGCGGCATGGAAGCGCTGGCGCTGACCGACCGGGACACCGTGACCGGGATCGTCCGCTTCGCGCAGGCGTGTACGCAGACGGGGGTGCGGCCGGTTTTCGGGATCGACCTCGCCGTGGCGGGCCTTCTGCCGCCGCCCCCGGCGCGGCGGACGCGGACTCCGGTGCGCGGCGGCGCCCACGTGGTCGAGCCGCCGCTGAGGTTCGTGCTGCTGGCCCGCGACCGGGAGGGCTGGGCGCGGCTGTGCCGGATCACCAGCGCCGCCCACGTGGGGACGGCGAGCCGCGCCGCGCCCGTACAGGTGTCGTGGGACGCGCTGCGCGAGCATGGCGGTGCCGGTCTGACCGTCCTGCTCGGACCGCTCTCGGAGCCGGTGCGGGCGCTGGCGGCCGGACGGGAGGACGTCGCGGCGCGGCTGCTGCGCCCCTGGCAGGAGGTCTTCGGTGACGGGGTGCGCCTGGAGGCGGCCGTCCACGGCCGGTCCGGAACCGGTCCGGGCTCCCTGCGGCTGGCCGCCCGTACCCTCGCGCTCGCCGACCGGACCCGTACGCCCGCGGTGCTGACCAACGCCGTCCGCTACGCCGACCCGGCACAGCACCGCCTCGCCGACGTCCTGGACGCCGCCCGGCTGCTGCGGCCCATCGACCGGCGCCGGCTGGACGGCGGACAGCGCTGGCTCAAGGGCGAGGAGGAGATGGCACGCGTCGCGCGGCAGGTCGCCGAGTGCGCCGGCGACGACCCGCGCCGGGCCGACCGGCTGCTCGCCGACACCGTCGCCACCGCGGCGGCCTGCCGCCTCGACCCGAAGGCGGATCTCGGGCTGGGGGCCCGGCACTTCCCCGAGCCGGCGGTCGTCGGCGCCGGCCCGGGCCCCGGCGCCGGTGCCCGGCTGCTGAGGGAGCGCTGCGCGGCGGGTCTGGCCCGCCGCGGCCTGGAGCGGGACGGGAAGGCGCTGGACCGGATGGACCGTGAGCTGGGGATCATCGGGAAGCTGGGCTACGACTCGTACTTCCTCGCCGTGGGGCAGGCCGTGGCCGACATCCGCGAGCTGGGCATCAGGGTCGCCGCCCGCGGTTCCAGCGCGGGCTCGATGGTCTGCCACGCCCTCGGCATCGCCACCGCCAACCCGCTCGACCACCACCTGCTGTTCGAACGCTTCCTCAGCGAGCGGCGCCGAAGCCTGCCGGACATCGACATCGACGTGGAGTCGATGCGCCGGTTGGAGTGCTATGACGCGATCTTCCGCCGGTTCGGCCACGAGCGGGTCGCGGTCACCGCGATGCCCGAGACCTACCGGGCGCGCAGGGCGCTGCGCGACACGGGACTGGCGCTCGGCATCCCCCCGGCGGAGGTGGACCGCGTCGCCAAGAGCTTCCCGCACCTGCGGGCCTGCGACATCACGAGCGCGCTCGCCGAGCTGCCCGAACTGCGCGCCCTCGCCGCCGAGGCCGGACGGTACGGGCCGCTGTGGGAGCTGGCCGAGGGGCTGGACTCCCTCGTCCACGGCATGGCCATGCACCCGTGCGGAGTGATCATCAGCGACGCGACCCTGCTGGACCGCCTCCCCGTCCAGCCGACCCCCCAGGGCGACTACCCCATGGCCATGGCGGCCAAGGAGGAGGTCGAGGCCCTGGGCAACATCAAGCTGGACGTCCTGGCCGTACGGATGCAGTCCTCGATGGCGCACGCGGTCACCGAGATCGAACGCGCCACCGGGAAGCGGATCGACCTCGACGACGGGAGGCAGGTCCCGCTGGACGACGTCTTCGCCTTCAGGCTGATCCAGGAGAGCCGGACCATCGGCATGTTCCAGCTCGAGTCGCCCGGCCAGCAGGATCTGCTCTCCCGCCTGCAACCGCGGGACGTGCAGGACGTCATCGCCGACATCAGCCTCTTCCGCCCCGGCCCGGTCCAGGGCGGCATGCCCGAGCGGTACATCGCCGCCCGGCACGGCGGCGTCCCGCACTTCGCCCACCGCGCCCTCGAACCCGTCCTCGCCGACACCTACGGGGTGACCATCTGGCACGAGCAGGTCATCGAGACGCTGCACGTGATGACCGGGTGCGGAAAGGACCGGGCGGAGATGGGCCGGCGCCTGCTCGGCGACAAGGAGAGGCTGCCGGGGATCCGGGACTGGTTCCACCGCGCCGCCGCCGCCCGCGGCTTCTCCCCCGAGGTGCGCGAGGAGGTGTGGGCGACGGTCGAGGCCTTCGGCGCCTACGGGTTCTGCCGGGCCCACGCCGTCGCCTTCGCCGTGCCCGCCCTGCAGTCCGCCTGGCTGAAGGCGCACTACCCGGCGTTCCTGCTGGCCGGTCTGCTGGAGCACGACCCGGGCATGTGGCCCAAGCGCGTCATCGTCGCCGACGCCCGCCGCATGGGAGTGCCCGTGCTGCCGGTCGACGTCAACCGCTCCCGTCCGGAGCACGTCGTCGAGCGGGCCGGGGACGGCCGGTGGGGGGTGCGGCTCGCGCTGTCCGGGGTACGCGGGATCGGTGAGGAGGAGTGCGCGCGGATCGCCGCCGGGCAGCCCTACGGATCGCTGTCCGACTTCTGGCAGCGGGCCCGGCCCAGCCGCCCGGTGGCCGAACAGCTCGCCGGGATCGGGGCCCTGCACGCGTTGCACGACGGGCGGTTGACCCGGCGGGACCTGCTGTTGCAGATCGCCGAGCTGCACCGGCAGTCCCGCCACCGGAACGCGGCCGAGGGGCAGCTCCCGCTCACCGCCGACGCGATCGGCGCGACCGAGCCCGCCGGGCTGCCCGAGATGACCGGACGCGAGATGCTCGGCGCGGAACTGCACACGCTCGGCATCGACGTCTCCCGGCACCTGATGGAGTACCACCACCGGCTGCTGAGGGAGGTCGGCGCGACCGACTCCGTCCACCTGGCCGACCTGCCCGCGGGCCGCCAGGTGCTCGTGGCCGGCATCCGCTCCGCGACCCAGACCCCTCCGATCGCCTCCGGCAAGCGGATCATCTTCGTCACCCTGGAGGACGGCTCCGGCCTGGTCGACCTCGCCTTCTTCGAGGACTCCCACGAGCGTTGCGCCCACACGGTCTTCCATTCCGGGCTGCTGCTGGTCCGCGGCACCGTCCAGGTCCGCGGCACCCGCCGGACGATCGTCGGCACCATGGCCTGGGATCTGGAGGAGGTCGCCGCCACCCGGCGGGACGACGGCCCCGAGGCCGCTCTCGCGCTCCTGGGAGCGGACGGCCCCCACCCGACACCGGCGCAGCCGCAGCCGCAGCCGCAGCGGACCCTGGAGAACGGCACCACCGGCGCCCGCCTCCACCCCTACGCCGACCTCCAGCCGGCCGGCTCCCGCACCGCCGACCTGCGCAGGCTCGGCCACCGCAGCCCGGGGAGCGCGGGATGAGGCCGCGCCACATCGCCCACCTCCACCTGCTCGCCGACAGCCTCGGCGAGGAGGGCTACGCGCAGGTGCTGGAGGTGCTGAGCGGCCTCACCCCCCACGTCCAGGCGTTCCCGCCCGACGCGGTGCAGCTCGACCTGACCTCGGCACTGCGCTACTTCGACCGCGGCCCCTACGACATCGTGCAGATGGCCAGGCTGCGGATCGCCGCCCTGTACGGCGTCCGGACCAGCGCGGGACTGGCCAGGAACCCGATGCTGGCGGCCATGGCGGCGGCCGCCTCCCCGCCCGGCCGCACCACGCGCGTCCCCGGCGACCAGGAGGCGGTGGACGCCTGGCTGGGACCGATGCCGGTGGTCACGCTGCCCGGGGTCGGCCGGGCCACCGCGGCCACGCTCGGCATGTACGGGCTGTACACCATCGGCCAGGTCGCGGGCGTCCCCGCGGCCACCCTCCAGCGGATCCTGGGCGCCGCCCCCGCCCGGCTGCTCGCCGAACGCGTCCGCGGCAACGACCCCCGCCCGGTCACGCCGCAGGCTCCCGCGGCGCACCTGACCGCCGACCTCGCGCTCGACCGCGACTGCCTCGATCCCCTGCACCACCGCCGCGCCGTGATCGGGCTGGTCGAGGACCTCGGCCACAGGCTGCGGACCGGGGACCGGGTCACCGGCCGCCTCACGCTCACCCTCCGGTACGCCGACCGGAGCGCCACCACCCGGACCCGTACGCTGCCCGAACCCACCGCCCACTCACCCCTGCTGGCCGCCTCCGCCCTGGACGTCCTGGCCTCCCTGGGCCTGCAACGCGCCCGGGTGCGCGGCTACTGCCTGACCGCCGACAGCCTGCTGGCCACCACCGACGCCACCCGCCAACTCAGCCTCGACGCCGCCGATGCCCGCGCCCGCGCCGCCGAAGCCGCCGCCGACCGGGCCCGCCGCCGCTTCGGACCGGGCGCGGTGAGCCCCGCGATCCTGGCCGGGCGCACCGGACCCGGCGGGTCAGGCGGGTCAGGCGGGCCAAGCGGTTCCGGCGATCCGGGCGGTCTCCTCCGGCGGTGAGTTCGGTGCGGACGCCGCCCCACCGGCCCGACCTCGGGTCCCCGTCCACTCGGACGAGTGAATCCGTGCGGATCGGCGTTCGAGCCGGAACAAGGGTCGGTCACGGTGCGTTCTCCCCACCACAGGCAGTAACCGACCGGTATCCGTCAGCACCCCTCCACCAGGAGCGATCATGCACCAGGCCCCCGCCACCAGCCCGCTGCTGGACCTGCTCAAGGAACAGCGGAACGGCGTGCTCGTCACCCTCAAGAAGGACGGCCGCCCCCAACTGTCCAACGTCACGTTCCTCTACGACGAGTCGACCCGCCTCATCCGGGTCTCCGCCACCGACAGCCGGGCCAAGACCCGCAATCTGCGCCGCGACCCGCGGGCGAGCTTCTACGTCACGACCCCGGACCTGGGGGCGTACCTGGTCGCCGAGGGCGAGGCGGAGCTGACCCCGGTGGCCGCCGACCCGCATGACGCCACCGTCGACGAACTGGTCGAGATCTACCGGGCGATCGCCGGGGAGCACCCGGACTGGGAGGAGTACCGCGCGGCGATGGTGGCCGACGGGAGGCTGGTCATACGCCTGCGGGCCGATCGTGCCTACGGATGGGGCCGCACCCAGGGCGGCACGAGCGGCGCTCTGGACTGAGCGGGCCCGCCCGGGGTCAGGGGGCGCCGCCGTCCCCGGCCGTGCGGCGGGCCGCGCGGGCCAGCCGGCCGGACACCGCCGCGAGGTGGGACACCAGCTCGGGCGGCTCCTTCACCTCGAACTCCGCGCCCGTCATGCCGATGAACATCGCCACCGCGTCCAGCGACTCGAACCCGGTGGTCAGTTCGCAGGCGTCGGGCCCGAGCGCGGTGAGCCGGCCGAAGCCGGACCAGGCGAGGGAGGCGATGGCGTCCAGCGGCGCGTGCAGCACCACCCGGGCCTGGTAGCGGTAGGCCCGTGAGGTGACGCCTTCGGCGACGTAGGAGGCGGCGTCGTCGGGGAGTCCACGCGGGGCGAACCGCGGACCGGTGGGCGGCCTGGGCTCGATCCGGTCCACCCGGAAGGTCCGCCAGTCGTCCCGGTCGGTGTCGAACGCGAGGAGGTACCAGCGCCGGCCGTGGTGGACCAGCCGGTAGGGCTCGACGGTGCGGCGGCTCCCGGTGCCGCGGTGGTCGAGGTAGTCGAAGCGCAGTTGCTCGCGGTCCCGGCAGGCGGCCCCGATGACGGTCAGCACCTCCTGGCTGACCGTCGTCGCGGCCGGCGCGGGGCCCACGGTGACCGCCTGCATCGCCTGCACCCGGTGCCGCAGCCGTGACGGGAGGACCTGCTCCAGCTTGGTCAGCGCCCGCCCCGAGGTCTCCTCGATGCCCTCGACGCCGCCGACCGCGCCCGTCCGCAGGCACAGCGCCACCGCGACGGCCTCCTCGTCGTCGAGCAGCAGCGGCGGCAGGGCGGCTCCCGCGCCCAGCCGGTAGCCGCCGGCCGTGCCGGGCGCGGCGTGGACGGGATAGCCGAGCGTGCGCAGGCGTTCGACGTCCCGCCGGACCGTGCGGGCGGTGACCTCCAGGCGCGCGGCGAGTTCGGGCCCCCTCCAGTCACGGCGCGACTGGAGGAGGGAGAGCAGGCGCAGCAGGCGCGCCGACGTTTCCAGCATGCGTGCAGTCTGGCAGCGGGCCGGGACAGGAGGCGGCCGCGCACCGGTCGGCCGCGGGGGCTCAGGCCGTGGGGCTCAGGCCGCGGGGCTCAGCAGTCGCACCCGCAGTCGCAGCAGTCGCAGTCCCCGCAGCACTCGGCGCACTGGCAGCAGTCGCCGCAACCGCTGCAGTCCCCGCAGTCCCCGCAGTCGCACGAGGTGCACCAGGCGTCGCGGGGCCGGCCGGTCCAGGCGTCCTGGTGGTCGGTGCAGCACAGTCGGCAGGTGCAGCACATGCCCGTGTAGACCAGGCATCCGGACAGCAGCCCGCGCCGGCGCGGCGGCTCGGGCGGGGGCGGGAAACCGCCGGGACCGGCCGGTCCGCCCGGCTGCCCGGGCGGGTAGGGCCGCTGGCCGGGCGCACCGGGCGCGTAGGGGCTGCCGGTGTACGGGTCGCCGGTGTACCGGTCGCCGTCCCGTGCCGACGGGCCGTGCGAGCAGCCGTCGGTGCCGAACACCCGGTCCACGGAGCGTTCCAGTTCGTGGACGAGCAGGGTGTGGGCCAGGCGGGCGGAGGCGGTGTCGGCGAAGTCGACGTCCCGCAGGGCGAGCCGGATGCCGTGCCGGGCGTCGTCGCACAGCCGGCGGGCCTCGGCGAGGTCGGTGCCGGTGGCGGCGAGCGGGTTCCAGGCGCCGGTGCGGGCGTCCTCGGCCAGGTCCTCGACCGCGTCGAGGAGGTGGGCGAGGCGGCCGAACAGCCGCCCGGCCTCCTGGAGCGGGGCGGTGTTGCCGGGCCGCCCGGCGAGGACTGCGGTGTGGGCGAAGGCCGCGGCGGTCGCGGTCTCGGTGGGCTCGGTGACGGCCAGCACGCAACTGCCGGGTCCGGCCGCCGCCTCGACCTCGCTCTGCCGTCCGACCGCGTCGAGCAGCAGGGCGGTGTCGAAGCCGAGGGCACCGCCGGTGCGCGCGCCGGCCCGGTCCCAGCGGCGGGCGACCCGGCGGGCCGCGAGCGCGACCGGGCGCCGGGCGAACGCCCCGTCCCCGTCGTCGACATGGTCGCGCACCTTCGCCGACGCCAGCACCAGCGAGACCGCCGCGGCCAGGCGGGCCCCCTCGCCCCTGGCGACCGGCGCGGTGCGCATGCCGCGCAGCGGGCAGGGCCCCGCGGTGCGGCGCCGACCGGCGGTGGACGCGGTCTGCGCCTCGACCAGGACGGAGATCACCAGACCGTCGTAATTGGTGGCGACACGGGCGAACTGGCCGTGTCCGTCGCGCAGGGCGAGGCACAGCCCGCACAGGTGGGCGAGCCAGGACGCGGCCATGCCCTCCGACATCCGGTGCCGGCACGGCCGAATGATTCCGAACACGCTTCCCACTCCCCCATCGGACCGCGGTGCGCCGACGCGGTGCCTTGAGGCGACGCGTGGGGCGGAGGCGGCGTGTGGGCCGCCCCGGGTCGTGCCCGGCCGCCACGCGCCCGCCATCACCAGCGCTTTGACCTTCGGTCAGGTTTCAGAACCCGGTCGGCGGTCATGTTATCGGTGCGGCACCCCGCTTCCGTACGGCCGTACGGCCCCCGAAATCACCCGATCGTGGAGGACGTTCCCATCACGTCGTCAGGTCTCCGATGCCTGCCCCTGCTTGACGGTGCGCCACTATCGTGTGTGCCAGTACCGTCACAAAGCACCTGCGTGGCGCGTATCCCCTTGGCGCATCACCCTCATCATGGATGACGATAGGACTAAGCGGACGGTACAGACCGCGTGCGAGAGAGGAGGCGTCCATGGGTTCTGTTCGACGGGCGAGTGCCTGGCTTGGCCTCGTCGACGACAACGGCGGCGAGGGTTACTACGACGAGGAGTACGCCGACTACGGCGAGGGCCCGGAGCGCGCCGACACGTGGGTGACCGACCCGCGGGTTCGGGTCGCCACCGAGTCGGCCGAGGAAGAGGGCCGGCGGATCGCCACGGTGACGCCCGACGGCTTCCGTGACGCGCGCGGCATCGGCGAGCTCTTCCGCGCCGGCGTCCCGGTGATCGTCAACCTCACCGCGATGGAGCCCTCCGACGCCAAGCGCGTGGTCGACTTCGCCGCCGGGCTGACCTTCGGCCTGCGCGGCTCCATCGAGCGGGTGGCCACCCGGGTGTTCCTGCTCACCCCGGCCGACTACTCCGTGATGAACGCCGACTCCCGCCGCGGCGGCGACGGCTTCTTCAACCAGAACTGAGTCCGGCCCCGGCCGCGCGCCCGCCGCTCCCCGCGGCCGCGCACCGGCCGGTGCCGGCGGCCGCCACCGCCTTCCGCGGGCAACGCCTCACCCGCGGAAGGCGTCGATCCCGGTGAGCGCCTTGCCCAGCACGAGCTGGTGCATCTCCACGGTGCCCTCGTAGGTCAGCACGGACTCCAGGTTGGTCGCGTGCCGCATCACCGGGTACTCCAGCGAGATGCCGTTGGCGCCCAGGATCGTGCGCGCGGTGCGGCAGATCTCGATCGCCTCGCGCACGTTGTTGAGCTTGCCGAAGCTGACCTGCTCCGGGCGCAGCGTGCCCGCGTCCATCCGCTGCCCGAGGTGGTGCGCCAGCAGGATCCCCTTGTGGAGTTCGACCGCCATGTCGGCCAGCTTGGCCTGGGTGAGCTGGAAGCCCCCGATCGGCCGTCCGAACTGCTCACGCTCGCCCGCGTACGCCAGCGCCGCCTCGAAACTGGACCGTGCCGCGCCCATCGCGCCCCACACGATGCCGTAGCGCGCGTGGTTGAGGCAGCTCAGCGGACCGCGCAGGCCGGTGACCTCGGGCAGCACCGCGTCCGCGGGCAGCCGTACGCCGTCCAGCACCAGTTCGCTGGTGACCGAGGCGCGCAGGCTCCACTTGTGGCGGATCTCGGGTGCGGAGAACCCGGGGGCGTCGGTGGGGACGACGAAGCCGCGCACCCCCTCCTCCGTCGCGGCCCAGACCACGGCCACCCCGGCGACCGAGCCGTTGGTGATCCACATCTTGCGGCCGTCGAGCACCCAGTCCGAGCCGTCCCGGACCGCGCGGGTGCGCATGCCGGCCGGGTCGGAGCCGTGGTCGGGCTCGGTCAGCCCGAAGCAGCCGATCACCTCGCCCGCGGCCATCGACGGCAGCCAGCGCTCCTTCTGGGCGTCGGAGCCGAAGCGGTGGACGGCGTACATGGCGAGCGAACCCTGCACCGACACCAGTGAGCGGATGCCGGAGTCGGCGGCCTCCAACTCCAGGCAGGCCAGGCCGTACTGCACCGCGCTCGCGCCCGCGCAGCCGTAACCGTCCAGTTGCATGCCGAGGGCGCCGATGGAGCCGAGTTCGCGGGCCAGTTCGCGGACCTCGGGCAGCTCGCCGCGCTCGTACCAGCCCGCCACGTGGGGCAGCACCCGGTCGGCGGCCCAGCCGCGTACGGTCTCGCGCACCGCGCGGTCCTCGGCGGTGAGCAGGTCGTCCAGACCCAGCGGGTCGTGCGGGTCGAAGGGCGCCTTCGCGGCGTGCGGCATCAGTGGACCTCCGGCCGGGAAAACTAGCGGTGGTAATCGCGACTCGGCGCCGACGTTACGGCTCAGTCCCGCGCCCGTCCAGAGCGTACGGCGCCCGAGGGCGCGGCCGTGGAACGCCCGGCCGAGCGATCCGCCCGCACCGGCCAGGGCAGTTCCGCGGCCCCGGACCCGGGCGCGGCCTCCGGCCCCGGGCGGTTCCCCTGCCGAAGTCCGGCGCCGGCCCCGGCCCCGGGGGCCGCGTCCGCCACGCACTCCATCCCGCGCGGCAGCCGCCGCGCCGCCCACGCCCCCGACAGCAGCAGCACCGCGCTCACCACGAGCGTCACGTGCAGGCCGTGCACGAACGAGTGACGCGCGGCCGTGCGCAGCGCCGCGCCCGGAGCGCCGCCGACCCGGTCGGCCACGTCGTACGCCCCGCCCAGCGACTGGCCGGCCGCAGTGGTGTCGGCGGCGCCGATGCCGCGGGCGTGCGGCGCGTAGACGGCGTTCATCACGCTGCCGAGCAGCGCGATGCCGAGCCCGGCGCCGAGCTGGTAGGCGGTCTCGCCGACCGCGGCCGCGCCACCCGCCCGGTAGGCCGGGGCCTGGCTGAGCATCGACTCGTACGACCCGAACAGCGTGGCCTCCAGGCCGAAGCCCAGCACGACGAAGACGACGGTGAGCAGTCCGGGGCGGTCCTGCTGCCCCATCGCGGTCAGCGACAGCACCGCCAGCGCGGTGAGCAGGAAGCCGCCGCCGACCATCCGGCGCGGCCCGAAGCGGGCCAGCGCCCGGGAACCCGCCAGCCCGCCGGCCATCGCGGCGAAGGTGAGCGGCAGCAGGCGCAGCCCGGTGTCCAGCGGACTCAACCCGAGCACCAGTTGGAGGTACTGCACCGCGATGAGCTCCAGCCCGACCAGCGCCAGCATGGCCAGCACGATGCAGCCCACCGACGTGGAGAACGCCGCCTGGGCGAACATCCGCACGTCGATCAGCGGGTGCGCGAGGCGGCGCTGGCGGCGGACGAAGTACACCAGGAGGGCCAGGCCGAGCAGCAGCGGCACCCAGACCGAGGGGGCCAGCGGGGCCGCGCCGGCGCCGAACCGCTTGACGCCGAAGACGGCGCCGAGGATGCCGAGCGCGGCGGTGGCGGCACCGACCACGTCCCAGGGTCCGTCGGCGCAGCCGCGCGAGTCGGGCAGCAGCATCCGGCCGAGCGGCAGCATCACGGCCATCAGCGGGATGTTGACCAGGAAGACCGAGCCCCACCAGAAGTGCTCCACCAGGAAGCCGCCGAGCACCGGCCCGACCGCCGCCCCGACGGCGGCCACCGCGCTCCACACCCCGATCGCGGTCGCCCGCTCGCGCCGGTCGGGGAAGACCTGCCGCAGGATGGAGAGTGTGGCGGGCATGATCATCGCACCGCCGGCGCCGAGCAGGCCGCGCGCGGCGATCAGGATGTCCGGGGTGGGCGCGAAGGCGGCCAGCGCGGAGGCGGCGCCGAAGAGCGCGTAGCCGATCAGCAGCACCCGGCGGTGGCCGATCCGGTCCCCGAGGGTGCCGAAGAGGATCAGCAGCGACGCGGCGATCAGCGGGTACACGTCGACGATCCACAGCAGGTCCTGGGAGCCGGGCCGCAGGTCCTCGGTGAGTGCGGGCACCGCCACGTGCAGCACGGTGGCGTCCAGCGCGACGATCAGCAGGCTCGCGCACAGCACGACGAGGATGGTCCAGCGGCCGGCCTGCCGCGTCATAGGCGTACCTCCACGGCTTGCTCCGTGACTCCCGGGCGTGAGCCGCCAGCGTACGTGACCGGACTGTGCCGGGCCTGTGGCCGACGCCCCCGGCCGCCCGCCGCCGGCCGGCCGCCCGCCCGCGGCTGCCCGCCGGCCGCCCGCGGCTGCCCGGCCCGTCCCGCCGACGGGCGGGAAACCCCGAATAAATTCGAGGGAAATAAGCGCCGAATAAGAACGGGAGCATGTGAGTATCGACACCCGAACATAAACTCCACGGCCTCCTCGCATTCACCTCAATCACCGTCCCCCAAAGGGGTGGTGAGACGCACTCCACATCACATCGTCATTACAGATCCGCTCGTACGGCGGTTGCATGCCATCACACGCTGTAACGTCGTTTCAGTGCGAACCGATAACGGGCCCGACCTCGCGGCGGAGCGACCGGCGAGCCGTGGCCTGCCGCGGATGAGTCGAACACGTGTGTGGCTGTTCGCCCTCACCGTCGCCTCCTACGTCGCGATCGTCGTCGGCGTGATCACCACCTCGAAGCTGGTGACGCTCGACTGGCAGGTCATGCTGTGGCGCCCCTACAAGCAGTGGCCGCAGATCCACGCCTTCCTGGACTACTTCGTGGTCCTGGGGCAGCGCGGCCCCACCGCCGTGATGGTGCTCGCCTGGCTGGGCTGGCGCGCCTGGCGCCACCGCACCCTGCACCCCCTCCTGGTGCTCGGCACCTCCCTGCTGCTGCTCAACATCACCGTGGGGGCCGTGAAATACGGCCTCGGCCGGCTCGGTCCGCATTACGCGACGACGGTCGGCTCCGCGGAGATGTTCGCCGGCGGCGATATATTCCCTTCCGGGCATACCGCCAACGCGGTGGTGACCTGGGGCGTACTGGCCTATCTCGCCACAACTCCCCGCGCCCGCCGCTGGGGTTCGATCGCCAGCGCGCTGCTGGCGCTCGGGGTCGGCGCGACGACCGTCTACCTGGGAACCCACTGGGTGAGCGACGTGCTGCTGGGCTGGGCGGCGGGGCTGCTGATCCTGCTGGCGCTGCCGTGGTTCGAGCCCTTCATGTCCCGCGCGGAGGAGTGGATCACCGGCACCTGGGCCCGGTTCCGCGCCCGGCGCGCCGCCCCGCGGACGCAACCCCCGGCCGCCCCGGCCGGCCCCGCCCGGCCCGGCCGGGGCAGCGGGGAGGGCGAGCCGGACCGCGAGACGGTGGGCACGGCCGCGCAGGTCGCCGCGTCCGCCGGCGCCGCGGGTGCCGCCCCGACCGGTCCGGCACCTGCCGCCGCGAGCGCCCCGAAGCCCGCTCCGGCGGCCTCACCGACGGGCACGGGCAGCGGCCACGCCGCCGGCCGGCCGCCCACGGTGCGCGGCGAGCGCACCCCTCCCGGCGCGGTCGGCGCCCGCCGGCGGCCGGTGGACCGGCAGATCATGCGCCCGGTGCCGCCGCTCAGCCAAGCCAGCACCGCTGCACGCGGCCCTCGGCCACGATGAAGTTGAGCCGCCCGAGGACGTACTCCATCGTCACCACCGTCCCGGGCGGCAGACTACGAACCGTGGTCCATCCGCGTTCCCGCGCCCGCGCCTCCGCCTCCTCACGCGTCAGGCCGCGATAGGCGTCGAGGTCGTCGTCCGGATTGCGGTCATGCGGGTTCGGCAGCGGTCCCATGGGTCAACGGTATTCGGTGCCATAGCCGTACGGGTGACGGCATGCGGCGGTCGGCCCGCACATGCTTCGCACAGCTCCCGCACAAAAACTCATCATTTCCAGTGGTTTACCGGGCCATCACACGTTAAGCCGCCAGAAGACGCGATCGACGCGATCGACGCGATCGACGCGATCGACGCGGACGACCCGACGACCCGACGACCCGACGACCCGACGACCCGACGACCCGACGGCACCACGGCACCACGGCACGGCAGCGGGGCCGACGGGGATTCCCCGTCGGCCCCGCGCACCCCGCCCGGTCCGCCCGGCGGCCGGACGCGCCTTCCGCGCCCCGCGGCCGGGTCGCCACCGGTTCAGTGGCCACCGGATCAGTTGACGGTGAGGACCATGCCCGGCTCCAAGTGGTTCGGGTCGGACCCGATCAGGCTCTTGTTGAGGTCGTACACCTGCTCCCAGCCGCCGTCCACGCCGTAGGAGTCGGCGATCCCCGCGAGGGTCTCACCGGGCTGCACGGTGTGCACGAGGTGCTGGAAGCCGCTGCGGCCGATCCGCCGCGAGCACACCGGCCAGGCGTTCCAGCCCTGCACCCGCAGCACCGCCTCGGCGATGTCGATCTGGTGCTGCGGCGAGGCCAGGTCGGGGCGGCGGGCGTACTTCAGGCCGCCGAACATCTCCCAGGTGGGCTGCCAGAACTGGAGCCCGCCGTAGTAGCCGTTGCCGGTGTTGATCTGCCAGTCGCCGCTGCTCTCGCACATCGCGAGGTCGTCCCAGACCGAGCGCTGCCGGGTGAACGTGGCCGCGCGCGGTGCGGCGGCGGGACCGGAGGCGGCGAGCGGAGCGGTGCGGGCGGCGGTCGGGTCGGCCGGCCGGGAGCGGTCGACGGGGGCGGCCGCGGGGGCTGCCTTGGGGGCGAGGAGCCCGGAAACCTCGTCCTTCCGCACGGCGCCGGGCCGCTGCGCGGCCGGCTGCGGGAGGAGCGACGCGTGGCGGAGCGGCTCGTGGAGCGCGGGCTTCCGCGGGGCGGGGGCCGGGGCCGCGACGGCGGACTGCGTCACCAGCGGGAGCAGCGCGCAGGCGCCGAGCACGGCGGCCGCGGTGGCGGCGCGCGGGCCGCGGATCCGCGCGAGGGCGATCCGGCGGACGCCGCCGACGTGGCGCGAGAGACGCGCGGCACCCCACACCCCGCCTCCGGGCGCCTCCGGGGCGGGCCAGGCCGGCGTCTGCGGCGCAGGGGCCGGCCGGGCCGCCTGCCGGGCCGTCGACGGGACGACCGATCCGACCGCCGGCCCGACCACCGGCCGGCCTGCCGGCGCGGCCGACGACCCGGGCACCGACGGGGTTGACTGAACCGGCTGAGCTGGCGGGGCTGACAAATCAGATGAGTCCGACAAGTTCGACAGTTCGATCATCGGGCCACGCTAGGCACGCCTCCCGCCGGGAACCCGGGTGCCACGGCCCGTGGACCCCCTACCTCACCCGGACGGCGCACGCACCCGGCGCAACCCGTATCCCGCAAACCGTGACCCCCCGCGCGGGCCGTCCGTTGTCACAGTGCGCCGGGGCCCGCCCGGCCGCCGGACTTCCGGCCCGCGTTCATGACCGCAGCACCGCACTTCCAAGGAGACTCCCGTGGCGCCCATGCTCGACGTGAGCGATGAGGTACGAGCCGAGATCGGCGACGAGGAGACCGACCGGCTCCTCACCGGCGAGAGCTTGCCGGGCACGTACGACTGCACGTCCTGCCGGACGCCCGGGGACAGCGGGCAGGAGCGGACCAGCACCGTGCTCTTCGTGGGCGACGAGACCGCCGTGCTGGCGTTCGCGCACGCCGCGTGCATCCCCTCGCAGGTCGTACCGGTGTCCGAGGCCCAGTTGCAGGGCGCGGTCGCCAGCATCTCCGGGGCCCCCGCCGGCCCGGCCGGCCCCGCCGCGGGGCTCTCCGCGGGCGTCCCGCCGCAGACCGAGTCGTACGGCGTCCCCGCGGGCGGCGGCTCCGCCGGCGGCCCGGCCGCCGTCCGGCCGACGGACCCGGCCGTGCCCGACCTCGACCTCGCGCCCCGACAGGCGGTGCTGGGCATCACCTGCGGTCTGATCATCGTGGAGGAGCAGCTCCGCCCGGCCCTGGTGGTCGAGCCGACCGGCCCGGTCGCCCGGGTGGGCTCCACCGGCGACGGCGACGACTTCCTGCCGCTCCTGATCGAGCAGGGCTTCGTGCCCCAGCTCGACCTGGAGGCGCCGCCGTCGCCGCTGCCGGGGTGGTCGGTGCTGCTGGCCATGGGCAAGCTGCACGCCGTGCTCCAGCCGGGCGCCAACGGCGGCCCCGCGGCGGCCTGGTGGCAGGCGCACCAGCCGCTCCAGGTCAGCGACGGCTGGCGGGCCGCGGTGCAGCGCGGCAACGAGGTGTACGTGTACGCGGGCCCGGCCGGCTCGATCGGCCGGCAGCCGCGCGAGGACCTGATGCGGGACGCGCTGGCCCGGGCCTGCTCGCGCGGCCAGCTCGTCGCGGCCACCATGCCCCTGTCGGGCACCTGACCGGAACCCGATCAGCACACGGTCATACGGCTGGGGCCTGTCCGGCGGATCCCGCCGGTCGGGCTCGCGGCGTCCGGTGCCGTGCACCGCACGCCGGAGAACCGTCCCCGTACCGGGTCGTACGCGGAGGGTTCGACAACGCGCGGAGGTGCGGCACCGGGCGTGGCGGGCCCGGCGAGATCCGCCGGGCAGGCCCTTGGGCCGTCCGGAGGGCGCGCGCGGCGTGCTGCGCGCGCCTTCGCGCGTCCTGCCGCCGACACCACCCTGTTGACCTGGTCAAAGATCGGCAATTCAACCGCGCGGCCCGCATCCCGCCCGGCGCCGGGTCGTTGGCAGTTACGTGTACAGCTTCGACGCATCCTCCCGAGCCCCTTACCAGCGCTACATCCCGCCCATGCGCACCGCGCAGGACGGGAGCGGGGCCGGTGCGTCGAACACGCCGATCTACGACGCCCTGTACTCGGAGTACCGCCGGCTGTTCCGCACCCTTCCCGGCGACCGCAGCGGCGAGGAGTCGCTGCAGTTCAAGGGGTTCGCGGCCTGGCAGGCGGAGTACCCGCCACTGGCGCCGGGCGGCCGGCACCGCAGCGACCCCGGGGGCACGGCCGGCCAGGGGCACGGGGGCACCCAGGGATCGGGCGGGGGCGGTGCGAACGGCACCGGCGGGCGGGGCGGCCGCGGCGGGCGGCGCGGGGCCGACGGTGACGGCCCGGCGGCGCTGCCCCCGGGCCGTGGCGACAACCGGATGCGGTAGCGACCGCCCGCGGCCCGCGGAGTACCGCGTCACCGCGCACCGCCATCGCGTGCCGTCCGCCACGCGCCGTCCCCGGTCACGGGCCGTCCCACCGCAGGCCGCACACCGCCGCAGTACCCCGCACCGGGCAGCGGAGGGAGCGGAGGGAGTGGACGCCCGAGTCGGGCGCTCCGCTCCCTCCCGCCCGCCCGCCGCTACTTCTTCCGGCCGCGCTTCTCCCGCACCCGCACCGACACCTGGATCGGCGTGCCCTCGAAACCGAACTCCTCGCGCAGCCGGCGCTCGATGAACCGGCGGTAGCCCGCCTCCAGGAAGCCGGACGCGAAGAGCACGAAACGCGGCGGCCGGGTGCCCGCCTGGGTGCCGAACAGGATGCGCGGCTGCTTGCCGCCGCGGATCGGGTGCGGGTGGGCGGAGACCAGCTCGCCGAGGAAGGCGTTCAGCCGCCCGGTCGGCACCCGGGTCTCCCAGCCGGCGAGCGCGGTCTCGATCGCCGGGACCAGCTTCTCCATGTGCCGTCCGGTCTGCGCCGAGACGTTGACCCGGGGCGCCCATTGGACCTGGACGAGGTCGCGCTCGATCTCGCGCTCCAGGTAGTACCGGCGCTCCTCGTCCAGCAGGTCCCACTTGTTGTAGGCGATGACCACGGCGCGGCCGGCCTCCACGGCCATCGAGATGATCCGGGTGTCCTGCTCGCTGAGCGTCTCGCTCGCGTCGATCAGGACCACCGCGACCTCGGCCTTCTCCACCGCGGCCGCGGTGCGCAGGGAGGCGTAGTAGTCGGCGCCCTCGGTGAGGTGCACCCGCCGCCGGATGCCGGCGGTGTCGACGAACTTCCAGGTGACCCCGCCCAGCTCGATCAGCTCGTCGACCGGGTCGCGGGTGGTGCCGGCGACCTCGTTGACGACCACCCGGTCGCTGCCGGCCACCTTGTTCAGCAGCGAGGACTTGCCGACGTTGGGGCGGCCGATCAGCGCGATGCGGCGCGGGCCGCCGAGGGCCTCGCCGAAGGTCATCGCGGGCGCCTCCGGCAGCGCCTCCATGATGGCGTCCAGCAGGTCGCCGGTGCCGCGGCCGTGCAGCGAGGAGATCGGGTGGGGCTCGCCGAGGCCGAGGTTCCACAGCGTGTACGCGTCGGCCTCCCCGGAGGGGCCGTCGACCTTGTTGGCGGCCAGCACCACGGGCTTGCCGGCCCGGCGCAGCAGCTTCACGACCGCCTCGTCGGTGTCGGTGGCGCCCACCGTCGCGTCGACCACGAAGACCACCGCGTCGGCGGCGTCGATCGCGAACTCGGCCTGCGCGGCCACCGACGCGTCGATGCCGAGCACGTCCTGCTCCCAGCCGCCGGTGTCGACCAGCTTGAAGCGCCGCCCGTTCCAGTTCGCCTCGTAGGTGACCCGGTCGCGGGTGACGCCGGGGCGGTCCTCCACGACGGCCTCGCGGCGGCCGATGATCCGGTTCACCAGTGTCGACTTGCCGACGTTCGGCCGGCCGACCACGGCGAGCACGGGGAGCGGCCCGTGGCCGGCCTCCGCGAGGTCGTCGGCGACCTCCGCCGGGTCGAAGCCCTCCTCCTCGGCGAGCTGCATGAACTCGGCGTATTCGGCGTCGCCGAGCGCGTCGGCGGCGTCGTGTTCGTATCCCTGGTCCATGAGGTCTCTCCGTCGATCAGCAAGAAGTACGTGGGCGCCGCTGCCGGGACGCCCGGGCGGGGCGCGGTCCCCGGCCGGGGGCCGTCGGGCGGGCCCGGGTCACGCCCGCCCGGTGGTCCGCCGGGCCTCGGCGAGGTGCGCGGTCAGGTGCGCCTGGATGCGCCGGGTGGCGTCGTCGAGGGCGGTACGGGTCCGCCGCCCGCTCCCGTCGCCCGCCTCGAACGGTTCGCCGTAGACGACGTCGATACGGGCGCGCAGCGGCGGCAGGCCCCCGACGAGCCGGCCGCGCCGGGCGCTGCCGAGGACGGCGACGGGCACCACCGGGGCGCCCGAGCGCACCGCGAAGTACGCCAGCCCGGCCCGCAACTGCGCGAAGTCGCCCTCCCCGCGGGTGCCCTCGGGGAAGATGCCCAGCACCCCGCCCCGCTCCAGCACGCCGAGCGCCGCGGTGATCGCGCCGCGGTCGGCGCCGGAACGGTCGACCTCGACCTGCCCGATGGCCCGCAGGAACGGGTCGAGCGGGCCGACGAACGCCTCCTTCTTCACCAGGAAGTGCAGCGGCCGCGGGCAGGTGCCGATCAGCATCGGCCCGTCGATGTTGTGGCTGTGGTTGCCCGCCAGGATGACCGGGCCGTGGGCGGGCAGCCGCCAGTCGCCGAGCACCCGGGGCCGCCACAGGCCGTTCATCAGCCCGATGCCGATGCCCCGGGCCACCGCGGCGCCGCGCGCGCTCGGCAGCGGCGGGGCGGAGGGCGTGGACGGCGGCGCCGCGGGCGGCGCCAGGGTCCCGCGCTGGGTGCTCACCGCGCCGCTCGCTTCTCCCCGACCAGAGCGACGACCTGCTCGACGACCTGGTCGAGGGTGAGCTCGCTGGTGTCGACCTCCACGGCGTCGTCGGCCTTGGCCAGCGGCGAGGTCTTGCGGCCGGAGTCGGCGGCGTCGCGCCGGACCAGGGCCGCCTGGGTGTCGGCGACGGACTGGGCGCCCTTCAGTTCGCCGCTGCGGCGCGCGGCGCGGACCTCGGCGGAGGCGGTGAGGTAGATCTTGACGGTGGCGTCGGGCAGCACGGTGGTGCCGATGTCACGACCCTCGACCACGATGCCGGCGGGCGCGGCGGCGGCACAGGCGCGCTGGATCTCGACCATCCGGGTCCGCACCTCGGGCACGGCGCTCACCGCGCTGACCGCGGCGGTGACCTCCTGGGTGCGGATCGGGCCGGAGGCGTCCACGCCGTCCACGGTGATCGCGGGGGCGGCCGGGTCGGTGCCGGACACGATCGCGGGCTTGCCCGCCTGGTCGGCCACGGCCGCCGCGTCGTCGACGTCCACGCCGTTGGCCAGCATCCACCAGGTGATCGCGCGGTACTGCGCGCCCGTGTCGAGGTAGCTGAGGCCGAGCCGGGACGCGACCGCCCGGGACGTGCTGGACTTGCCCGTGCCGGAGGGGCCGTCGATCGCGACGATCACCGGATTTGACACAGCGGATGGCCTTCCTCGTGCACGGATGCGGGTACGGGCGGGCCGGCGGGGTGGCCGGATGCCATCCCTCAAGGTTACCGGCCCCCCGGGTGGCCCAGCGCCACCCGTGCCAAGGGGCACGGGGCACGGGGCGGCACCGGACAGGACCTACGGCCGCAGCGCCCAGCCGCGCTCCCGCAGCGCCGCCGACAGCACCGGGGCGCTGCGCGGCTCGACCGTGAGGTGCACCAGACCCGCCTGCTGGCCGGTGGAGTGCTCGATCCGCACGTCCTCGATGTTGACGCCCGCGGCGCCGGCGTCCGCGAAGAGCCTGGCCAGCTCGCCGGGCTGGTCGCCGATGAGCACCCCGACGCTCTCGTACGGCTTGGGGGCGGCGCCGTGCTTGCCGGGGACCTTGGCGCGGCCGGCGTTGCCGCGGCGCAGGACGTCCTCGATGCCGGCCGCGCCCTCGCGCCGCTTGCCGTCGTCGGCGGACTGCAGGGCCCGCAGCGCGCTGACGGTCCCGGCCAGGTCGTTCGCCAGGTCGTCGAGGACGTCGGCGACCGGGCCGGGGTTGGCCGCGAGGATGTCCATCCACATGCCCGGCTCGGACCCGGCGACCCGGGTGACGTCGAGGATGCCCTGCCCGCACAGGCGGACGGCGGCGTCCTCCGCGTGCTCCAGCCGGGCGGCGACCATGCTGGAGACGAGCTGCGGGGTGTGCGAGACCAGCGCGACCGCGCGGTCGTGCGCGTCGGCGTCCATCACGACCGGGACCGCGCGGCACAGGGCGACCAGCTCCAGCGCGAGGTTGAGCACCTCGGTGTCGGTGCCGGCCGTGGGGGTGAGCACCCAGGGGCGGCCCTCGAAGAGTTCGGCGGCGGCCGCCAGCGGGCCGGAGCGCTCCCGTCCGGCCATGGGGTGGGTGCCGATGTAGCGGGTGAGGTCGCAGCCCAGGGCGACCAGTTCCCGGCGCGGACCGCCCTTGACGCTGGCCACGTCCAGGTAGCCGCGGCCCAGGCCGTCGCGGATCGCCCCGGCGAGGGTGACGGCCACGTGGGCGGGCGGGACCGCGACGACCACGAGGTCCACGGGCCGCGGCGGCTGCCCCGAGCTGCCCGCGCCGAGCGCCTCGGCGGTACGGGCGGCGGATTCGTCGTGGTCCGTCAGGTACACGTCGACGCCGCGGCCGCTGAGCGCGAGTGCGGCGGACGTGCCCATCAGGCCGGTTCCGATGACGAGGGCGGTCCTCACGAAGGGTGTCCTTGCGGGTGCGGGGGCGGATGTACGGGCGGAAGCGGATGCACGGGTGGGAGCGGTTGCACGGGTGGAGCGGCCGCGAGCGGCGGGGGCGGAAGGCCGGCGGACGGGCGCCGGGTCGGCGCGGGGAGCAGCCGCGGGCCGGGGTGCGGCGCGGCGGCGGTACGACCGGGTGGCGGTCCCCGTCCAGCCTAAGGGCTGTCCCGTCGGGCGGAGGCGGCCGGCACCGCGGGCCGGGACGGGCCGGGTCGTAACGCGCCGGGGGCGTACCAGGGCGGCGGGCGGTCCCGGCTCCCCCGCGGCACCATGCGTCCCGTAGCCCGCGTACCGACCCGCGCGGAACACGAAAAGTGCGCGCGCGAGCCGGCCGGATGGCCATAATCGCCCTCATGCGCGAATCGCTGGGGGACGACGTGGGGCACGGACTGGTCACGGACCACACGGTCTACGCGTGCGTGATGGGCTCGCGCGCCTTCGGGCTGGCCACCGACGACAGCGACATCGACCGGCGCGGGGTGTTCGTCGCGCCCACCCCGCTGTTCTGGCGGCTGGACAAGCCGCCCACCCACGTCACGGGACCGCTGGACGAGCAGTTCTCCTGGGAGCTGGAGCGGTTCTGCGTGCTCGCGCTGCGCGGCAACCCCAACGTCCTGGAGTGCCTGCACTCCCCCCTGGTCGAGTACGCCGACGCGACCGGCCGCGAACTGCTCGCGCTGCGCGGCGCCTTCCTCTCCCGCCGCGCCGAGGCGGCGCTCCGCGGGTACGCCGTCCAGCAGCTCGGCAGGCTGGAGGCGGACCTGCGCGCCCACCGGCGGCCGCGCTGGAAGCACGGCATGCACCTGCTGCGGCTGCTGCTGAGCTGCCGTGACCTGCTGCGCACCGGCCGGCTCAGCATCGACGCGGGCCCATACCGCGACCGCCTGCTGGCGGTCAAGCGCGGCGAGCTGGCCTGGGACGAGGTACGGGCGTGGACGCGCGCCCTCACCGAGGAGATCGACGCGGCCGCCACCCGTACCGCGCTGCCGGACGAGCCGGACGTGACCCGGGTCGAGGACTTCCTGATCCGCGTGCGCGGCGCCTCCGCCGCCCCTGACCTGGCACCGCGCTCCCCGGCGCTGTCGCCGGTCCCCCGCTCCTTCCCGTAGGTACGCGCGGGTCTCAGACGGCGGCCTCGCGGGTGCGGACGACCAGGTCGTGGAGCGCGTCCTGGGCGCTCGGGTGCTCCGGGAGCCGGGAGGCGCCCTGGGCGGCGGTCAGGGCACCGTGCAGGGCCGCCACGTCGCCGGCGAGGCGTACGGAGGGCAGCTCGGGGGTCGGGCCGTGCTCGGCCTCGGCCTTGGCGGCGACCAGGTCGGGCAGGTAGGCCGGGGCTTCCGGCACCTCCTCGACGAGGGTGGGCAGGTGGGCCAGCACCCGGCCGGTGCGCATCAGGTGGATGCCGGTGAGCAGGCCCCGGAACGTGTACAGGAGCGGCTTGAGCTCGCCGTTCTTCTCGTGCAGGCGCCACTGGGTGGTGGCGAACCCGCGGTAGTGGTGGGCGTGGCCCGCCGTGACCGCTCCGGGCGCCAGGGCGGTGAGCTCGGCGTGGACCGCCGTGGTGTGGACGACCAGCGGCGAGAGCAGTTGTTCCAGCACGTAGCCGTTGCGGCGCAGCATCAGCCGGGCGAACTTCAGCAGGTCGTGGGTGACCAGGTCCAGGTCGAGGCCGTCGCGCTGCCACATCCGGGTCCGCGTCGGTTCGCCCTCGCGCAGGCCGATGACCTCGCGCAGGCGCAGCAGGTGCACGCCGCGCAGGTCCACGTCGGAGTCCCGGGACGGGAACCCGTACAGGTGGGCGCCGGAGACGGTGGCGAACAGCAGCTCGGGGCCGGCGCCGAGCAGGTCGGCGACGGCCGGGGCGAGGTCGGGCACCTGTGCGGCCGCGAGCGCGGACAGGGAGGCGACGGGCACGGCGGGGGAGGTCGCGGAGGCGGGGGGCGTGGTCACGGGTCCATCCAAGCCGCGGGCGGTGACGGGTGTCGAGGCGGGGTGGGCGAGGAGCGCGGCGAGCACGGGCGCGGGCGGCGGACGGGACGGGCGGCGGCGGCCCGGGTAAGGGGCCGCCGCCTGGAGCGCGCCCCTTACCCGGGGCGGCCGCTCGTCCTAGAGGTCGACCTCGCGCATCAGCATCCCGACCTCGGTGTTGGTGAGGCGGCGCAGCCAGCCGGACTTCTGGTCGCCGAGCGGGATCGGCCCGAAGCTGGTGCGCACCAGCTTGTCGACGGGGAAGCCCGCCTCGGCCAGCATGCGGCGCACGATGTGCTTGCGGCCCTCGTGGAGGGTCACCTCGACCAGGTAGTTCTTGCCGGTGTTGTGCACGATCCGGAAGTGGTCGGCGCGCGCCCAGCCGTCCTCCAGCTCGATGCCGCTCTTGAGCTGCTTGCCCAGGTCGCGGGGCAACGGGCCCTGGATCGCGGCGAGGTAGGTCTTCTGCACGCCGTAGCGCGGGTGGGTCAGCCGGTGGGCCAGCTCGCCGTGGTTGGTGAGCAGGATCAGGCCCTCGGTCTCGGTGTCGAGCCGGCCGACGTGGAAGAGCCGGGTGTCGCGGTTGGTGACGTAGTCCCCGAGGCACTGCCGCCCGTCGGGGTCCTCCATCGTGGACACGACGCCGGCCGGCTTGTTCAGCGCGAAGAACAGGTACGACTGCGTGGCGACGGTGAGCCCGTCGACCTTCACCTCGTCGCGGTCGGGGTCGACCCGCATGCCCTGCTCGGTGACGATCTCGCCGTTCACCTCGACGCGGTGCTGCTCGATCAGCTCCTCGCACGCCCGGCGCGACCCCATGCCGGCCCTGGCCAGCACCTTCTGCAGCCGCTCGCCCTCCTGCTCGGCGCCGGGGAACGTCTTGGGCGTCTTGACCTGCGGCTTGTTGTGGCGCTCGCGGTTGCGCTGCTCGATCTGGGCGTCGAGCTCGCGCGGCCGCGCCGGGACCGGCTTGCGGCCGCGGTTGCCGGTCGGCCGGGCGCCGGGCTTCGCACCGCCCGCGTCCTTGGTACGGGGCATGCCGCCGGGCTTGTTCGCACCGGACTGCCCGGTGCCGCCGACGTCGTAGCGGCGCTCCTCCGGACGCGGCTTGCGGGGGCGCTCCGGCTGGTCGCCGCGCCGGCCGCCCGCAGAACCGCCGGCGGAACGGCCGGCGGAGCCGCCACCGCCACTGCCGCCGCGGGGTTTCCGGTTGCCGCCGCTGTTCCTGTCGCTGCTTCGCATCAAGGTTCCGTAATCGAGGTGATCGAGGTCGAGGTCGTCGGTGGATCGTCCGGGGCGTCGGGGTCGAAGGACGGGAGCCCTTCCGCGGACTCCGCCTCGACCGCTTCCGCCTCCGGCAGGAACGGGGCGAGCTCGGGCAGCTCGTCGAGGCTGCGCAGGCCCATGCGTTCCAGGAAGTAGTTCGTCGTCCCGTACAGGATCGCACCTGTCTCGGGTTCCGTCCCACCTTCCTCCACCAGCCCGCGCTGGAGCAGGGTGCGCATGACCCCGTCGCAGTTCACTCCGCGCACCGCCGAGACCCGGGACCGGCTCACCGGCTGCCGGTACGCCACCACCGCCAGCGTCTCCAGCGCGGCCTGGGTCAGCCGGGCCTGCTGGCCGTCCAGCACGAAGCTCTCCACCGCCGGCGAGAAGGCCGGGCGGGTGTAGAACCGCCAGCCCCCCGCGACCAGCCGCAGGTCGAAGCCCCTGCCGTCGCGGGTGTAGTCGTCGGACAGCTCGCGCAGCGCCCTGCCGACCGCTCGGCGCGGCCGGCCCAGCACCTTGGCGAGGTGCTCCTCGGTCGCGGGCTCGTCCACCACCATCAGCACGGCCTCCAGCGCCGGCTTGAGCTCCAGTTCGGCGGTCGCGGCCGCGAGCAGCCCGGTCGGGGCGGCGTCGTCGGGGACGGGGGCGGGCACGGGGGCGCCCGCGGCGGCCCGCGTGAGGTCGGTCACGTCGGTCATCACTGCTCTCCCTTCCCGGCCGCGCCGGGGTCGTCGGTGTCACCGGCGGACGAGCCGCCCCCGGTGGGCACGCCTCCGGCAGGCGCGCCCGTGCCGGCCGGACCGCTTCCGGTACGCGCGCCACCGGGGCGGCCGGGCGCCGGGGCGGCCTCCTGGTCGAACTCGTCGGTCACCAGCGGCGCCGTGTCCTCGGTGGCGCCCGTCCACCGCACCTG
Source organism: Streptomyces sp. SN-593 (assembly GCF_016756395.1). Classification (NCBI taxonomy): domain Bacteria; kingdom Bacillati; phylum Actinomycetota; class Actinomycetes; order Kitasatosporales; family Streptomycetaceae; genus Actinacidiphila; species Actinacidiphila reveromycinica. The sequence continues at coordinate 1,519,158 of NZ_AP018365.1, forward strand.
GAGCACGCCGAGCGCCTCCTCCTGGTCCAGCGCGACCGCCTTCTCCCGGTACAGCTCCAGCAGCGCCAGGAAGCGCGCCACGACCGTGAGGGTGTCCGCCGCGTCGGCGGTCAGCTCCCCGAAGCTCGCCGCACCGCGCTCGCGCAGCAGCGCGATCACGTGCTCGGCCTGTTCGCGCACGCTCACCAGCGGCGCGTGGATGTGGTCCACGTACACCTGCGGCCTCGGCTTGGGCTGCATCGCCTTGACCGCGAGCCGGGCGAACCGCTCGGGACCGATGCCCAGCACCACCTCCGGCAGCAACTCCGCGTGCTGGGGCTCCAGTCCGACGGTGCGCGGGTGGCGCAGCGCCTCCTGCTCCAGCCGCTCCGCGAAGATCGCGGCGATCTGCTTGTACGCGCGGTACTGGAGCAGCCGGGCGAACAGCAGGTCGCGCGCCTCCAGCAGGGCGAGGTCCGCCTCGTCCTCCACCTCGGCCGCGGGCAGCAGCCGGGCCGCCTTGAGGTCCAGCAGCGTGGCCGCGACCACCAGGAACTCCGTGGTCTGGTCGAGATCCCAGTCCGCGCCCATGGAGCGGAGGTGCGCCATGAACTCGTTGGTGACCTTCGACAGGGCGATCTCGGTCACGTCGAGGCGGTGCTTGGCGATCAGTTGGAGCAGCAGGTCGAACGGCCCCTCGAAGTTGGCGAGCCGGACGGTGAACCGGTCGCCGCTCCCCCCGGGTTCGGCGTCCCCGGGTTCGGTGGCCCCGGGTTCGGCGTCCTCGGGTGCTCCCCCGGGTTCTGCCGCGTCTCCCGGGCCGGCCTCGGCGCCCTCCGCCGCCGTTTCCGGCACGGACCCATGCTCCGGCACCGACGCATGTTCCGGGGCCGCCGGCTCCGCTGCCGCGGCAGGCTCCGGCTCCCCTTCCGCGGCGGACCGCGGTTCCGGGGCGGCCTCCGGCTCCGACGCCGCGACGGCGGCGGCGGCGCCGCGTCCGAGGCTGCGGCGGGGGGTGGCGGGTGAGGTAGGCATCGTGAGCAGGCTACTCGCCGGCGCGGGTCGGACCCGGTGCCTGCGACGGGAGCCGCGCGGGCTCAGGTGTGCGGTCGGAGGCGGCGGGAGCCGCGCCGCCTGCGGTCGGACCGGCGCACGGTCCGGGCGCTTCGGTGGCCGGGCACCGCGTGCGGTCCCGTGGACGGGTCAGCGGCCGCGCAGGCGGCGGACCAGGATGCTGGCGTCCCCGCGCGACTCGAGGTCGGCGAGGACCACGGCGACGGCCTCGCGGACGATCCGGCCGCGGTCGATGGCCAGCCCGTGTTCGCCGCGCAGCACCAGCCGGGCGTGTTCGAGGTCCATCAGCTCCTCCGCGGAGACGTAGACCGTGATCTTCTCGTCGTGGCGTTCGCGCCCGCTGGGGCGGCGGTTCTGCCGGGGCGCCTTGCGCCGCGCGGGCGCGGCGGGTTGGGGCGTCGCGGTGATCGGGGGCGGGGTGGGCTTCTGCGAGGTGACGGTCGCGGTGGCCACCGGGGGCGTGACCGTGGCGGCGGCCTGCACCGTGCCGCCGCGCTCGGGGCCGCGCTCCCCGGTCGGACGGCGCTGGCCGGGCGGCACGGGGTGCGCGCCGTCGCGGCCGCCGTGCTCGTCGGCGGGCGCGGACACCGCGCCGTTGGCCGTGGGGGCGGCGGGCGCGGCGCCGCCTGCCTGCGAGCCCGGGCCGCCGGAGCGCGCGTCGGCGTCCGCCTCTGCGCCGTGGGACGGCGAGGGTGCCTGGAGCGACGCACCACCGGTGGTCCGGAACAGCTCGTCGGCCCCCGGCAGACTCACTCGGCGTGGCACCGCGCGAGCACCTCCCTGGCGAGTTGGCGATAGGCGGCGGCTCCGACGGAGTTGGACGCGTACGTGGTGATCGGCTCGCCGGCCACGGTGGTCTCCGGGAAGCGCACGGTACGGCCGATGACGGTGTGGAAGACGTGGTCGTCGAATGCCTCGACCACCCGGGCCAGCACCTCGCGGCTGTGCACGGTGCGCGAGTCGTACATGGTGGCGAGGATGCCGTCGAGCTCCAGCTCGGGGTTGAGCCGCTCGCGGACCTTCTCGATGGTCTCGGTGAGCAGCGCGACCCCGCGCAGCGCGAAGAACTCGCACTCCAGCGGCACGATCACCGAGTGCGCCGCGGTGAGGGCGTTGACGGTGAGTAGGCCCAGCGACGGCTGGCAGTCGATGACGATGTAGTCGTAGTCGGACATCAGCGGCTTGAGGGCGCGCTGCAGCGCGGACTCGCGGGCCACCTCGCTGACGAGCTGCACCTCGGCGGCGGACAGGTCGATGTTGCTCGGCAGCAGGTCCATGCCGGGGACCGCGGTCTTCAGCAGCACCTCGTCGGCGGCCAGCCCGCGTTCCATCAGCAGGTTGTAGACGGTGATGTCGAGTTCCATCGGGTTGACCCCGAGGCCGACCGACAGGGCGCCCTGCGGGTCGAAGTCGACGAGCAGCACCCGGCGGCCGTACTCGGCGAGCGCGGCACCCAGGTTGATGGTCGAGGTGGTCTTGCCGACCCCGCCCTTCTGGTTGCACATCGCGATGATCTTCGCCGGCCCGTGGTCGGTGAGCGGGTTCGGGATCGGGAAGTACGGCAACGGGCGGCCGGTGGGGCCGACGCGCTCGCGGCGCTGGCGGGCGGCGTCCGGCGCGAGCGTGGCAGCGTACTCCGGGTCCGGCTCGTATTCGGCGTCCGGGTCGTAGAACTGACCGTCTTGCAGGTCGTGGTCGTCGTCGTAAGGAGCCATGGCGTAACCGGGGATTGTCTCCGTGGTCGTCGTCTCGGGCCGGCGGGAATCGAAGGTACGGACCGCAACGGAACCGACGGTCGTTCCTGGTTGACCACCCCCGGGAGCAAATGTCGACTCATTCACAAGTCGTCTTACCTCCTTGGTGACCAGGAAACATCTAGATAGGTCAGCGTGACTACAGCCGACGTTTCGCGACTCTATGGCGTGTCGGTGGTTCGCAGCAACACAATCCGCCGGACACGGCACGATGTGTCGGGAACGGAACACCCCTCTGTCAAGGGCGTAACCACGCGAACGGCGGGGTCTCGGTGGACAAGACCCCGCCGTCGGTGCGCAGTTGGTGCGAGCCGCAGCCGCGTGACGTTTTTTCGGACCTTCGTGCGGTCAGCCGAGCACCGTGTGCAGGTCGGCCGCGGGCAGGTCGTGCGCCTCGGCGACGGGACCGTAAACGACCTGGCCCTCATGGGTGTTGAGGCCGAGGGCGAGGGCGGCGTCGCGGCGCAGCGCCTCGCGCCAGCCGCGGTCGGCGAGCTCCACGATGTACGGCAGCGTCACGTTGGTGAGCGCGTAGGTCGAGGTGTTGGGCACCGCGCCGGGCATGTTCGCCACGCAGTAGAAGACCGAGTCGTGCACGGTGAAGGTCGGTTCGGCGTGGGTGGTGGGGCGCGAGTCCTCGAAGCAGCCGCCCTGGTCGATCGCGATGTCGACAAGTACCGAACCCTGCTTCATCCGCGAGACCAACTCGTTGGTGACCAGCTTGGGTGCCTTGGCACCGGGCACCAGCACCGCGCCGACGACCAGGTCCGCGTCGAGCACGGCCTGCTCCAGCGCGAGGGCGTTGGAGGTGATGGTCTGCACCCGGTTGCCGAACACCTTGTCGGCCTCGCGCAGTTTGTCGACATCCTTGTCGAGCAGGGTGACGTGGAAGCCGAGCCCGAGCGCGATGGTGGTGGCGTGCCAGCCGGAGACGCCGGCGCCGATCACCACGGCGCGGCCGGACTTCACCCCGGGCACCCCGCCGGGCAGCACCCCGCGGCCGCCCGCGGAGCGCATCAGGTGGTACGCGCCGACCTGCGGGGCGAGCCGCCCGGCGACCTCGGACATCGGGGCGAGCAGCGGCAGCCGGCGACCGGGCGTCTCGACCGTCTCGTACGCGATCGCGGTGGTGCCGGACTCCAGGAGCGCGTCGGTGCACGCGCGGGAGGCGGCCAGGTGCAGGTAGGTGAAGAGGACCTGGTCCTTGCGCAGTCGGTGGTACTCCTCGGCGACCGGCTCCTTGACCTTCAGCAGCAGGTCCGCGGCGCCCCACACCTCGTCGGCGGTGCCGAGCACGGCGGCACCCGCGGCCAGGTACTCCTCGTCGGGGATGGACGAGCCGCCGCCGGCGCCCCGCTCGACGACGACCTCGTGGCCGTGCCGGACGAGTTCGTGCACGCCGGCCGGGGTGATGGCCACGCGGAACTCGTTGTTCTTGACCTCGCGGGGGATGCCCACCTTCACGTCGATCACGGTCCTTGCACTCAGGAGGTTCGGGGAGGGTGCGCCCACACGTCCGGTGTACGGACATGGTGCGGCATCGCACGACACTCCGGACCTGACCGGCTTGTGTGCGGCGGAACTCAGTCTAGTGAAGGAGGAGCCGCTGTCCAGCCTTACAAAGTGGTGGGTTTGGCGGAGAGCATTGGCAGTTTCGTAGGCTGGTCGCCGCTACGGACGGAAAGTCCAGGTGCCGACTGGTCCGCAGCGCGAGACCCGCCGCCCCAGCCACCCCGGGCGCCGCCGGAGCCTCGGACCACCGGAGCCGGGGACCACCGGGGCCCCGGGCCAGCGGCGCCCCGGGCCAGTGGTGCCGCGGACCACCGGGGCCCCGGGTCGGCGACGAGCCCAGGGGCGCCCGGTCAGAACGCCGGGCGCTCACCCGCGCGCAGCAGACGGCGGGCGGCGGCGCGCTGGAGGTCGGCGCCCCCGGTGTCGCCGAGGTGCTGGAGCGCGTCGGCCATCCGCAGCAGCACGGCGGCCTCCAACCGCCGCTCGCCGACCTGGCGGGCGTAGTAGAGGGCGTCGCGGCAGGTGCGCAGCGCGTCCTCCGGCAGGCCGGCGTACTCCTGCACCCGCGCCGCCTCGGCCAGCGCCCGGGCCTGCGACGCCGCGTCGCCGAGCCGGCGGTGCACCCCGGCGGCCGCGCGCCACTCCCGCAGCGCGGGGCCGTGGCTGCCCAGGTAGGTCAGGACCGCGCCGATCCGGGCGTGCAGCCGGGCCTGGTCGGCGAGTTCACCGCGGCCCTGGCGCAGCGCGAGCGCGCGGCCGAACCAGTCGCCGGCCCGCGAGAGGTCCCCGAGTTCGAGGTGGCAGCCCCCGATCGCCTCCAGCACCCGGCCCTCCGCCCCGCTGTCGTCGGCGGCGCGGGCGGCTTCGAGCGCCCGGCGGTAGGAGGTGACCGCCTCCTCGGTCCGGCCCGCCTCCACGTCCAGGTCGGCGAGGTTGATCAGCGCGGCGGCCCGCTCGCGCGGCAGGCGGCGCCGCTCGGCGACGGTCAGGGCCAGGGTGTGCAGGGCGTGGCGGTCCGCACGGGTCGCGGGGCGGCGGGTGCCGCCCGCCGGTGCGGGGTCGCCCTCGGCGCCGGGGGCCGGCCCGCCCGCGGGCAGCGCGAGCAGGGCACGGACGAGAGCGGCGATCAGCCGGCGGGCGAGGGTGTCGAGTTCGCCGTCGGCCACGGCGGCGCGGGCCGCGGCCATCAGCGCGGGGCGGCGGGCGAGCAGCCAGCCGGCCGCGGCGGCCGGGGAGGTGAACCGCACGTTGCCCGGCAGCGCGTCGGCGCCGCCCTCGCGGGCCAGCGTCAGCCGGCACGACTCCAGCAGCCGTACGGTCCGCTCCAGCATCCGTGCCCGGGCCAACCGGACGTCCTGCGGACGGTCGGTGCCCTCCAGCAGGGCGCGCAGCAGCGGCACGAGGCAGCCCGGCACCCGGTACAGGCCCTCGACCGGGCCGCGGACCAGCAGTGCGGCGTCGGCGAGACCGTCGAGGGCGCGCTCGGCGGCGTCCACCGCGCAGCCGACCAGCGCGGAGGCGACGTGGGCGTCGATGCTGCCGGCCGGGGCGAGTACGAGGCTGCGCAGCAGGCGGGCGGCGGCCGGCGGCAGGACGCCGTAGGCGGCCCGGAAGGCGCGCAGCAGTTCGGGCGGGGCGGGAGGGCGGCGGGGCGCGTCCTGGTGCCCGGCGGTCGCACGTTCGCGCGCGGCCGATGCCCCTGCCGTCGCCCCTGCCGCCTCGCCGGGCGCCTCGGTGGGCGTGGGGCCCGGGGCCACGTCCGTCCCCGCGGCGGGCGGGGCGGGCGGCGGAACGGGCACCGCGGGCGGGTACGGCGTGCCGGGGAGCGCCCGCAGCCGGGCGGCCGCCTCGGACAGCGGCATGCGGGGCTGCGCCGCGAGCCATGCCGCCGCCAGGCGCAGCGCGGTGGGGTGCCCGGACAGTTCCTGGACGAGCGTCTCGGCGGCCCGCGGGTCGTTGGTGAGCCGGGTGCCGCCGGTGGTGTGGGCGATCAGCGCGAGGGAGGCGGGCGTGTCCAGGCCGCCGAGGGCGCAGGGGCGGACGTCGGCGACGCCGGGCAGCGGGCCGTCCGCGGTCGCCACGACCAGGCTGCCGGGCGCCTGCGGCAGCAGCCCGGAGAGCTGCTCGGCGCGCCCCACGTCGTCGAGCACCAGCAGCAGGCGGCGCCCGGCGGTGGCGGCGCGCAGCGCGGCCACCGGTCCCGCGGCGGGGTCGTCGTCCGTACGGCCCCCGGCTGCCTGCCCGGGGACGGCGGGGCGGGCGGCCGCGGGTCCGCGGGCGGCCAGGGTCCGGAGCAGCGCGCGGGCGGCGCGCTCGACGGGGACGGGGGCGCCGTCGGTGTCGGTCAGCGTCAGGAAGAACTGCCCGTCGGGGTAGGCCGCCGCGACCTCGCGGGCGAGCTTGACCGCCAGTTCGGTGCGGCCGGCCCCGGGCCGGCCGACGACCAGCAGCACCCTGGCGCGTTCCGGCCGCTTCCCGCCGGCCGCGACGAGCCCGGGCCCCACGATGTCGGCGCGCAACTGGGCCAGTTCCCGCCGGCGCCCCGCGAAGTACGGTGCGGACGCGGGCAGTCCGCGCACGTCGCCGCCAGGCTCCGTGGCGGGCGGATACGACGGGCGGGGCGGCGCCGCGGGGGCCGCGGAAGCGGCCGAAGCGGCGGGAGCAGAGGAAGCAGCCGGAACGCCGGGAGCCGGAACGGGCACCGCCCCGGTCCCGACGCGGACACCGGGACCGGCCGCAGCCGCCGCCGACGCACCTGGCCCGGGCCGCGCGACAGGCCCCGCCGCGGCCCGCGACGACGACGCACCCGGCGCGGAACGGACGACCGAACCCGCCGAGGCGCCGGCGCGGGTGGGTGGCGGTGTACCGGGCGCGCCCCCTTCCGCGTCGGCACCGCGCCACGGGGATCGGGGCTCGGACCCGGGCTCGGGCGCCCGGGCGGGTGGCATCGGGGCCGGGCTCTCCGCCGCGGCGCCCACCGGCTCGCCGACCGGCTCGCCCGCGGGCACGGCAGCCGCAGCCGGGACGTCGGCGCCGGACCGCCCACCCGCCGCCTCGCCGCGGTCTGCGGACGGTTGACGCTCCCCCGCCGCGGTGCCCTCGGAATCCCGCTCCCGCGGGCCGTGTGCCGGTGTCCCGGGCCCGACCGGCGCCGTCGGCACCGTCATCGCCGCCGCGTCGGCGTCCGACGCGGCGCGGGCGGGCCCGCCGCCGGTCCCGGCGTCGTCCACCGGCCTGTCGCCTTCGTCCCCCGGGTCGAGCGCGGCACCGTCGCCGGCCGGTCCGTCCGCCTCGGGCGCGACCGCCGCCGGCACCCGCTCGGGCTCCCGCGACGGCGGCTCCTGCCCGGCCGGAGCGGCGCCCTCCGTGGTCGGCGGCACCGCCGCCGGGTGCGGCCCCGGCTCCGCGGGGGTCCGCCCGGGCGCGGGGCTCCCCGTCTCGCCGGTGCTCCCCGCAGGGGACCGCCACGGGTCGAGGGCCTGGTCCGGCACTGGCACGCTCCCGGAGGTGAGGTGGTGCCCCGGGAAGGGGGCGCGTCGAGCCTAGTTCACGCCGGGCACCGCGCCCCTGGGCCCACGGCCGACGGCGGCGCCAATGATCACCCTTTCAGATCACCGCGCGCCCCTCGGGGCCCCGCGCGTCCCCGGGCCCTCCCGCGACCGCCGACCGCCGACCGCCGCACCCCGCCACGCCGTGACCGGACCCCGCCATGCCGTGAGGCCGTCCGCCCGGCCGCGAAAGCACCCGCCGCACCGTGGAAGCGCCCGCACCGTGAAAGCGCCGGCACCGTGAAAGCGCCCGCTACGCCGTGAACGGGCGCGCCGGCCACGGCGACTCCGCCGGCCGCAGCGCGTCCAGCCCGTCCGCGGCGAGCGCGGCGTTCAGCGCGAGCACCCCGACCACCAGGCAGCTGTTGTGGAGTTCGCCCGCCAGCACCCCCTGGACCAGTTCGGCCAGCGGCACCCGCGCGTACTCCAGGTCGGCCTCCTCCTCGCTGACCTCGAAGCGCTCGCCCTCGGCCTCGGAGACGCCGCGGGCCAGGAAGACCCGCACGGCCTCGTCGGAACCGCCGGGCGAGGTGTAGATGTCGGCGAGCACCCGCCAGTCGTCCGCCTTGACGTGCGCCTCCTCGTACAGCTCGCGCTGGGCGGCGTGCAGCGGGTTCTCGCCGGGGATGTCGAGCAGTCCGGCGGGGATCTCCCACAGCTTCCGGCGGACCGGGTGCCGGTACTGCTTGAGCACCAGGACGCGGTCGGCGTCGTCGAGGGCGAGGACGGCGACGGAGCCGGGGTGGACCTGGTAGTCACGGCTGACGGTGGAACCGTCGGGCATCACCACCTGGTCGGTGCGCACGCCGGTCTTCTTGCCGGTGAACGGCGTGGAGGTGGCCGTGACCTGCCACTCCTGCGGAGTGTCCTGGAGCATGCTGCGCCTTCCGGGATGTCAGGGGGTCGGGATCGCCGCCCGGCGCGCGGGACGCCGGGCGGGAGGTCGGGCGGGAGGTCGGCGGCGGATCCGCGGTCTGGTCCGCGGTCTGGTCCGCGGCGGGTCGGCGACGGGTCAGCGGTGCGCCTGGGCCGCGACCGCGGCCTTGACCAGGCCGGCGAACAGCGGGTGCGGCCGGGTCGGCCGGGACTTCAGCTCCGGGTGCGCCTGGGTGGCCACCAGGTAGGGGTGCACGTCGCGCGGGTACTCGACGTACTCCACCAGCTTGTCGTCGGGCGAGGTGCCGGAGAAGACCAGGCCGGTCTTCTGCTCCAGCTCGGAGCGGTAGGCGTTGTTGACCTCGTAGCGGTGGCGGTGCCGCTCCTCGACGCGGGGCCGGTCGCCGTAGACCTCGCGGACGATGGAGCCCTCGGCGAGCTGCGCGGGGTAGGTGCCCAGCCGCATGGTGCCGCCGAGGTCGCCCTTGCCGTCCACGATGTCGAGCTGTTCGGCCATGGTGGAGATGACCGGGTGGGCGGTGGCCGGGTCGAACTCGGTGGAGTTCGCGTCGGCGATCCCCGCCAGGTTGCGGGCGGCCTCGATCACGATGCACTGGAGGCCCAGGCACAGGCCGAGCAGCGGGATGCGCCGCTCGCGCGCGTAGGTGATGGCGCCGACCTTGCCCTCCACGCCGCGGTCGCCGAAGCCGCCGGGCACGCACACCGCGTCGACGCCGGCGAGCTGCGCGGCGGCTCCCGCCGGTGTCTCGCAGTCGTCGGAGGCGACCCACTTCACGGTGACGCGGGCGTTGTTCGCGAAGCCGCCGGCCCGGATCGCCTCGGTGACCGACAGGTAGGCGTCGGGCAGGTCGATGTACTTGCCGACCAGGGCGACGGTGACCTCGTGGGCGGGCTCGTGCACCCGCCTGAGCAGGTCGTCCCACTCGGTCCAGTCCACGTCGCGGAAGGGCAGGTCGAGGCGCCGCACCACGTAGGCGTCCAGGCCCTCGGTGTGCAGGACCTTGGGGATGTCGTAGATCGAGGGGGCGTCGATCGCGGCGACCACCGCGTCCTCGTCGACGTCGCACATCAGGGAGACCTTGCGCTTGATGGCGGTGGGCACCTCGCGGTCGGCGCGCAGCACGATCGCGTCGGGCTGGATGCCGATGTTGCGCAGGGCCGCCACCGAGTGCTGGGTCGGCTTGGTCTTCAGCTCGCCGGACGGGCCGATGTAGGGGAGCAGGGAGATGTGCACCACGAACACGTTGTCGCGGCCGACCTCGTGGCGGACCTGGCGGACCGACTCCAGGAAGGGCAGCGACTCGATGTCGCCGACGGTGCCGCCGACCTCGGTGATGACCACGTCGACGTCCTCGCCGGCCATCCGCCGGATGCGGGACTTGATCTCGTTGGTGATGTGCGGGATGACCTGGACGGTGTCGCCGAGGTACTCCCCGCGCCGCTCCTTGGCGATCACCGAGGAGTAGACCTGGCCGGTGGTGACGTTCGCCGACCCGGCGAGGTTCACGTCGAGGAAGCGCTCGTAGTGGCCGATGTCGAGGTCGGTCTCGGCGCCGTCGTCGGTGACGAAGACCTCGCCGTGCTGGAACGGGTTCATCGTGCCCGGGTCCACGTTGAGGTACGGGTCGAGCTTCTGCATGGTGACGCGCAGGCCGCGTGCCTTGAGCAAGGCGCCGAGGCTGGAGGCGGTGAGCCCCTTGCCCAGCGAGGAGGCCACCCCACCGGTGACGAAGATGTGCTTGGTCGTCGTGGATTTCGGCGCAGTTGCCAAGAGGGGGCTCCCGTGGTCGCGAGGTGAGTGTCGGGACGGCGCTCGGTCTTGTCGCGCCGTCGCGGCGGTTCAGTGGTTCACAGCCCACCGGCCCACGGGCTACCAGGGTATCAGCGCCCGCGGGCGCGGACGGCGACAGGCGCGGGCCGCCGGTGCGTGTGCGCGGCGCGACGACCGCATGGCGATGATGTGAGGAAACCGTGGTGACCGCGCGGACACGGGGTGCCGATCGCGTGCGCGCCGGCCGGCGTGCGAGGCTGGACGGCGGGCGGACACCGTGCCTGCCTGCGGCGATGTCCGATCCGCGCGGGCCGGCGGGCGTGGCCGTACGACCGGCGCGGCGAAGATCAGCGAGAGGCGCACACCGTCGGCCGCGAGGACGTATTCTGCTCGAACGCATTGCGCGAGCGACCGGCACGGCACATCCCCGCCCCCCTCCGGATCACTAGCTCGTCCACAGTTCCAGAGCTGACTTTGCCGAAGGAATTGCCCCCATACCGCAAGACCGTCCCAGCGGGGGCGGCGCCGTGTTCGACTGGAGTTTCACGTGGCAGGGCGTATCGAGGACTACGCACTCATCGGTGACATGCAGACCGCAGCGCTGGTCTGCAGGGACGGCACCGTCGACTGGCTGTGCCTGCCCCGGTTCGACTCGCCGGCGGTCTTCGCCGGCCTGCTCGGCACCGATCAGCACGGCTTCTGGCGGATCGGTCCGGCCGTGCCCGAGGGCGAGAAGACGCCGGACGCGACCCGCCGTCACTACCGTGGCGAGTCGCTGGTCCTGGAGTCGGAGTGGGACACCGGCAGCGGCACCGCGCGGGTGGTCGACTTCATGCCGCCGCGCGACGGCGCTCCGCAGGTGATCCGGATAGTGGAGGGCGTCAGCGGCCGGGTGGCGATGCGCTCCTCGCTGCGGATGCGCTTCTCCTACGGCCAGGTGGTGCCGTGGGTGCAGCAGGTCGGCGACCGCACCGTCGCGGTGGCCGGCCCGGACTCCGTGTGGCTGGACACCGATGTCGAGACGTACGGCGAGGACCTGACGACGTACAGCGACTTCACCGTGTCGCCCGGCGACCGGTACTGCTTCACGATCAGCTGGGAGCCGTCGCACAAGCCGCAGCCCTCGCTGCCCGACCCGCAGGGCTCGCTCACCGCGACCGAGGACTTCTGGCGGGAGTGGGTCGAGCAGTGCACCTACTCCGGCCCCTACCGCGAGGCCGTCATCCGGTCGCTGATCACGCTCAAGGCCCTCACCTACGGGCCGACCGGCGGGATCGTGGCCGCCCCCACCACCTCCCTGCCCGAGGACATCGGCGGGGTGCGCAACTGGGACTACCGCTTCACCTGGCTGCGGGACGCCGCGATCACCCTGTCCTCGCTGCTGCGCACCGGCTACCGCGAGGAGGCCCGCGCCTGGCGCGAGTGGCTGCTGCGCGCGGTGGCCGGCGATCCGGAGAACCTCCAGATCATGTACGGCATCGCCGGCGAGCGCGAGCTCGGCGAGAACATGCTGCACTGGCTGCCCGGGTACGAGGGGTCCTCGCCGGTGCGGATCGGCAACGGCGCCGCCCACCAGCTCCAGCTCGACGTCTACGGCGAGGTCACCGAGGCGCTTCACCTGGGCCACATGACCGGCCTGGCGCGCAACGACTACGCGAGCGTGCTCCAGCTCAAGCTGATCCGCTACCTGGAGAAGCACTGGATGGAGCCCGACGAGGGCATCTGGGAGGTGCGCGGCCCGCGCCGCCACTTCGTGCACTCCAAGGTGATGGCCTGGGTGGCCGTCGACCGCACCGTCAAGCTCATCGAGTCCGGCGAGATCGAGGGCCCGCTGGAGGAGCTGAAGGAACTGCGGGACGAGATCCACTACGACGTCTGCGAGAAGGGCTACGACCGGGAGCGCAACACCTTCACCCAGTCCTACGGCTCCCGGGAGCTGGACGCCTCGCTGCTGCTGATCCCGCAGATGGGCTTCCTCCCGCCGGACGACAAGCGGGTGATCGGCACCATCGAGGCGATCCAGCGGGAGCTGTCCACGGAGGACGGGTTCGTGCTGCGCTACCCGACGTCGAGCGTCGACGAGAACCTCGACGGGCTGCCCGGTGACGAGGGGGCCTTCCTGGCCTGCTCGTTCTGGCTCGCGGACGACCTCGCGATGATCGGGCGGGTGCAGGAGGCGCGCCGGCTGTTCGAGAAGCTGCTCGCCCTGCGCAACGACCTCGGGCTGCTCGCGGAGGAGTGGGACCCGCGCCGCCAGCGCCAGGTCGGGAACTTCCCGCAGGCGTTCAGCCACGTCCCCCTCATCGACACCGCCCTGCGGCTGACCGCCTGCGGCGCCTTCGAGGGGTAGGCCCGGGCCCGGACCCACCGGGGGGCCCACCGGGGCGGGCGGTTCCGACGGTTCGGCACCACCCGCCCGGCGACGGTCGCACGCGCCGTTCCCCGCGCCCCTGGGCGGGTGCGGGCGCCTCCGCGGCATGCTCAAGGAGCCGTCAGCTCGTCGTAGACGCTGAGCACCTGGGCGACGGTGTCGTCCTCGGTGGGCCAGGTCGCCGCCTGGGCGCGGCCGGCGATGGCGAGGGCGGCCCGCCGGTCGGCGTCGGCCAGCAGGTCGGTGACCGCTCGGGCCAGGACGTACGGGTCGCCGTAGGGCACCAGCAGGGCCGCGTCGCCGACGAGTTCGGGGGTGCCGCCGACCGCGGTGGCGACCAGGGGGACGCCCGCGTGCAGCGCCTCCTGGGCGATCAGCGGGCGTCCCTCCCACCGGCTGGGCAGCACCACCAGGTCGGCGGCGGACAGCAGTTCGGGCACGTCGTCGCGGCGGCCGAGCAGCACCGCCGGCAACTTCTCGGCGTCGATGCGGTGTTCCAGCGCCGTCCGCTCCTGCCCCTCCCCCGCGATCGCCAGCAGCGGCCGCGCCTCGGAGTCGGCCCAGTGCGAGGCGGCCGTCAGCAGGAAGTCGTAGCCCTTGGCCGGCTCGAGCCGGCCGACGGACAGCAGCAGCGGCCGCTCCTCGGCACCGAACTCGGCCCGCACCTGCTGCTTCCTGCGCTCCCCGTCGGCCGGCGGCATCGGCGGACGGGCCCGTGGCCGCGGTACGGCCGCGGGTGCGAGCCGCACGTCGCGCGCGCCGTGGCCGCGCGCCCGGTCGACCAGGTCGGAGGAGACCCCGAGCACCACGGTGGCCGCGCGGACCGCCCGCCGCTCCAGCCAGCGCGCCGTCAGCCCGGCCCGGCCCGCCGCGGGGGTCTCGCCGCCGTGCCAGGTCACCACCAGCGGCACCCGGCGGCCGCCCAGCGCGAGCGCGGCCAGCAGCCCGGCGCGCAGCCCGTGGGCGTGGACCACGCCCGCCCGGGCGCACGCGGTCCGCAGTGCCGCCACCGCGGGGGCGTCGGCGGCCGCGGAACGGCCGACCTCGACCGGGCGGAAGCGGGCGCCGGCGCGGGCGAAGCCGTACTCGGCGTCGGTGCCGGCCGGTCCGCAGACGGTGACGTCCACCCCGCGGGCGACGAGCCCGGCGGCCAGCGAGCGGACGTGCGCGCCCGCCGCCGCGCCCAGCACGTGCACGGCGTGGAGCTGCCCCTGGACGGGGTGCGGGCTGCTGCTCACGCGGGTGGGGCTCCTGACTCGGCGGGCGGGGGCACGGGCGCGGTCGACGCGGACACGGCGGGCGTGCGCGCGAGCGACGCGGACTGGCTGGACGTGAGCGCGGTCGACGCGGACCCGCCGGACACGGCCGGCGCGGGGGCGGTCGACGCGGACTCGGCGGGCGCCGGTCGGGGCGCCCGCTCCAGCATGCCAGGCCCTGGCCCGGGCCTGACCGCCCAGGAGGGCATCATTGCCGCCTGTGCGTGCCCCGGATCACCCATTCGGGTGGGGCGTGCGGCCCCAGGCGTCGAACCGGCGTACCACCGGCGCGCTCCAGAACCGCTGCCCCGCGCCGGCCCGGTCCCCCGCCGCGGCCAGGGCGACCACGAGCGCCGCGTGGGTGACCAGCGCGCCGCGCCCGTCGGCGAAGGCGAGGGCCGCGCCCAGCGCCGCGCCCAAGGCGTGGGCGCCGGCGTCGCCGAGCATCGTCCGCTCGTGCAGGTCGTCGCCGAGCACGGCGGCGGCCGCGCCGAGCGGCGCGGAGGCCAGCACCGCGCCCGGGCCTCGCCGCAGCAGACCCGGCAGCCCGGCGGTGATCACGGCCTTCGCGGCGCGGCCGGGCGCCACGTCGGCGAGGTTCACCGCGTGCGCGCTGCCGGCGATGACCACACCGGCCAGGACCTGGTCGAGCGGCCGGGCCTTCAGCAGCACCCCCGCGGCCAGGCCCGCCGCACCGATGCCGAGCAGCTTCACACCGCCGGAGGTCAGGCGCCGCTCGCGCAGTGCCTCCAGGTGCGCCGCGAAGCCGCGTTCGCCGGGGACGCCCTTCTGGTCGTCGTAGGCCCCGCACGCGCCGGCCGCCAGGGCCGCGCCGACCGCGGCGACACGGGCGCGCACGCTCACCCCGCGGGCCGCGGCCATCGCGGTCGCGGCGCCCGCGGCCGCCGCCAGCCCCCCGTACAGTTCCACACCGCGACCGGCGTAGTTGGTGCGCTGCCACATCCGTGCCTCGACCGGGGGCCTGCGGCGCAACTGCTGGTAGGCCGCCCTCGTGGCCGCGGCCGCCGCCGCGGCGACCGATACGTACCCGCTTCTCGGGTTCACCGTGTGCGGCTCCTCGCCGTAGTCGATCGCGTTCCGCGCCCGGGCGCGGCGCCGTCGCGGCCCGTCGCGCGGTGCGTCCCGCGCGGCCCCGGCCGGACCGGCCCCGGGCAGGCGGGAGGCCGGCGGCCGCCGGCCGACAGGGCCGGCCCGGTGCGGCCGTACGCGGCGGGCCCGCCGCCCCGGACGGACGGAACGGGGTGCCCCCGGCGACCAGGGGCACCCTCGACCATCAGCGGGACGCCTTGGCCGCGGCGAGGAGTTCCTCGGCGTGGGCGCGGCCCAGCTCCGAGTCCTCCAGCCCCGCGAGCATGCGGGACAGCTCGCGGACCCGGTCCTCGCCTTCCAGGACGGATACCCCGCTGCGGGTGACGGACCCGTCGTTCGTCTTCTCGACCAGCAACTGCCGGTCGGCGAACGCGGCCACCTGGGGCAGGTGGGTGACGACGACGACCTGGGCGGTGCGCGCCAGCCGGGCGAGCCGCCGGCCGACCTCGACCGCCGCCTTGCCGCCGACACCGGCGTCCACCTCGTCGAAGAGGTAGGTGGGCACCGGGTCGGAGCCGGCGAAGACCACCTCCACCGCGAGCATCACCCGGGACAGCTCACCGCCGGAGGCGCCCTTGGCGATCGGCCGCGCGGGCGAGCCCGGGTGCGGGGCGAGCTGCAACTCGACCTCGTCGGCACCGGTGGGGCCGCAGAGCACCGCGCGGCCGCCGACCTCGATCCCGGTCGCGGGGTCGGTCGCCTCGGTCTGCCGGATGCCGACGGTGACGCGGGCGTGCGGCATGGCCAGTTCGGCCAGTTCGGCGGTCACGGCGACCGCGAACCGCTCGGCGGCCTCCGTGCGCGCGTCGGTCAGGCGCTGGGCGAGGTCGCCGAGCTGACCGAGCAGCCCGTCGCGTTCCGCGGTCAGTTCGGCGATCCGCTCGTCGTCGCCCTCGAGTTCGTCGAGCCTGGCGGCGCCGCGCTCGCCCCAGGCGAGGACCGCGTCGATGCCGCCGCCCGCCTCCGCGTCGGCGGTGTCCGCGCCGTACTTGCGGACGAGGTGGGCCAGCACGGACCGCCGCTCCTCGACCGCGGCCAGCCGCAGCGGGTCGGCGTCGAGGTTGTCGGCGTATCCGGCCAGCTCGCCCGCGACGTCGCCGGCGAGGATGCCGATCTCGCCGAGCCGGACCGCGAGGTCGGCCAGCACCGGGTCATGGGAGCTGACCGCGTCCAGCGCGCGCTGCGCGGCCGCCACCAGGGTGCCCGCGTCGACGCCCTCGGGGTCCTCCGGGTTGCCGGCCAGGCCGGCGTGCGCGAGCGTGGCCGCCGACGCGAGCGCCTCCGCGTTGCCCAGGCGCTCCGCCTCCGCGGCGAGTTCGGCGTCCTCGCCGGGCAGCGGCTCGGCCGCGGAGATCTCCTCGACGCCGAAGCGCAGCAGATCCGCCTCCTGGGCGCGTTCCCGGGCGCGGGTGGTCAGCTCGTCGAGCCGGTCGGCGACCTCCCGCAGCCGGCGGTACGCGGTGGCGTACGCCGCCAGCGGTCCGGCGACGGCGTCACCGGCGTAGCGGTCGAGCGCCTCGCGCTGCCGAGCGGGGCGCAGCAGGCCCTGCTGGTCGGTCTGGCCGTGCACCGCGACCAGCTCGTCGGCGAGTTCGCCGAGCAGGCCGACCGGCACGCCGCGGCCGCCCACGTGCGCGCGGGACCGTCCCTCGGCCGAGACCGTACGGCTGATCAGGAGCGCGCCGTCGTCCAGTTCGGCGCCCGCCTCCGCGGCGCGCACCGCGGCCGGCGCCCGCGGGTCGAGGGCGATCCTGCCCTCGACCACCGCCTGCTTGGCGCCGATCCGCACCAGCGCCGGGTCGGCGCGACCGCCGAGCAGCAGCCCCAGGCTGGTGACGACCATGGTCTTGCCCGCGCCGGTCTCGCCGGTCACCGCGGTGAAGCCGGGCGACAGCTCCACCACGGCGTCCTCGATGACTCCGAGCGACCGAATCCGCATTTCCTCCAACACGGATACGACCATACGAGGTTTCGGCTGGCCGTGGGACCGCGCGGGGTACCCGTTCGCGTGACGTGTGCGGCCGCGGCGCCCCGGACCACCCCGGAGGGTCAGGGCGCCACCACCCCGCGCCAGCCGGAGACCGGGAGGGCGAACTTGGCGACCAGCCGGTCGGTGAACGACGCGTGGTGCAGCCGCGCCAGCCGGACCGGTACCGCCCCGCGCCGCACCTCCACCCGGGCGCCCGGGCGCAGTTCGACGGTCCGCCGGCCGTCGCACCACAGGACCCCGTACTGGGACTGCGGCTGCACCTCGACCGCGAGGACGGACCGGGGCGAGGTCACCAGCGGCCGGGCGAACAGCGCGTGCGCGCTGATCGGCACCATCAGCAGCGCCTCCACCTCCGGCCACACCACCGGCCCGCCGGCGGAGAACGCGTAGGCGGTCGAACCGGTGGGCGTGGCGCAGACGACGCCGTCGCCGCCGAACCCGGAGACCGGGCGGCCGTCGACCTCGGTGACGACCTCCAGCAGCCGCTCCCGGGACGCCTTCTCCACCGACGCCTCGTTGAGCGCCCAGTCGGTGTGCACGATCCGGCCGTCGTTGCGGACCAGAACGTCGAGGGTCATGCGCTCCTCGACCTCGTACTCCTTGGTGACGACCCGGTCGACCACCTTGTCGAGGTCGTCCCGTTCGGCCTCGGCGAGGAAGCCGACCCGGCCGAGGTTGACGCCGAGCATCGGCACCCCGGAGGCCCGGGCGAACTCCGCGCCGCGCAGCAGGGTTCCGTCGCCGCCCAGCACGATGATCAGCTCGCAGCCCTGCACCGAGCCCGGCCCGACCTCGCCGACGAGTTCGACGGCGGGCGGCAGCGGCAGGTCCGCGGCCTCGTCCTCCAGCAGCCGCACCCCGATGCCGCAGCGCATCAGCCCGTTCACCACCCGCTCGGCGCTGCGGATCGCCGCCTCGCGGCCGGTGTGGGTGAGCAGGAAGACGGTACGGCTCGCCCCGGCGTCCTCCGCGGACGACCCGGAAGAGGTTGACGAGGTGGACGTATCGGACAGCTCGGTCATCGGGGCCCCTCCGCCACAGCACGGTCGACTTCGGCCGGATCCAGCGCGGGGGCGCCGGAGCGCAGCCACAGAAAGTACTCCACGTTCCCGGACGGGCCGGGCAGCGGGCTGGCGGTGACGCCGAGGGCGCCCAGCCCCAGTGCGGCGGCCTGCTCGGCCACCTTCCGCACGCTCTCGGCGCGCAATTGGGTGCTGCGGACCACTCCGCCGGCACCGAGCCGCTCCCGCCCCACCTCGAACTGCGGCTTCACCATCAGCACCAGGTCCGCGTCCGGCGCGGCGCAGCGCACCAGCGCGGGCAGCACCAGGCCGAGCGGGATGAAGGACAGGTCGCCGACGACGAGGTCGGCCGGCCGGCCGTCGATCGTCTCCAACGTCAACTCCCGCACGTTCGTGCGGTCCTTGACGACGACGCGGTCGTCGCTCTGCAGGGACCAGGCGAGCTGGCCGTAGCCCACGTCCACCGCGACCACCTCGGCGGCGCCCGCGCGCAGCAGCACGTCGGTGAACCCTCCGGTGGAGGCGCCCGCGTCCAGGGCCCGGCGGCCGGCCACGACCAGGCCGCGCGGGGTGAACGCGGCGAGCGCGCCGGCCAGCTTGTGGCCGCCGCGCGACACGTAGTCGGGGTCGTCGTGGTCCACGGCGACCACCAGGGCCGCACTGGTCTCCACCTGTGTGGCGGACTTGGTCGCGGTCGCCCCGGCCACGGTCACCCGGCCCGCGGCGATCAACTGGCCTGCGTGCTCGCGGGAGCGCGCGAGTTTCCGGCGCACCAGCTCGGCGTCGAGTCGGCGTCGTGCCACGTACGGTTCAGCCCCTGTTCTCGTCCAGCGCGGTCAGCGCGTTCCGCAGTCCGGCGTGCACATCCTCGTAGACCTCGATGTGCGCGTCGGTGGGGAGCGCGTCCGCGTCCCGCAGCCGCTCAACCGCGGCATCCACCTCAGCATTCCCCGTCGCCTCGACCGTCACCCCCAACGGCTCGGGTGGCCGGTCGGTTCCGGCGCCGGTCGCCGCGTCGGTCCCGGTCCCGGTCCCGGCTTCCGCCCCGGCGCCGGTCGCCGCCTCGGCGGGCGGAGCCCCGCCGGGGGCACCGGCGGTGCCGGGTACCCGGGGCGGTGCGGTGCCGGGCGGCGCAGGCGTGGGCGCCCCCGGCCACGGCTGGGGGGCCGCACCGGGCAGATCGTAGCCCTCACGCATCGCCGCCGCCGGGCCGGGTGGTGGGCTCCGAGGCGGCATCGGGCCCGGCGGGCGCCTGCTGGGACGACGGGTCCGCCGCGGCCGGCTTCTCCCCCGCGGCCGTCTTCTTGGCGGGCGTGTTCCCGGCGGGCGTGCGCTTGGCGGCGGTCTTCCTGCCCGTGCTCTTCTTGGCCGTGCTCTTCTTGGCGGCCGTGCTCTTCTTGGCCGCCGCGGCCTTCGTGGCCGAGGTCGTCCGCTTGGCGGCAGTCGCCTTCCTGGCGGCCCCGGCGGGCGCCGTCCCCGCGGAGGTGGGCGCCGCATCCGGCGCGGCGAGGGCCTGTTGCGCCGCGCTCCCCTGCGTCGCGGCCGTCTCCACCGCGCTCTTCTTCGCCGGGACCGACTTCCTCCCGGCTGCGGCCTTCTTCGCCGCGGCCGGCTTCCGAGCGGTGGTCTTCTTCGCCGCGGCCCCGGCGGGCGCCGCCCCCGCGGAGGTGGGCGCCGACGCCGCCTTCTTGGCCACGGTCTTCTTCGCCGCGGTCTTCTTCGCCGCGGTGCGCTTGGCGGGAGCCGTCTCCTTCGCGGGAGTGGTCTTCTTCGCGGGAGCCTTCTTCGCCGCCGCGGGCGGCGACTTCTTCGCGGGAGCCGTCTTCTTGGCCGCGGGCGACTTCTTCGCCGGGGTGGCCGGCCGGTCGGTCGCGGCGGTCCGACGCGGGTTGGCCACCGACGTGGGCGCCGCCGCGGGCGGGGCGGGTGGCGAGGGCTCGGCGTCGACCCGGACGTGCTCGACCGGGGGCGCCGGCCGCGGCCGGGCCGGCGGCTTCGGAGCGGCCGGGCGGGAGGACTCCGCGTCCTGCGTACGCCCCTTCACCCCGGGCGCACGACCGGTGTCCTCGCCGCCGGCCTTCGCCTCCGGCTCCGCGGCCGTCCCGTCGCCGGAACCGGGCCCTTCCAGGTTCCTGATCCGGCGCTCCAGCGTCTCCAGGACGACGCCGACCTTGGTGACCTCGTCGGCGAGCCGTCCGACCCGGCCCATCGTCTTGTCGACTTCTTCCCTGACGATGCCGAGCAGCAGGTCGCGGTTGGCGCGGCCCGAGGCGACCAGCTCGTCCGCGAGGGTCTGCACCTCCGGGGGGATCGCCGCGCCGATCCGCTCCTGGAGGGCCACGGGGTCGATCCCGGCCTGGTCCAGCATCTCCTTGGCCGCCTCGACCGCACGGCGCCGGGTGGCCTCGGTCAGGCCGCCCGCGATCTGCAGACAGGTACGCAGTGCGTCCCGCATCGCTCACACTCCTCGCCTCGCCGCCGGCGCATTGTCGCCGCACGCTGGTGCACGCGGTGACGACGCTACCCCTTTCCGTCGCCGCGCCCCGAGCACGGGCCCTGCGGTACCGTCATCCGGACGTACCGACCACCGGGAGACATCTCAGCCGATGGCCACCATCGAGGAGTGCCGCAGCGCGCTCGACACCCTCTCGGCGAACCTCGCGAAGGCCGACGGCGCCGTCCGCGACGCCACCGCGCTGGACCGCTCGCTGAGCTGCCGGATCACCGACCTGGACATCACCTTCGTGGGCCGGCTGGCCGGCGGCAGCATCCAGGACGTGGTGACGGTGCCGGGCACCCCCGAGCAGAAGGCCCAGATCCGGCTGGCGATGACCGGCGACGTCCTGGTCCAACTGGTCGGCGGCGAGCTGCACTTCGCGAAGGCGTGGGGCGCCGGCCGGGTCAGGGTGCAGGCGGGCCTGCGGGACCTGCTGAAGCTGCGCTCGCTGCTGTAGCGGTGCCGCCGCGCGCCGTTCCCGCCTCCGCGTGGGCCTCCGGTCCGCGCGCGCCCGCCGGGCGCCGGGCCGCGGGCACCACCAGCGGCGTACCGCTCTCCGGGTCGTCGATGATCCGGCACCGCACCCCGAAGACGCGTTCCACCAGTTCGGTGGTGATGATCTCGGACGGCGGGCCCTGGGCCTCGATCCGGCCCTCCTTCATGGCGATGAGGTGGGTGGCGTAGCGGGCGGCCTGGTTGAGGTCGTGCAGGACCGCGACGAGCGTGCGGCCACGCTGCTCGTGCAGGTCGGCGCACAGGTCGAGGACGTCGATCTGGTGCTGGATGTCGAGGAAGGTGGTCGGTTCGTCGAGCAGCAGCAGCGGGGTCTGCTGGGCGAGGGCCATCGCGATCCAGACGCGCTGCCGCTGGCCGCCGGAGAGTTCGTCGACAAAGCGATCGGCGAGGGCGGCGATACCGGTCGCGGCCATCGACTCGTCGACGATCCGCTCGTCCTCGGACGACCACTGCCGCAGCAGGCCCTGGTGCGGGTAGCGGCCGCGGGCGACCAGCCCGGAGACGGTGATGCCGTCGGGCGCGACCGAACTCTGCGGCAGCAGGCCCAGCGTCCTGGCCACGGACTTCGCCGGCAGCGAGCCGATCGCGCGCCCGTCGAGCAGCACCCGTCCCTGGGCGGGCTTGAGCAGCCGGGACAGGGCGCGCAGCAATGTCGACTTGCCGCACGCGTTCGGGCCGACGATGACGGTGAAGGAGCGGTCGGGTATCTCGACCGACAGGTCCTCGGCGATGATCCGCTGGTCGTAGCCGAGCGTGACGGATTCGGCGGCGAGGCGGGTGCCGTCGGCCGGTTCTTCCTCCCGGCCCCGGCCGGGCCCCTCAGCGGTGGTACGTGTCGACTTGTCGGTGCCGCGGAACATCCGGCGGAACCCCTTTCCTGGTCGGGCCGTTGACTGCTCCGGCGCCTGGTCCGCCCACCGGTCCGGGGCGCGTCCCTGCACCGCGCCGCCCCCGCTTCCCGTCCCGCTCATATCCTGCCCGCCCTGCGCTCGCTGACCAGCAGCCACAGCAGGTAGCCGCCGCCGAGCACCCCGGTGGCCACGCCGACGGGCACCTCGCCGGACCCGAAGGCGCGTTGGGCCGCCCAGTCGGCGGCGACCAGCAGCGTCGCGCCCATGAGCGCGGACGGCACGAGGGCGACGCCGGGTGAACGGGTCAGGCGGCGGGCCAGTTGGGGGGCGGTGAGCGCGACGAACGAGATCGGGCCGGCCGCCGCGGTCGCGGAGGCGGTGAGCAGCACCGCGGCGAGCACGGTGACGAGTCTGATCCGCTCGACGTGTACACCCAGCGCGCTGGCCGCGTCGTCCCCCATCTCGGTGATACGCAGCGCGCGCCCGCTGACGACCAGGACCGGCATGAGGACGACGGCCGCGCCGAGCAGGGGCCACGCCTGCGACCAGTCCCGGCCGTCGAGCGACCCGGTGATCCACACCACGGCCCGCGCCGCGTCCACGATGTCCGCCTTGACCAGCAGGTAGCTGTTGACCGCCGAGAGCACCGCGGACGCGCCGATGCCGACCAGCACCAGCCGGTAGCCGTGCACCCCGCGCTTCCAGGCCAGCAGGTAGACCGCGATGCCGGTGAGCAGGCCGCCGGCCACCGCGCCGATCGCGACCTGGTACGACGACCCCTTCAGCAGCACGATGACGACCAGCGCACCGACGGCCGAGCCCTGGCCGAAGCCGATGACGTCCGGGCTGCCGAGCGGGTTGCGGGAGACGGTCTGGAAGGCGGCGCCGGCCATGCCCAGGCTCGCGCCGACCAGCAGCGCCACCACGACCCGCGGCAGCCGCAACTGGCGGACGATGAAGTCCTGGCCCGGGTTGCCGTGCCCGGCGAGGCTGCGCAGCACGTCGAGCGGGGCGATGTGGAAGTCGCCGGTGCCGATCAGCACCACGGAGACGGCCAGCGCGACCACCACCAGGCCCGTGCACACCAGCAGCGAGCGCCGGTCGACCCGCACGGAGCGGCCGCCGCGGCGCAGTACGGTCGGGCTCACAGTTCGGCCATCCTTCGGCGTCGGACCAGCGCGATGAAGACGGGGCCGCCGATCACGGCGGTGACGATGCCGACCTGGAGTTCGGCCGGCCGGGTGACGACCCGTCCGATCACGTCGGAACCGAGCAGCAGCACCGGCGAGAGCACCGCGGCGTACGGGATGATCCAGCGCATGTCCGGGCCGGTGATGCCCCGCACCACGTGCGGGACCATCAGGCCGACGAAGACGATCGGGCCGCACGCGGCGGTCGCGGCGCCGCACAGCAGGGTGATCGCGGCCATCACCGTCACACGGGTGCGGGTGAGCTTCGCGCCCAGCCCGCGCGCGGTGTCGTCGCCGAGCGCGACCGCGTTGAGCGGCCGGGCGCTGGCCAGGGCGAGCACCGCGCCGACCGCGAGGAAGGGCGCGACGTCCCGGACGGTGGACATGTTCGCGGAGGACAGGGAGCCGACCTGCCAGAAGCGCATCCGGTCCAGGGCGACCTTGTCGGTGAGCTCGACCGCGGTGGTCCAGCCCTGGAGCAGCGCGGTGATCGCGGTGCCGGCGAGCGCGAGCCGTACCGGGGTCGCCGAGCGGCTGCCGCCGATGGCGTAGACGAGGACGGAGACCACGGCGGCGCCGGCCAGGGCGAACCAGACGTAGCCGGTGGTCGAGGAGACGCCGAGGAAGCTGATCCCCGAGACCACGGCCGCGGCCGCGCCGGCGTTCACGCCGAGCAGCCCGGGGTCGGCGAGCGGGTTGCGCGTCAGCGCCTGCATGGCGGCCCCGGCGACACCGAGCGCGGCGCCCACCAGCAGGCCGAGTACCGTACGGGGCAGCCGCAGTTCGCGGATGACCACGTCGTCGTCCGTACCGGAGTAGTGGAACAGGCCGTGCCACACGTGGCCGACCGGGACGTTCCGCGCGCCGATCGCGATGCTCGCCACCACGACGAGGGCGAGCAGGCCGATGGCCAGCAGCAGCCCGGCGGCCCGGCGGGCGTTGGCCCGCGCGACGCTGCCGCGCGGTGGGGCGGACGGGGGCCCGGTGTCCGCCCGGGGCGGGGTGTGACGGTCGACCAGCACGGACTTAGGTTAGCCTACCCTCGCCAGATCACTTCGAGCAGAGCGGTAGCACCATGCATTCGTCCCGTTTCGCAGCAGCTCCAGGAATGACGCGCCGAGGGGCCCTCGCCGCCGGCGGATCGGTCGGGCTGGGCGCACTGCTGGCGGCGTGCGGCGGATCGTCGGACTCCGGCTCGGACCCGGCCGCCTCGTCCGGCGGCACGGGCGCGAAGACGTCGTCCGGCCCCTGGAGCTTCACCGACGACCGCAAGCAGACCGTCAAGGCCGACCACGCGCCCGGCCACCTCGTGGCCTACATCGGCTCCGCCGCGGCCCTGCACGACTACGGCATCGAGTGCACCGGCGTCTTCGGCCCCACCACGCTCAAGGACGGCTCCGCCGACCCGATGGCCGGGGACGTCGACGTGAAGAAGGTCACCGTGATCGGCAACACCTGGGGCGAGTTCAACATCGAGAAGTACGCCGCCCTCGACCCCGGCCTGCTGATCAGCCACATGTACCAGGCCCCGGCGCTCTGGTACGTCCCGGACGACAGCTCGAAGAAGATCCTCGCCCTGGCCCCCAGCGTCGGCATCAACGTCGCCGGCGTCCCGATCACCACCCCGCTCCAGCGCTACGCCGAACTCGCCGAGTCCCTGGGCGCCGACATGTCCTCGGGCGCCAACGCCGCCCAGAAGACCCGCTTCGAGAAGTCGTCCGCCGCGCTGCGCGCCGCCGCCAAGGCGCACCCCGACATCACCGTGATGGCCGGTTCCGCGAGCGCCGACTCCCTCTACGTCTCCGACCCCGCCGCCGCGGCCGACCTGCGCTACTACAAGAGCCTCGGGGTGAACTTCATCGTCCCGAACAAGGTGACGGGCGGCTTCTTCGAGACGCTGAGCTGGGAGAACGCCGACAAGTACCGGTCGGACGTCATCATGCTCGACAGCCGGACCGCCACCCTCCAGCCCAAGGACCTGACCGGCAAGCCGACCTGGACCCGGCTGCCCGCGGTCAAGGGCGACCAGGTGCTCGGCTGGCCGAGCGAGCCGATCTTCTCCTACGCCAAGTGCGCCGACCGGATCGACGACCTCACCAAGGCCATCACGTCCGCGAAGAAGGTGGCCTGACACCGTGACGGACATCCCCTACCGCTTCTTCCACCCGCGGGTGGTGCGCACCCGGCGGCTCTCCCCCACGCTGCGCCGCGTGGTACTCGGCGGACAGGACCTCGCCCGGATCGTCAGCGGCGGCTGCGACCAGCGCTTCAAGCTGTTCCTGCCGCTCCCCGGCCAGCCGGCCCCCGTCCTGCCCGACGTCCTCGACGCCGACTGGTACGCCCGCTGGCGCGCCATGGACCCGGCCGTGCGCGGGATCATGCGCACCTACACCGTCAGCGGCGTGCGCACGCGACCGGCCGAGGTCGACGTCGACTTCGCGCTGCACGGCGACCTCGGCCCGGCCTCCCGCTGGGCCGCGCGAGCCCGCCCCGGCGACCGCGTGTCGATCCTCGCCCCCGTCGCCCAGGACAACGGCGGCGTCGAGTTCCGCCCGCCGGCCGGCACCGGCTGGGTGCTGCTCGCCGGCGACGAGACCGCCCTGCCGTCGGTGGCCAACATCCTCGCCGCGCTCCCGGCCGCCCTGCCCGTGCGGGTGTTCGTCGAGGTCGGCCACCCCGACGACCGCGTCCGGATGCCCACCCGCGCCAAGGCCGAGGTCCACTGGCTGGTCCGCGGCGGCCACGACCGCACCACCGCCCTGCTCGACGCGGTCCGCGCCGTGACCGTTCCCGCGGGCGTCGCGCCCTACGCCTGGCTGGCCGGCGAGTCCGGCTGCGTCCGGGCCCTGCGCCGCCACCTCGTCACCGAACGCGGCCTGGACCGCGCGGCCGTCTCCTTCACCGGGTACTGGCGGCAGGGCCGCACCGAGGACGACCTGCTCGGCGCGGCGGTCGCCGCCGCGCGGGAGGCGGCGACGGAAGCGGTCGACGAGGCGGCAGCGGAAGAGGCCGACCAGGCACGCGCCGCGTGACCGGCGGGGGCCGGCCCCCGATCCGGCCGGCCCCGCCTCACCCGGCCCAGCGGCCGGTGAAGAAGGCCAGCGCCACCACGGTGGTCAGGGGCCCGACCACCGCGAAGTAGGCGGTGCGCAGCCGGGGCCGGACCGTGGTCGCCGCGCACAGCGACGTCCACAGCGGCCACCACAGCAGCGCCGCCCGCGGGATCGACATGTACCAGTACGACGTGCCCAGCGCCCACAGGCTCAGGGCCACGTACACCGCCTCGGCCCACCGGCGGCGCAGCAGCAGGAACAGCAGCAGCGCCACGCCGGTGGCCATCGCCAGCAGTTCGGCCTGGAACATCACCGCCTGCCCGGTGCCCTGGGCGGACCCGAACGCGGCGGCCCAGGTGTGGTGCCACGCGGTCCACGGACTGTGGAAGTCCCGCGCCCAGCCGCGGTCCTCGGCGTCCTTCCACTCCATCCAGTCGCCGGTGCGGGCGTGCAGGTAGGCGCTGTACAGCAGCGGCGGCAGCGCGGGCAGCGCCAGCCAGGGCAGCGGGCGCAGGTCGCGCGGCCGGCGCACCGTGGACAGCAACTGCACCGCGATCGCCGCCACCAGGAACAGCCCGCTGACCCGTACCGCGCACGCCAGGCAGGCCAGCACCGCCGCCCTGCCCCACGCCGCCCGGCGGGCCGCGAGCCACGCGGGCAGCGCCAGCGCGAGGAACAGCGACTCGGTGTAGCCCGCGGCCAGGAACACCGCGCACGGCGACACCAGGAACAGCGCGGCGGTGCGCCGGGGCGCCGCGGCCCCCGGCCGGTCCAGCCCGGCTATGCGGCCGAGCGCCACCACCGCCACCGCGCCGGCCGCGCAGGAGACCGTCAGCCCCGCGGCGGTCCAGTCGCCGATCACCGTGTGGACCGCGCGGAGCACCAGCGGGAAGCCGGGGAAGAACGCCTCCCGGTTGTCCCAGCCGTTCTCACCGGGACCGGGGCCGCCCGCGGGGAAGTAGCCGTCCCGCGCGATGTGCAGGTAGTACGCCCAGTCCCACTGCTGCCACGGCGCGAGGACCGGCGCCGGGTGGTGGCTGCCCGCGTCGGCCGGGAAGAGCCAGCGGGCGCAGTACTCCGTGACCCACAGACCGGCCCGGGTCAGGGCGTACAGCCACAGCACGTCGCGGTCGGCGGGCGTCAGCCGCGCGGCGAACCTCCGGACCGGGGACGGGCGTCGGCGCCGCGCGGCGGGCCGCTCCGAAGGCGCGGCCGCGGCCGCCTCCGTGGCCGGCGGGGCGGGGGAGAGCGTCATGGACGGACCTTCCGGGCTGCGTCAGGACGTACGGCGCCGCGCCCCGGCGGGTGGGGTCGCGCGGGCGGTGGCGGTGCGGGATGCCGGGATGCCGGGATGCCGGGATCAGGGTGCGAGGCCGGCGGTCGGGGACGGGTGTGCGGGCAGTGCCGCCCCCGCGCCCGGACCTCCGCCGGAGCGGGAACCGGGTCCCGGCCCGGCCGTTCGCGGCGGCCGACTCGGGCAGGGCGCGCGGCGGTGCCTCCCGGCCGCGCCCCCGACCGCGTCCGCGGGCGAGCGGGGTGGCCGGGCCTGCTCCCCGGCCCCCATGCCCCTCCCCCGGCCCGCCCGCGCTACAACCCCAGCCGCTCGACCGTCTTCGCCGCGTCCAGGTCGCAACTCCCCCCGCCCGCACCGCTCCAGGCCGCACCGCACAGCGCGCGCAACCCGTCCAGCGGATCGCCCCCGCCCTCGACCGCGAGCGCGCCGCCCGCCGCGGACGCGCTCCAGCCGCCGCACTCGGCCCTTCCCGCCTCCGGCACCGCCACCTGCGGCTGCGCGGCCAGCAGGTCCCGCAGGTCGCGGCCGACGTAGGTGGGCCGGTGCCGCGGCTCGGCCGAGAGCAGCGCGGCCGCGTCGGTGACCCCGGTCAGCACCAGCAGCGAGTCCACGCCACCCGCGAACGCGCCCTCGATGTCCGTGTCCAGCCGGTCCCCCACCACCAACGGCCGCCGGGCGCCGGTCCGCAGCACAGTCTCCCGGTGCATCGGCGGCAGCGGCTTGCCCGCCGCCTGCGGGTCGCCGCCGGTCGCGAAGCGCACCGCCTCCACCGCGGCGCCGTTGCCCGGCGCGATGCCCCGCCCGCTCGGGATCGTCCGGTCGGTGTTCGACGCGAACCAGGGCACGCCGCGGTTCACCGCGTAGGCCATCTCGGCCAGTTGGGACCACCGCAGGTCCGGGCCGTACCCCTGCACCGCGGCCGCGGGGTCGTCGTCCGCGGACTCCACCGGGACCAGGCCGCGCTCCCGCAGCGCCACCATCAGGCCCTCACCGCCCACCGCGAGCACCTTCGCGCCGGCCGGCACCTGCTCCGCGATCAGCCGCGCCACCGCCTGCGCCGAGGTGATCACGTCGTCCGCGCCCGCCGGCACCCCCAGCCGCGTCAGGTGCTCGGCGACCGTGTCCGGCGTGCGCGACGCGTTGTTGGTGACGTAGGCGAGGTGCATGCCGTGCTCCCGCGCGGCGCCGAGCGAGTCCACCGCGTGCGCGATCGCCTCCCCACCCGCGTAGACGACACCGTCGAGGTCCAGGAGCGCGGTGTCGTACGCCCTGTCCAACGGCTCTTCGCTGCCGTGCGGGCTGGTGCGGTGCGTCATGGCGGGGCTCGCTCCTCGTCGGTGGGCTACCCCTCGATCATCCCCCATGCCGGTCGGGGCCGGTGCCGCGAGGGCGTCGTAGCATGCGCGGATGACCGACACCGATCAGGACCACCCGCGGGGCCCTCACCTGGCGCCGTTCCGCGGGCTGCGCTTCGTACGGGAGCACGTCGGCAGCCTCGCCGCCGTCACCTCGCCACCGTACGACGTCGTGGTACGCCCCGACGGCCAGCGCCACCTGGAGACCGCCGACCCGTACAACGTGGTCCGGCTGATCCTCCCGGACGCCTCCACCCCCGACGCCCGGCACCACAAGGCCGCCCGCACCCTGGCGGCCTGGCTCGACCAGGGCGTCCTCGCCCGCGACCCGGCCCCCGCCCTCTACGTCTACGAGCAGCGCGACGGCGACCACCTCCAGCGCGGGGTGATCGGCGCCCTGCGGCTGAGCGGCCCCGAGGAGGGCGCCGTGCTCCCGCACGAGGACGTCATGCCCGGTCCGGTCGCCGACCGCGCGGCCCTGATGCGCGCGACCGGCGCCAACCTCGAACCCCTGCTGCTCGCCTACCGCGACGGCCCCGCCACCGCCGGGATCGTCGAGCGGACCGCCGCCACCGAGGAGCCGCTGCTCGCCATCACCACCGAGGACGGCGTACGGCACCGGCTGTGGGCCCTGACCGGGTCCGCGGAGCAGGCGGCGATCGACGCCGAACTCGCCGACCGCCAGGCCCTGATCGCCGACGGACACCACCGCTGGGCCACCTACCGCAGGCTCCAGGCCGACCACCCGCCCGGCACCGGCTGGGACTACGGCCTGGTCCTGCTCGTGGACAGCGCCCGCTACCCGCTGCGGGTGCGCGCCATCCACCGCGTGCTGCCCGAACTCCCGCCGGCCGCCGCCCTCGCGGCCGCGCGCGGCGCCTTCCGGGTCCGCCGGCTGGCGGGCGACGACCTGGAGGCGGCACTGCGCGTGCTGGCGGAGGCGAGCGGGGACACCGGAGCGGGGGCGGGCGCCGCGAGCGGAGGCACGGGGCCCGCGGCGGGCGAAGTGGCCGGCGGGGTCGAGGGGAACGCCTTCCTGCTGGCGGGGGACGGCTTCCACCTGCTGGACCGGGCCGATCCCGTGCTGCTGCGCGAGACGGTGCCGGACGACCGGCCCGAGCCCTGGCGGCGGCTGGACGCGACGGTCCTGCACGGCCTGCTGCTCGACCACGTCTGGCGGGTGCCGGATTCCCCCGAGCACATCCGCTACATCCACGACGCCGAGGCCGCGGTCCGCCTGGCCGGACAACTCGGCGGCACCGCGGTGCTGATGCACCCGGTGCGCGAGGGCGTCGTCCTGGACCTGGCGCGCCAGGGCGTGATGATGCCGCGCAAGTCCACGTCGTTCGGGCCGAAGCCGGCGAGCGGGCTGGTGATGCGGAGCGTCGAGCCGCGGCGATAGCCGCGGCGATAGCCGTGGCCGGAGCTGCCGCTGCCGATCCGCTGCCGCCACGCAGGGAGCCGGGCCGCCCGGGGAGCGCCGAGGGCGGCACCCGCGGGGTCGCGGGTGCCGCCCTCGGCTCACCTGGTGGTGCGGTTCGTTCAGTCGTCCTCGCGGTCCGTGTGCGCCGGGGCGCGGAACGGGGAGTCCAGGAAGGAGGAGGGCTCGGCGTCGCCGGCCTTCTGCTCCGTGGCGTTGCCGTCGGTGTCGGTGTCGTCGGCGCCCGCGTCGGCGGCGGACTCCTCCGGCTCGTCGTCCGCTTCCTCGGCGTGGGCCCGGGCGTCGGACGAGGTGTCGTCGTCCTCGTCGTCGTCCTCGCTGTCGGAGTGGTCGTCGGCGTCGTCGGCGTCGTCGTCCGGCGCATCGACAGCGGTGTCCGTGCCCTCGACCACGACCTCGTCGGTCAGGTCGTCGTCCGCGGGCACGTCGACGTCGTCGGACTCATCGGTGTCGTCCGTGCCCGCCGTGCCGGCGCGCTCGTCCTCGTCCCCGTCGCCCTCACCGTCGAAGGCGTCCACGAACGCCACGCCGTCGAGCTGGGCGAGCCGGTCGGAGGCGTCGGTCGTGCCGTTGTGGTCCGCCTCCAGCGCCTTGGCGAACCACTCGCGCGCCTCGTTCTCCCGGCCGACCGTGAGCAGCGCGTCCGCGTAGGCGTAGCGCAACCGGGCCGTCCACGGGTGGACGGCGTTGGCCGCCAACTCCGAGCTCTGGAGGGTCACCACGGCGGCCTCGGCCTGGCCGAGGTCCTGCCGGGCGCCGGCCGCGACCAACCGCATCTCGACCTGCCCGGCCTTGTCCAGCTTGTGCACCTCCGGCGCACCCGCCATCTCCAGCGCCCGCTCGGGACGGCCGAGGCCGCGTTCGCAGTCGGCCATCACCGGCCAGAGGTCCACCGTGCCGGTCATCCGCCGCGTGGTGCGGAACTCCGCCAGCGCCTCCGAGTACCGCTCGGTGGCGTACGACGCGAAGCCCGCCGCCTCCCGGACCGCCGCGACGCGCGAGGCGAGCCGCAGCGCGACGCGCGAGTACGCGTACGCCTGCTCCGGCTCCTCGTCGAGCAGCCGCGCGACCATCACCAGGTTCCGGGCCACGTCCTCGGCGAGCGTCTTGGGCAGGCTCATCAGCTCCTGCCGCACGCTCGGGTCGATCTCCTGACCGGTCACCTCGTCCGGGATCGGCAGTCGGCGGATCGGCTCGCGGTCGTCCCTGCGGTCGTCGCGGCCGCCGCGGCTCTCGAACCTGCCGCGTCCCTGCACCACCGGGCGCCGGCCGTGGCCGCGGTCCCGGTCGTCGTCGCGGCGCGGACCGCGGGGACGGTCGTCCCGGCGGTCATCCCGCCGGTCATCCCGGCGGTCATCCCGCGGACGGTCGAAACGCGGCCGGTCGTCACGACGGTCATCACGACGGAAACCACCGCCACCACCAGGACGGTCATCCCGGCGGTCGTCACGACGGAACCCACCACGGTCGTCATCACGACGCGGACCACGCGGACGGTCATCCCGGCGGTCATCCCGCGGACGGTCATAACGCGGACGATCCCCACCACGGTCATCACGACGGAAACCACCGCCACCAGGACGGTCATCCCGGCGGTCATCCCGCGGGCGGTCGAAACGAGGCCGATCGTCACGACGGAAACCGCCACCGCCACCGCCACCGCCACCGCCACCGCCACCGGGACGGTCATCACGACGGAACCCACCACGGTCGTCATCACGACGCGGACCACGGGGACGGTCATCACGACGGTCGTCACGACGGTCATCCCGCGGACGGTCATAACGCGGACGATCCCCACCACGGTCATCACGACGGAAACCACCGCCACCACCGGGACGGTCATCACGACGATCGTCACGCCGGAAACCACCACGGTCGTCATCACGACGCGGGCCGCGGGGTCGGTCATCCCGGCGGTCGTCGCGCGGACGGTCGAAACGCGGCCGGTCGTCACGACGGTCATCACGACGGAAACCGCCACCGCCACCGGGACGGTCATCCCGGCGGTCGTCACGACGGAACCCACCACGGTCGTCATCGCGACGCGGACCACGGGGACGGTCATCACGACGGTCGTCACGACGGAAACCACCACCCGGACGGTCGTCACGGCGGTAACCGCCGCCGCCTTGGCGGTCATCGCGCGGGCGTTCCGAACGCGGACGGTCGGAACGGTCGTCGCGGCGGTAGCCGGCGCCACCGCGGGGGTCGTCGCGACGGGGACGGTCGTCCCTACGGTCGTCACGACGATCCTCGCGGCGGTGATCGCTGCGCTCGGGCCGGTCTTCGGACGAGTTGGGCATCGACGTGACTCCTGTCGGATCGTACTGCTGTGGTTCAGGTCTCGCGGAGCGGCAGGAATGCGCGCTTCGAGCACAATAAAAAAGGACCCCTGGTCCCAGCGCTCAGGCCAGGACCAAGGGTCCGGAAAGATTGTTCGGCGGCGTCCTACTCTCCCACAGGGTCCCCCCTGCAGTACCATCGGCGCTGAAAGGCTTAGCTTCCGGGTTCGGAATGTAACCGGGCGTTTCCCTCACGCTATGGCCACCGAAACACTATCGGGTCATCCCGCGGAAGCGGAATTTCGACAGAGTCCGAGCGAACAAGCACACTTTTCAGTTGAGTGTTCACCGGATGCGACTGTTCGCAACCCGGGAACCAAACAGTGGACGCGAGCACACATGGACAAGCCCTCGGCCTATTAGTACCGGTCAGCTCCACCCCTCACGAGGCTTCCACATCCGGCCTATCAACCCAGTCGTCTACTGGGAGCCTTACCCCATCAAGTGGGTGGGAGCCCTCATCTCGAAGCAAGCTTCCCGCTTAGATGCTTTCAGCGGTTATCCCTCCCGAACGTAGCCAACCAGCCATGCCCTTGGCAGAACAACTGGCACACCAGAGGTTCGTCCGTCCCGGTCCTCTCGTACTAGGGACAGCCCTTCTCAAGACTCCAACGCGCGCAGCGGATAGGGACCGAACTGTCTCACGACGTTCTAAACCCAGCTCGCGTACCGCTTTAATGGGCGAACAGCCCAACCCTTGGGACCGACTCCAGCCCCAGGATGCGACGAGCCGACATCGAGGTGCCAAACCATCCCGTCGATATGGACTCTTGGGGAAGATCAGCCTGTTATCCCCGGGGTACCTTTTATCCGTTGAGCGACGGCGCTTCCACAAGCCACCGCCGGATCACTAGTCCCTACTTTCGTACCTGCTCGACCCGTCAGTCTCACAGTCAAGCTCCCTTGTGCACTTACACTCAACACCTGATTGCCAACCAGGCTGAGGGAACCTTTGGGCGCCTCCGTTACCCTTTAGGAGGCAACCGCCCCAGTTAAACTACCCACCAGACACTGTCCCTGATCCGGATCACGGACCGAGGTTAGACATCCAGCACGACCAGAGTGGTATTTCAACGACGACTCCCACCAAGCTGGCGCTCGATGATCAAAGTCTCCCACCTATCCTACACAAGCCGAACCGAACACCAATATCAAGCTATAGTAAAGGTCCCGGGGTCTTTCCGTCCTGCTGCGCGAAACGAGCATCTTTACTCGTAGTGCAATTTCACCGGGCCTATGGTTGAGACAGTCGAGAAGTCGTTACGCCATTCGTGCAGGTCGGAACTTACCCGACAAGGAATTTCGCTACCTTAGGATGGTTATAGTTACCACCGCCGTTTACTGGCGCTTAAGTTCTCAGCTTCGCCACACCGAAATGTGACTAACCGGTCCCCTTAACGTTCCAGCACCGGGCAGGCGTCAGTCCGTATACATCGCCTTACGGCTTCGCACGGACCTGTGTTTTTAGTAAACAGTCGCTTCTCGCTGGTCTCTGCGGCCACCCCCAGCTCACACCGTAAAGATGATCACCAGAAGTGGCCCCCCTTCTCCCGAAGTTACGGGGGCATTTTGCCGAGTTCCTTAACCATAGTTCACCCGAACGCCTCGGTATTCTCTACCAGACCACCTGAGTCGGTTTAGAGTACGGGCCGCCTTGAAACTCGCTAGAGGCTTTTCTCGACAGCATAGGATCATCCACTTCACCACAATCGGCTCGGCATCAGGTCTCACCCTTCACGAAGGACGGATTTACCTACCCCTCGGGCTACACCCTTACCCCGGGACAACCACCGCCCGGGCTGGACTACCTTCCTGCGTCACCCCATCACTTACCTACTACAAGTCCGGTTCAGCGGCTCCACCACTCCCCCTCACTCCGAAGAGATCAGAGGCGGCTTCACGGCCTTAGCATCGCTCGGTTCAGTACTGGGCGCTTCAAAGCGGGTACCGGAATATCAACCGGTTGTCCATCGACTACGCCTGTCGGCCTCGCCTTAGGTCCCGACTTACCCTGGGCAGATCAGCTTGACCCAGGAACCCTTAGTCAATCGGCGCAAGAGTTTCCCACTCTTGTATCGCTACTCATGCCTGCATTCTCACTCGTGAACCATCCACCACTCGCTTACACGGCGGCTTCACCCGGCACACGACGCTCCCCTACCCATCCACACTCCCGTTAGGAATATTGTGTGAATGACACGACTTCGGCGGTACGCTTGAGCCCCGCTACATTGTCGGCGCGGAATCACTTGACCAGTGAGCTATTACGCACTCTTTCAAGGATGGCTGCTTCTAAGCCAACCTCCTGGTTGTCTCTGCGACTCCACATCCTTTCCCACTTAGCGTACGCTTAGGGGCCTTAGTCGATGCTCTGGGCTGTTTCCCTCTCGACCATGGAGCTTATCCCCCACAGTCTCACTGCCGCGCTCTCACTTACCGGCATTCGGAGTTTGGCTAAGGTCAGTAACCCGGTAGGGCCCATCGCCTATCCAGTGCTCTACCTCCGGCAAGAAACACACGACGCTGCACCTAAATGCATTTCGGGGAGAACCAGCTATCACGGAGTTTGATTGGCCTTTCACCCCTAACCACAGGTCATCCCCCAGGTTTTCAACCCTGGTGGGTTCGGTCCTCCACACGGTCTTACCCGCGCTTCAACCTGCCCATGGCTAGATCACTCCGCTTCGGGTCTTGAGCGTGCTACTAAAAACGCCCTCTTCGGACTCGCTTTCGCTACGGCTCCCCCACACGGGTTAACCTCGCAACACACCGCAAACTCGCAGGCTCATTCTTCAAAAGGCACGCAGTCACGAGACACCGAGTAAACTCGATGCCCGACGCTCCCACGGCTTGTAGGCACACGGTTTCAGGTACTATTTCACTCCGCTCCCGCGGTACTTTTCACCATTCCCTCACGGTACTATCCGCTATCGGTCACCAGGGAATATTTAGGCTTAACGGGTGGTCCCGCCAGATTCACACAGGATTTCTCGGGCCCTATGCTACTTGGGTGATCT